>JAEWBS010000130.1 GCA_023391005.1 Bacillota bacterium | reverse complement strand
ACCATTACAATAATAACAACCCAACGGAGGTATAAAATATGGCTCGTGTTAAGGGCGCTATGATGACTAGAAAGCGCAGAAAAAAGGTATTAAAGCTTGCCAAGGGCTATTTTGGCGGCAAGAGCAGACTGTTTAAAACCGCAAAACAGGCGGTTATGAAATCCGGTGTGTACGCTTACGTCGGCAGAAAGCAGAAGAAGAGAAACTTCCGCCAGATGTGGATCACCCGTATCTCGGCCGCCTGCCGCATGAACGATATGAACTATTCCACCTTCATGGACGGACTGAAGAAGGCCGGTATCGAGCTCAACCGCAAGATGCTTTCAGAGATTGCCATCGCCGATCCCGCGGCGTTCACCTCGCTTGTCGAAAAGGCAAAGGCAGCCCGCTAATCAGAACCCCCAAACGTCCGGCTGATGATCAGACCGGACGTTTGTGCTAGGGTCGAACTGGAAAAAATGACCGCGCTTCCGTATAACAAATGCCTCAAAGTGGGCTTGGGTGCGATCAATACTCCAGCGGTGCGCCCTTTATTCCGGCGTGAGACGCGCTGCCCCCTGCGTGCTACGCGGATCGAAAATTGGAGGCTCCATGCTCGAAATTACTTCAAAAGATAACCTCAAAATCAAGGAATTCAGAAAGCTTTGCACCAGCCGAAAGCACCGCTTGCAATCGCAGCGGTTCGCATTGGAGGGGGCAAGGCTTGTGTGCGATGCACTAAAAAGCGACGCCGAGCTGCTCACGCTTCTCGTCACCGACAGCGGCATGCGGCGTTTAGGCGATGACTTTGACCGGCTGGCGATAAAAGCGCGCGAGACGCTGCTGATCTCCGACCCGCTGGCTGAAGCAATGGCTGAAACCGAATCGCCTCAGGGCGTGTTTGCCATCTGCGCGGGCCGGCTGTTTTTGCCGGGCCTGCCAAAGGCCGCCCCGAACGGCGCACTGTTGCTCTGCGCGCTTCAGGACCCGGGCAACGTCGGGACGATTCTGCGCTCCGCCGACGCGTTCGGGTTGTCGTGTGTTATTATGACCGCCGACTGCCCCGACCCCGCGGCGCCCAAGGTGCTGCGGGCCTCAATGGGCGCCGCGCTGCGTCTGCCGGTTTATTGCGCCGACGACGCTGTGACCACCGTCGATGCGCTGCGCCAGAACGGCATTGCGGTGTACGCCGCCGCACTGGATGACGAGAGCCTGCCGGTCGATGCCGTCTCGCTGGAGAATGCCGTTGTCGCCATCGGCAACGAGGGGGCGGGACTGCCTTCGCAGGTGCAGGAGGCCTGTACCGGCCGCGTGATATTGCCGATAGATACGCACAGCGAATCGCTCAACGCCGCGATGGCGGCCACCGTTTTTGCGTGGGAGCTGTCCCGCTGCGCGCGCCGTACGAAAGGAGCGATCAGCCGATGACCTATGCGCATCACGCGCGGGAATGGCTGTGGATGCAGCAAATTTTTGGCGTGGGGACCACTCGCGCGCATGAGGTATTGACCCGCTACGGTCCGGTACAGGAGCTGCTGTCCCTTTCAAAATCGCGCGTTGCTTCCGATCATTTTTTTACCGATGCCGAAAAATCCGCGCTGCTGTCGCCGTCCTTTATCGAGGCGGAGCGGATCTTATCAGCCACCGAGGCATTCGGGGCAGCCGTGCTGACCCCCGACTCCCCCGAATACCCCGAGGGATTTCGGCATATTCATTCGATGCCGTTGATTTTATATGCGCGTGGCGATCTTTCGCTGTTATGCCAGCATTATCTGATTTCTATGGTCGGAACCCGCGCGCCCGATGAATACGGCATAGCCGCCGCGAAAAAACTAAGCGCAGATATCGCGTCGCTCGGCGGTGTGGTGGTTAGCGGCATGGCGCACGGCATCGACGCCGCTTGCCACCGCGCGGCGCTTGAGGCTGGCGGCAAAACCATCGCGTTTATCGCGGCGGGGCTCGATATCGATTATCCCAAACGCAACCACGCGCTGCGCGGCCTCGTTGAGCAGCCCCAAAACGGGCTGGTGCTCACCGAATATCCGCTGGAAACGCCGCCCTTCGCCAGACATTTTTCGCTGAGAAACCGCCTGATCTCGGGCGCGTCGATGGCGACCATTATTGTCCAAAGCAAGCGCAAAAGCGGTACCATGCTCACAGCTGGGCACGCGTTGACCCAAAACCGTGACCTTTTCGCGGTGCCGGGCAGCATTTTTTCGCCGCTGTCCGAAGGGGGCAATTATCTGCTTTCGCAGGGGGCCGAGCCGGCGCTTTGCGCCGCCGATATTCTGCTGCGCTATGTGCCGATATACGGCTATCCGCTGACCCCGCCGCCCGCGCGGCAAACCTCGCTGTTTTCAGACAGTGCACCGCAGCCTAAGCCTCCCAAAACACTCCGCTGTGCTGAAAAAAAGGACGAGGCCAAGCAGTCTGAGCTGCCCGATTATCTGACCGCGCAGCAGCTTGCGGTGATGAACGGCCTGCAAAACGGCCCCGCGGCGATTGAAACGCTTTGCGAGGCGACGGATCTCCCGGCAGGGACGCTCTTAACGCTGCTCACCGGCTTAGAGCTGTTCGGGCTCATCAAAATGATGCCGGGACGAATGGTGGCGCGCTGCATATCATAAAGTAAAATTCTTTGAAAGACGAAATAGGTGAACGAATATATGTCTAATCTGGTCATCGTCGAGTCGCCCGCCAAGGCTAAAACGATTCAAAAATATCTGGGCAAGGACTATTCGGTCATTGCCTCGATGGGGCATGTCCGCGACCTGCCCAAATCGAAGCTTGGCGTCGATGTCGAAAACGGTTTTATGCCGCAATATCAGGAGATAAAGGGCAAGGAGGCGCTCGTGTCGGAGCTAAAAACTGCCGCGAAAAAGGCCGACGCCGTCTATCTCGCAACCGACCCCGACCGCGAGGGCGAGGCGATTTCGTGGCACCTCGCGCAGATGCTCGGGCTGCCGCTTGATGAAAAAAACCGCGTTACCTTTAACGAGATCACCAAAACCGGCATCAAAAGCGGCATGGCCGCCCCGCGCGAGATTAACCAGAGCCTTGTCGACGCGCAGCAGGCGCGCCGCATCCTAGACCGCATCGTCGGCTATAAGCTGTCGCCGTTTTTGTGGAAAAAGGTGCGCCGGGGCCTGTCTGCGGGCCGTGTGCAGTCGGTGGCGGTGCGCCTGATCGTCGACCGCGAGGAGCAGGTACGCGCCTTTGTCGCCGAAGAATATTGGACGGTCGACGCCAAGCTCTCGGCCCATTCGGCCAAAAAGGGCTTTGACGTTCGGCTGGCGCTCAAAAATGGCGAGAAGATCGAGCTGCATAACGAGGATGAGGCCAACGCCGTGCTCACTGACATCAACGGCGCACAGTGGCAGGTCACGAGCGTTAAAAAAAGCGTGCGCCGCCGCCTGCCCGCACCCCCGTTTATTACGTCCACCTTACAGCAGGAGGCCTCGCGCAAGCTAGGCTTTCAGGCACGCCGGACCATGAAGGTCGCGCAGGAGCTGTATGAGGGCGTTGAGGTCGAGGGCCACGGCGCGGTCGGTCTGATCACCTACATGAGAACCGACTCGCTGCGCATCTCCGAAGAGGCGCAGCAGGCCGCCGAGGATTATATTAAATCCCACTATTCCAAGGACTATCTGCCCGCGACCCGCCGCGTTTATAAGAGCAAGAACAACGCGCAGGACGCGCACGAGGCCATCCGCCCCTCGATGCCTGAAATTACGCCCGAGGAGGCGAAAAAGAGCCTCTCGGCCGAGCAGTATAAGATCTATAAGCTCATCTGGGAGCGGTTCATCGCCAGCCAGATGGCCAACGCAATGCTTGATACGATGTCTGTCGACATCGTCGCGGGCGCCTATACCTTCAAGGCGTCGGGCTACGCGGTCAAATTCGACGGCTTCACCGTGCTGTACGAGGAGAGCCGCGACGAAGCGGACGAAAAATCCACTGCGTTGCCGCCGCTGGCTGAGGGCGACCAGCTCAACATGCAAAAGGTCGAGGCGAACCAGCACTTCACCCAGCCGCCCGCGCGCTATACTGAGGCGTCGCTGATCAAGGCGCTTGAAGAGAACGGCATTGGCCGCCCGTCGACCTACGCGCCGACTATTTCGACCATTATCGACCGCGGCTATGTTGAGCGCAACGCCAAAACGCTGACGCCGACCCCGCTGGGCGAGACGGTCACCGGTCTTTTACGCGAACAGTTTAAGCACATTGTCGATGTTAAATTCACCGCCGGTATGGAGGGGAATTTAGACCGCGTCGAGAGCGGCACGGATGACTGGGTCAAAACGCTCGGCAGCTTCTACGACGATTTTGACACGACGCTCAAAACCGCCGAAAAGCAGATGGAGGGCATCCGCGTCAAGGTGCCGGACGAGGAGACCGAAGAGGTCTGCGAGCTCTGCGGACGCAAGATGGTCATCAAATCGGGGCGCTTTGGCAAGTTTTTGGCCTGCCCGGGCTATCCCGAATGCAAGAATACCAAGAAAATTGTGCAAAAAACCGGCGGCTTTTGCCCCAAATGCGGCGGTGAGATGCTGACGAAAAAGTCTAAAAAAGGCCGCAGCTTCTACGGTTGCGCCAATTTCCCGAATTGCGACTTTATGACCTGGGATAAGCCGCTGCCCGATAAATGCCCCAAGTGCGGGTCGTTTCTTTTCAAAAAGGCGGGACGCAATGGCGGCATTGTTTGCCACAAGGAAGACTGCGGTTACACCCGCGCCGCCGACAAGTCGGAGAAGGCCGAATGAGCCCCGTTTTAAGCCCGGTCTCGATTATCGGCGCGGGGTTAGCGGGCTGCGAGGCCGCATGGGCGCTCGCACAGCGCGGCGTCGCGGTGACGCTTTACGAGATGAAGCCGCAGCGGTTTTCTCCCGCGCATAAAAACGCCGATTTTGCCGAGTTGGTCTGCTCCAACTCGCTCAAAGCCGCGCGGCTTGAATCGGCCGCCGGGCTGCTCAAGGCCGAAATGCGCCACATGGGCTCGCTGCTTTTAGACTGCGCCGATCAATGCGCGGTGCCTGCCGGCGGTGCGCTGGCGGTGGACCGCGATGTCTTCGCGGCGCTTGTCACCGAAAAGATTCGCGCCCACCCGCTGATCACCGTTGTGACGGGGGAAGTGGCAAGCCTTCCTGAGACGGGCGAGGTCATCGTCGCGACAGGGCCGCTGACCAGCGAGGCCTTCAGCGATGCCATCGCCGAAAAAACCGGTGCCGAGCGCCTGAGCTTCTACGACGCGGCAGCACCCATCGTCGAGTTTTCCTCCATTGATAGGACCAAGGCGTTTTTTGCCGCGCGCTACGGGCGCGGCGAGGACGATTATATCAACTGCCCGATGAACAAAGAGCAGTACGAGCTGTTTTTAAACGCGCTGACCACCGCCGAACGCGCCGAGTTGCATAGCTTTGAAAACCTGACCGTCTACGAGGGCTGCATGCCCATCGAGGTGCTGGCCGCGCGCGGTAAAGACGCCATCCGCTATGGCCCGATGAAGCCGGTCGGCCTGACCGACCCCGCGACCGGCCGCCGCCCGTGGGCGGTGGTGCAGCTTCGGGCCGAGAACCGCGCGGGCACGCTTTATAACCTCGTCGGCTTTCAGACCAATTTAAAATTTGGTGAGCAAAAGCGGGTATTTTCATTAATTCCGGGGCTGGAAAACGCGGTGTTTGCGCGCTACGGCGTCATGCATCGCAACACGTTTATCGATTCGCCCCGTTTGCTCGATGAACAGCTTCGGTTAAAATCTGAGCCGCGCATTCGATTCGCGGGCCAGATCACCGGCGTCGAGGGGTACATCGAATCGGCGGCCAGCGGCATCTGGGCGGGCATCTCGCTCGCGCGGGCGCTTAGCGGTCAAGCGCCGCTCACGCTGCCCCGTGTTACCATGCTCGGCGCGCTGCTTTCTTACATCACCGACGTCAGTGTGAAGCATTTTCAGCCGATGGGCAGTAATATGGGCATTCTGCCGCCGCAGGACGAAAAAATCCGGGACAAGCAGGCGCGCTACCTTGCTTTGGCCCAACGTGCGATGCAGTCGCTTGAAGCTATGACATTTTAATAGAACAACGGGAGGGCTTTGCATGAACATTGTTATTGACGGCTTTGGCGGCGACCATGTGCCGCTTGAGCCGCTGCGTGGCGCCGCCGCCGCCGTGGCGGAATTAGGCGTATCGGTCACCGTAACCGGCGACGAAGAAAAGCTGCGCGCCTGCGCCAAAGAAAATAATATTTCGCTAGAAAGTATCACCTTCGTTCACGCGCCCACCGTCATTCCGGTGGACGAGGAGCCGACCAGAATTTTGAAGGACTACGCCGACTGCTCAATGGCCGTCGCGTTAAAGCTTGTGGCCGACGGCAAGGCCGACGCCGTCGTCTCGGCGGGCTCGACCGGCGCGCTGCTCGCGGGCGCAACCTTCATCGTCAAGCGCGCCAAGGGGGTTAAGCGCCCTGCCATCGGCACGCTGGTTCCGATGTCGGGGGGGCGCTTTTATCTGCTTGTCGACGCGGGCGCCAACCACGACTGCCGCGCCGAAATGCTCTGCCAGTTCGCGGTCATGGGCACCGCCTATTATGAAAAGATTGTGGGCATCAAATCCCCGCGTGTCGGCATCGTCAACATCGGCACCGAGGAACATAAGGGCACCGAGCTGCAACGGCAGACCTACGCGCTGCTCAAAACGGCCGACGCGCTCAACTTTATCGGCAATGTCGAGGCGCGCGAGCTGCCTAATGGCGGCTGCGACGTCGCGGTGTGCGACGGCTTTACCGGTAATGTGATTTTAAAGCTTTCCGAGGGCTTCGCGGCCTTTTTTAGCGGCGTGCTCAAGGGCGTTTTTATGGCCAATATCGGCACTAAAATTGGCGCGCTGCTTGTTTCAAAGCAGCTTAGCGCGTTTAAACGGTCGATGGATTACAAAGAATATGGCGGTGCGCCGATTTTGGGCGCGTCAAGGCCGGTGCTCAAGGCGCATGGCAGCTCGGACGCCAAAGCGTTTAAAAACGCGATTCGTCAGGCTAAATTCTGCGTTGAGCGCGACGTCTGCCAAGAGATTGAGCGGGGCGTTGCCCGGCTCAAAAGTGAGGAAAAGGAGTAGGGATTAAATAATGCAGCAGCTCCAAAAGGTGATCGGGTACCAGTTTAAGGATTTAAACTATCTGAAGATCGCGCTGACCCACTCCTCCTACGCCAATGAGAGCCGCCAGACGGCGGCGAACAACGAGCGGCAGGAGTTTTTGGGCGACGCGGTGCTGTCGCTGATTGTCGCCGACTATATCTTCCGCCACCGCAAGGTGCCGGAGGGCGAGCTGACCAAAATACGCGCGTCGCTGGTTTGCGAGGCGGCGCTGGCTCAGTTTGCGCAGCAGATTGAGCTGGGCAACTACCTGATGCTCGGGCGCGGCGAGGAACATAACGGCGGGCGCACCCGCCCCTCGATTCTGGCCGACGCGTTTGAGGCGCTGATCGCCGCTATCTACCTCGACGGCGGCATGACTGCGGCCCGCGATTTTGTGCTGCCGTTTATTACCGACACGGTCGAGAATGCGGCGGGCACCGACCTGCACGACTACAAGACCCAGCTTCAGGAGATCATCCAGAAAAACCCGGAGGAGCGGGTCTCCTACATCCTTGTGGACGAGCGCGGGCCGGATCATGACAAGTGGTTCTCGGTGCAGGTGCATCTCAATTCCAACGTCATCGGCTGCGGCGAGGGCAAAAGCAAAAAAATCGCCGAACAGCAGGCGGCGCGCGAGGCGCTCTTGCTCATGGGCATTAAGCTGTGAACCGACCATTAAAACACGGAAACCTCGCGGTATTTGTGCCGCACATCGGCTGCCCGCACCGGTGCAGCTTCTGTGATCAGCGGGTCATTTCGGGGCATGAAAAAGCCCCGACCCCGCAAGATGTTGCGGCGCTCTGCCAATCCGCGCTCGAAAGAGAACCCGACAGGCAGCTTGAGCTTGCGTTTTTCGGCGGCAGCTTCACGGCGATCGATCGCGCTTATATGCGCGCGCTGCTGGATGCGGCCAGCGCATTTGTTGGAAAGGGCCTTTACGGCATCAGGCTTTCAACCCGCCCCGACGCGGTGGGGGAGGAGATGCTCTCGCTGCTCAAGACCTACCCGGTTACCGCGATTGAGCTTGGCGCGCAGTCGATGAACGACGTGGTGCTGCAAAAAAACGCGCGGGGCCACACGGCGCGGGATGTTATTGACGCCTCGGCGCGCATTCGCTGCTTCGGCTTTGAATTAGGGCTGCAAATGATGATCGGGCTTTACGGCGAAACGGAGCAGGACGCTTTTGATACCGCCAACGCGCTTATCGCCTGCCGCCCCGACACGGTGCGCGTCTATCCCGCGCTCGTGCTGCAAGGCACCGCGCTCGCGCATCAATGGGCGGCGGGAACATACAGCGCGTTGACATTAGAAGAGGGCATTAGGCGCACCGCGCGTGTGATGGAGCTGTTTGAGGCGGCAGACATCCGCATCATCCGCGTAGGGCTGCATCCCTCTAGGGAACTCGAAGAAAGGCTAGTCGCGGGGCCGTACCACCCCGCGTTTCGTGAGCTGTGCGAGGGCGAATTGATGTGCTCGCGGCTGCTGGAGCAGCTGTCTGACATACCACAGGGATCTATCACCGTCGGTGTGCGCCCGCAGGATATCTCACGCATGACCGGCCAGCAGAAGCGTAATCTCAAGGCGCTGGCGGCGCGCGGTTACATTGCACGGGTCGTGCCAACCGATACAGCACCTCCGCTGCGCCCGGTACTTTTGCCGAATTTTTAAGCAGATTCCAAGGTACAAATTTGCAGGAAGGAAGATGCCGCTTTGCGACTCAAATCACTGGACATACAGGGCTTTAAGTCCTTTGCCGACCGCACAACGCTGGAATTTAACGACGGCATCACCGCCGTTATCGGCCCGAACGGCTCGGGCAAGAGCAACATTGCCGACGCGGTGCGCTGGGTGCTCGGCGAGCAGTCGACCCGCACGCTGCGCGGCGGTAAGATGGAGGATGTGATCTTCGGCGGCACGCAGGCGCGCAAGGCGCAGGGCGTCGCCTCTGTCACCTTAAATATCGACAACACTGACCGCACGATGGCAGGGCTCGACTGTGATGAGGTGATCATTACCCGCAGACTCTACCGCACGGGCGACAGCGAATACCGTATCAACGGCGCACAGGTGCGTTTAAAAGATATCAACGAGCTGTTCATGGACACCGGCCTCGGGCGGGACGGCTATTCGATCATCGGTCAGGGCCGCGTCGCTGAAATTGTCTCAGCGCGTTCTAAGGAGCGGCGCGAGATTTTTGAAGAGGCGGCGGGTATCTCAAAATACCGCTACCGCAAGACCGAGGCTGAACGCCGGTTAGCGCTCGCGGAGGATAACCTGCTGCGTCTGCGCGACATTCTGTCCGAGCTCGACGGGCGTTTGGCGCCCTTAAAGCAGCAATCAGAAAAAGCGCAAAAATTCCTTGAGCTGGCAGGTGAGAAGAAGCAGCTTGAGGTTTCGGTTTGGATGCACACACTCACACAGCTCGGTACCCGCGCGGCGGCGATTGAAGATAAGCTGCTGCTCGCACAGGCCGATTTTGACGCGGCCGACAGCGCTGTGACCGAGTGCGAGCAGGAATTTGCCGAGGAGATGGAGCGTGGCCGTGCGCTGATGGTCGCGATTGAAGCGCAGCGCGCCGAGATGAACCGCTATAGCGAACTGGCTGCGTCATTCGAGTCGCAAAAGGCGGTCTTACAAAACGACATCGGTCACCACGAGCGGTCGATTAAAGAAATTGAGGCGCAGATCGAGCAGGCCGGGCGCTCGCAGAGCGAGGTCGAGGCCGAGCTTGAAACGGCGCGGCAGGCGCTTTTGCAGCGGCGGCAAACGCTTGAAGCGCTGGCGGCGCAAAAAGAGACGCTGACCCGGCAGCTCAACGAACTGGCCGAGGCGCAGCAGCGCTGCGCGGCCGAACTCAACGCGTTGAGAACCCGCCGTGCCGGCGCGTTTGAAGCGATTGAAAGTGCCCGACTTGATTCTGCGGCGGCGGCGACGCTGCTGGGCGAGAGCGCCGAGCGCATCGCGGCCATCGCGCAGGCGCAGAGCGCCCGTGAACAGGCCGTGGCCGACGCGCAAAATGATAAACGTGAGTGCGAACAGCTTTTGGTTGAAATTGACGAAACGCTTGTTTCGTTAGACAACGAAGCAAAAGGCTATTTGCTCAAGCAAAACAGCCGCAAGCAGAAGGTCGCGGAGTTTGACGCCCAGCTAAACGACCTGCGGCAGAAAATAGGCGAGCGCCGCGCGCGTGCGCGCCTGCTGTCCGACATGGATAAAAACATGGAGGGCTTCGGCCAATCCATCAAATACATTATGAATCAGGCGCGGGCTGGCGCCGTCAAGGGGCTGCACGGACCGGTGTCGTCGCTGATCACCGTTGACGACGCGCACACCGTTGCGATTGAGACGGCGCTTGGCGGTGCAATGCAGAACATCGTCGCCGACAATGAAGAAACCGGCAAGCGGGCCATCGGCCTTTTACAATCGGCCAAGGCGGGGCGCGCAACCTTTCTGCCGATGACGTCGGTCAGGGGAAATCGCCTTGATACCAGTGGCGTCGACGCGATGTATGGCTTTGTCGGGCTTGCGTGTGATTTAGTGCGCTATGACAAGCAATATGACGGCGTCATCAGCTCGCTGTTGGGCCGTGTTGTCGTGGCCGAGGATCTCGACGCCGCCGTCACTATCGCCAAAAAGCACGGCTACCGCTTTCGCATTGTCACGCTCGACGGGCAGGTTGTCAACGCGGGCGGCGCGATGACCGGCGGCTACACCGCCAAATCGGCGGGTATTCTGGGCCGTCAGGGTGAGATTGATCGCCTGAATCAACAGTGCGAAACGCTCGAAGCGCAGGCCAAAGCCCTCGCCGAGCGGCGGGACGCCGCGGCAGCCGAGTTGGCCGCCGTGGAGGCCGAACTGGCCGCCATCGCCGCACGGCGCAGAACCTGCGAGGAGGATAAAGTCCGCTGTACGGCCGAGCTTTCAGCCGCCATCGCCCGATTAAGGGACGCCGAACGGCAGGCGCGCGAGACCGCCGCCGAGCGCGAGGCGCTGACCGCCCGCATCGAGGAGATGAAACAAAAAAGCGGCAGCGCCAAAACGCTGACCGATACCCTTTCAGCCGAGCTGGAAACGCTGCAAAACGACATTGCCGCGGGCAGTGCGCGCAGTGCCGAGCTTGGTGCGCGGCGCGACATCCTGCTGGGTGAGCAAAACGACAACGCAACGCAGTCCGCCCTTTGCGCGCGCGACATCGCCGCCGCACAGGGGGATATTGCCCGCCTGACCGAGCAGCTTGGCGCAACCTGCGCGCAAAGCGGCGAGAATACACAGAAAATTGCGCAGCTCAAAGCGCAGATTGAGGAGGCGCACGCGCAGGTTGCTGAGCTTGTACAAAAGCTTGAGCAAGGCCGTGCGGGCGCACAGCAGGCGCAGGCGCTGATTGCCCAGACGATGCGCGAGCGGGATGAAAGCGAACGCCGCACAGCGTCGCTTCGCGCCAGAGAGCGCGAAGAAAGCGCCCGCCGCGACGGGCTTTACCGCGAGGTTGTGCGCTTGGGCGAGCAGAAAAACGCCGTGCAGACCGAGCGCGACACGCTGGTCGCCAAGCTCTATGACGAGTACGAGCTGACCCAGTCCGCCGCTGAGGAGATTGCCGAGCGCATTGAGGATCTTGCGGCGGCCAACCGCCAGCTTTCAGAGCTACGGGGTAAAATTAAGGCGCTGGGTTCGGTCAATGTCGATGCCATAGAGGAATATCAAGAAGTCGCAACCCGCCACGGCGAGCTGACGCGACAGTTGACCGACGTCGAGCGCGCCAAGGCCGAGCTGGGCAAGCTCATCACCGAGTTGACCGGCCAGATGTGCGAGATCTTCACCGAAAAGTTCGAAGCGATCAACCGTAACTTCGGCAAAACCTTCCGAGAGCTGTTCGAGGGCGGTAGCGCGTCGTTGTCGCTGACCGACCCCGCAGACGTGCTGGAAAGCGGCATCGAGATCACGGTACACCCGCCGGGCAAGCTGATTAAAAATCTCGCGGCGCTCTCGGGCGGCGAACAGGCGTTTGTCGCGATCGCCATCTTCTTTGCGATTTTAAAGGTCAACCCCTCGCCGTTTTGCCTGATGGACGAGATCGAGGCGGCGCTTGACGATGTGAACGTCTCGCGCTTTGCCGCGTACTTACGCACCCTCACCGAACGCACGCAGTTTATCAACATCACCCACCGGCGCGGTACGATGGAGGAGGCCGACGTGCTCTACGGCGTCACGATGCAGGAGGAGGGCGTCTCAAAGCTCCTGATGCTCAACGTCTCGGAAATTGAGAAGAGCTTTAACATAAAATAAAATCAAGGAGGGGTTTAAATGGGCCTTTTTTCAAATATCAGCGCGGGACTGCGTAAAATTTCCTTTTCGGCGCGCATCGATGATGAATATTTTGAAGAGCTTGAAGAGCAGCTCATCATGGCGGATGTCGGCGTGCAGACCGCCGAGAAGATCGTCTCACAGCTGCGTGACCGCGCCAAGAAGCAGCGCCTAACCGACGCCGTCGAGCTGCGCCCGGTCATCAAGGAGGTCGTACGCGGTATTCTTGACGTCCAGTGCCCGGATGCCATTACCGATTCGCCCCGCGTGTTGCTGATGATCGGTGTCAACGGCGTGGGCAAGACGACGAGCATCGGCAAATTAGCGGCACGTTACACCGCCGAGGGCAAAAAGGTGCTGCTCGCCGCAGCCGATACCTTCCGCGCGGCGGCGATCGAGCAGCTGACCATCTGGGGTGAGCGGACCGGAACGCCGGTCATCGCCCACGCGCAGGGCTCCGACCCCGCCGCCGTTGTGCACGACGCGTTGCAGGCGGGCAAGGCGCGCGGCACCGACGTCATCATCTGCGACACCGCCGGGCGGTTGCACAACAAGCAGAATTTGATGGACGAGCTGTCGAAGATCCGGCGTGTCGTCGCCAAAGAGCTGCCCGGCTGCGTGCCTGAGGTGCTGTTGGTTGTCGACGCCACGACGGGACAGAACGCGCTGGCGCAGGCGCGGCGCTTTAAAGAGGCCGCCGGCGTCAACGGCATCATTTTAACCAAGCTCGACGGCACCGCTAAGGGCGGCGTAGTCATCGCCATTGCCGACGAGGTGGCCGTACCGGTACGGTTTGTCGGCGTGGGCGAGGGGGTCGGCGATCTGTACCCCTTTGACGCCGCCGAATTCGCCGAGGCGATTTTTGGTGACGCCGATGCCTAAAACGCTTGTCGCCGCCACCCACAACAAGGGTAAGCTTGCTGAGTTTGCCCGCATGCTCGAACCCAAGGGCATCGACGTGACGCTGCCGCCCGATCCTGAGTTGATTAAAAATATCGTTGAGGACGGCGAGACCTTTGCTGAAAACGCGCTGATCAAGGCGCGTGCCGTCTTTGCCGCGACCGGCCTGCCCACAATGGCGGACGATTCGGGCTTATGCATCGACGCGCTCGACGGTCGCCCCGGCGTCTATTCGGCGCGGTACCTCGGCGAGGAAACGCCCTATACAATCAAAAATGCCGCCATTATCAAGGAACTTGAGGGCGTGCCGGACATCAGTCGCACCGCGCGCTTTGAGTGCGCCATCGCGCTGGTCACGTCGCAGGGCGAGCATGTGTTCAAAGGCACGTTTGAGGGCAAGATAGGTTATAAACCCAGCGGCGAAAACGGCTTTGGCTACGACCCGATCTTCTATGTCGGGGACATAAGCAGCTCGGACATGTCCGACACCGAAAAGGATGCGGCCAGCCACCGGGGCAAGGCGCTGCGCGCCATGCTGGCTGAGATTGACCGGCTGCTGTAGCGGTTATTGAACAAAAGCCGCATAAACTAAGGTTTTGGTTCGCATGTTCAATAATGTATGCGCCATTAAGCCTAAATCGGCTGCATCACGCTTGGACGGAGTTGAGGGGGATGTTTCCCTCCCTGCCCAGAGGTATTCTTCACAGCCATACAACAACCTCTGTCCCCGGCTCGGCCATTCGCGTCATCACCGTTTCCCAATAGCCATTATACAAACAAATCGGGCATCGCCCATATCAAGGAGAAACTATGGAGATTACATCCAAGCAGCGCGCCAAGCTCAAAGGGCTGGCGCAGACCATCGATACCATCGCGCAGTTTGGTAAAAACGAGCTGTCGCCCGAGCAGATTACAATGGTGGATCAGATGCTGACCAAGCGCGAGCTGATTAAATGCGCGGTGCTCGAGTCGTCGCCCTACACGGCGCGCGAATTGGCCGAGCTGCTGGCGCGAGAGACGGGGGCCGTGTCGGTTCAGGCGATCGGCCGGCGCTTCGTACTTTACCGCCGCAACCCGAAGGACCCGATCATCACGCTCGATTAAGCGTCATCACACACGGCAAAGAGGTACGGCTGCATGAAGGTAGGCATTTTCGGCGGAACGTTCAATCCCATTCACAACGGGCATCTCTCACTTATCGCGCATTTGATCGATGCGCTGTCGCTCGATGAGCTGATACTCATCCCGACGGCGGTGCCGCCGCATAAGGAAAGTGATTGCGTCATCGACGCGCGGCACCGTCTGGCCATGTGCCGCCTTGCGGTGCGGGATAACCCCAAGGTCACGGTCAGCGATCTTGAGATTGTGCGCGGCGGCAAGAGCTACACCGTCGACACGCTGCGGTTGCTCAGTGTTGAGCGCCCGCAGGACGAGCTGATTCTGTTGGTCGGCAGCGACATGTTTTACACAGTGGAGGAGTGGCGCTGCCCTGCCGAAATTATGCGGCTGGCCGAAATCGCCGCAATTCCGCGCGAGGCCGATGAGCAAGCGCGCCTGATCGCCCACCGCGACCGGCTAAACGCCTTGGGGGCCCGCACGCAGGTTGTGGCGGTCGATCCGCTTATTGTCAGCTCAAGCGAACTGCGGGAACAGACCGACGCGTCTGAGAACCTGCCGCCGCTTGTCGAGCGCTATATCATCCAAAACGGACTGTATGGCCGCACCCAAAGGCTGCTGGTCGATCTCGACGAACTCACCGCGTGGCTGCGCGGCGTGCTCTCGCGCGAGCGGTTCACCCACTCGTTAAACGTCGCGAGCGAGGCGCTGCGCCTTGCTCAGGCCTGGGGCGAGAACGGCGACGCAGCCTATCTCGCGGGGCTGTTGCACGACTGCTGCAAGGAGCGGACAAGGGCCCAAATGTTGAATCTTCTCGAAGGTTCTGATATAATTAAAGACCCGGTATTCCTGCAGAGCTTTCCGGCATGGCACGGTTTTGCGGCAGCAATTTACATTCAGCGTGAATTATCGGTGCTAAACGCCCAAATAATAGATGCGGTAAGGTATCACACCACGGGCCGTGGGGAGATGACGCGCATCGAGGAGATTGTCTATCTGGCCGATCTTATTTCGGCCGATCGCGATTTTCCGGGCGTTGAGGCGCTTAAAGCTAAGGCCCACCGCGCGATTGAAGCGGCCATGCTTGAAGCGCTGGCTTTTTCGCTTCAAAAGCTGTTAAGAAGCGGCGCACCCGTGCTGACTGATACCCTAAACGCCTATAATCGCTATCTGCTGCAAATTGCGCAGGAGGGTTAAGGCTCGAAAGGGAGCTGTGTCGGTTGTCGCAAAAATCCAGGGTGTTGCTTTCGGTTTTGATTTGTGTGGGTCTGTTCGCCGCGTCGGCGCTCGTGACCTCGGCGCTTATCGCAAAACAGCGCAGGCGTCCGCCGTCGGTCGAAAAGCCGAAAAATGCGGCGGTTTTAGAAGAGCTGCCGTCCGATTTTGAACAGGAGGCGGACTATTCCGCCGAGCTGCCAAAGCCGCTACAGGCCGGTGAGCGCTATGGGCTGCTGCTTTGCGGCATTGATCACACCCGCTCTCTTGCGGATGTGATTATTTACGCCCAGCTCGATCTGACCAACCGGAATGTGCAGGTGCTGCAAATTCCGCGCGACCTGTTTGTCGGCACGGGGTATACCACCGGCAAGATCAATTCGGCCTGTCTGAATTTTAACACCGACGACCCCGCAAAGCATATCCGCAGCATCGTCTCCTCCCAGCTGGGCCTTCAGGTCGACGGCACGGCGGTTATTACGCTGGCAGGCGTGCGTGCGCTCGTCGATTCAGTTGGCGGCGTCACCGTCGATTTAGAGCGACCTATTGAATTTTTACCGGGCAAGACGATTCCGACCGGTTCCCAGACGCTCACCGGCGAACAGGCCGAATGGCTGCTACGCTACCGCAAGGGCTATGAGATGGGGGACTTGGATCGGCTTAAAGTTCAAAAACAGTTTTTGTTTTCAGCTATGCAGTCGGTAAAAAATTTAGGTAAATTTAAGGCGTTTAAAATTGCGGCGCAGAATTTCGGACATGTCAAAACGACGGTTCCTTTTTCAGAAATACGCTCGCTGCTTGACGCCTGTATGGATCTTTCGACCGACAGCATCACGATACAGACGCTGCCGGTTTACGGTGCCACCT
>JAEWBS010000101.1 GCA_023391005.1 Bacillota bacterium | reverse complement strand
CCCATATAGGGCTTTTTGCCCGTTAAATCGAGAATCTCCTGTGGAATTTCTCTTCCGACTTTATTTAGCATGCTTACAAATCCCCCTCGTATACGCCGGACGCCTTTGCAAGCTCAATGGTGCGCTTTGCGCCGTCATAAAAGGCGATGTCGATCATTTTGCCGTTGACCGTGAACACGCCGATGCCCTGCGCCTTCTTCTCGTCAATCTCGCGCACAACCTTTTCGGCGAAGTCAATCTCTTTAAAGGTCGGCGTAAAGATGCGGTGCGTCACATTGATCTGTCTCGGGTTGACGATGCTCTTGCCGTCAAAGCCCATCATCTTGATGGTCCGGACCTCCTGCTCAAAGCCCTCCATATCATCAAGGTTTGTAAAGACGGTGTCAAAGCACTGCACGCCCGCCGCTCTCGCGGCGATAATCAGATGCTGCCGGGCCCCCATGAGCTCGACGCCGGTGCCGCTGATGACGGTCTGAAGATCCTTCGTATAGTCGCCGCCCGAGAGCGCGACACCGAACAGCCGCTCGGAGCTCTCGCAGATTTCAAGCGCATTTAAAACGCCGCGGGTCGACTCGATCGCCGCCATTAACAGCGTGGCGCCCACGGGGCGGCCAAACTCGCGCTCGGCCTCCTCGACCGCCCGCTCGACGGCTTTGACATCGGCGGCGTACTGCGTCTTGGGAATTCTGATGCCGTCGGCACCGCCCGCCACACTGACGCGGACATCCTCCTGCCAATGCTCGGTATCCAGCCCGTTGATGCGAACGATCCGCTCAATACCGCGGTAATCGATCTCCTGCAAGGCATGGTAAAGCGAAAAACGCGCCGAATCCTTCTGGTTTTCGGCCACAGCGTCCTCAAGGTCCAGCATAATCGAATCGGGCGCGTAGATATAGGGGTCCTTAATCAGCCCCGGCTTCTGGCAGTTGAGGAACATCATCGTTCTTCTCAGCCGCTTCTTGTTCGGGTATGTCATCTAATAGAACCTCCCCAATTGACCTTACCGTCAAATTCCGCCGCTCTGAACACGGCGCATTCGACTCTGGCCTTGAGCGTGCAGTCTAAAGCGCCCCTGTCCTCAACCTTGATCTTCGCGCCCGAAACCTCTAAACGTGCGAGCGTCTCGGTAACGGTCTGGCGAATCTGCCGCAAAAACTGCTGCGCGACACTGCTTGAAATTTCAAGCTCTATACCGTCCTGCGACGGTTCAACCACCACGCGCGCATCGCTTGATTCCAGCGTGCCTGCGGCGGCTGTCTTTTTAATGACCATGCAACCCCTCCTTAAACCAAAGCAGCCTCATTCGCAGAAACGTATGGGCCTGTCTGATCTGGCATTCCTTCTTCACCTAATTATATGCATCGGGCCGACTTTGACAAATACAAAATCGGTATGAACGCTATACGGAACCTTAATAAATTATGAACTTTTAATGTTTTAATACGCCCAGTCGGTAAAATAATTGTGAATAGGAACAAAGAATTCCGTTTAATTTTGAAAAAAATTTTTACTAAATGAAATTGAGAAGTAGCGACGTTTGCGGATTAAGCCGCAAGCCATCTCCAGTTTTTTGACCATTGGAAGTCATATGAGCCTAACGTTACGGTTAAATCAAAGGACTTTTAATCCCAAATATAGTAAATCAAAAATACTCTGTTCGCCTCGGATCCCGTCAATACGGTGAACGAATTAAAACGAGGATTTATACCTATTTTGGGGCAAGGGACATATTAAATTCCATGTCAGCTACAAGGAATGCATAGGATGGGTGGCTAACTGTACCGTCTTGACAGATATGATTTCGACGCCTTTAGGGTAATGGGCTTCAAAAAAATGTTTACCGAGGGCTTAAAGGTGATATCTATGGATAGCGTCGCCAATAATGCGGGGCTTTTATCATAAATATGACGGCGTCATTTACCCGTATGGCGTAGCATTACCTTTCCGTATAGCTATTTTCGTGAAAATAGCTATGCCGCGCGCCGCTAACACTGGGAATGGCTGGCCGTGCTTTGCTCGATTTTGTTCTACGGCTTTCTGCGGCCTCAGTTTTATAGCTATACGCGAGATCGGTTCTATGAACACTAAACGAAGGTCGGCCAGATCGCACACGCGGTCTGGCCGACCTTCGTTTTACATTCCAGCGCTGCTTACGCTGTTTCCCAGATTGTAATATGCGCTTAGACGCCGCTGTTGTAATAGTTGATCAGGCAGCCCGAGGCGATAATCTGCTTCTCCGGGCCGGTCAGGTCCCCGACCTGCACGGTAATCTCATTGACTGCGCCGTCCTTGACCACATAGGCCGATATCTCCTTAGCGCCCGACAGCAGCGCCGCGCGAATGCCCTTGACATAGACATAGCTGTCAAGCGGAACATCGGCCCCGTCCCTGACCACAAACGGGACAATGCCCCAGTTGATCAGGTTGGAGCGGTAACGCTTGGTCGCGTACTCCTTGGCAAAGTTGGCCCAGCCGCCCACGACCTTCTGACCGGACGCGGCCTGCTCGCGGGCCGAGCCGTCGCCGGGCTTGTTGGCAAAGAACGCGGAGCCGACGCCGACCTGCCGCTCATCGCCGTCGAACAGGCTCTTTTGACGCAGCGCGTTAAACACGTCCGCAATCTCGGCATTCTCAGTCGGAGAGACGCCGTTCTCGCGCGCCCGCTCAATCTCGCGCAGCTGCTTGGACTTTGGCACGTAGTCGGGGGCCTTACGGCTGAGCGTAAAGTCCGACAGGCGGTCGGGGTTAGAGCGGAACGACGACGTCTCGCCCGAGGGCATCAGCTCATCGGTCGTGGTGACCGGGTCGTCGATGTAGGTGACGACCTTGACGAGCAGATCGTCGGTCAGGCTGGGCATCTTGGGCCATTCCTTGATGTTGGGGCCCATGACCAGCGGCGCGTTGGGGTTCTGCTTATCCAGCGCGTCGAGCACCCGCTTTTCGTAGATACCCTTATCAAAGTAATAGGCGGGTTTGGTCAATGCAAACTCAATTTCCTCGGCGCTGGTCAGCCTGCCGCCGTTAATCGCGGTGGCCGCGATGCTGCGCGCGTCCATCAGCGCAATGGAGGTAATCTGGCCCTCGCCGGGCTTGGAGCCCTCGCGGTTGGGGAAGTTTCTCGTTGTATGGCGGATCGAGAACTCGCCGTTGGCGGGGGTATCGCCCGCGCCAAAGCAGGGGCCGCAGAAGGCGCTGCGCACAATCGCGCCCGCGGCCATCAGCTTCTCAATGCTGCCGTTTCTGACCAACTGGAGATAGGTCGGCTGGCTCGAGGGGTAAACGCTCATCGTAAACGCGTCGTTGCCGACCGATTGGCCGTTTAAAATGTCGGCAACGTCAACAATATTGTCATAGGTGCCGCCCGAGCAGCCCGCGACAATGCCCTGGTCGACGTAGATCTCGCCGCCCCGCACCTTTTCAGCCAGCCCTAAGCGCAGCGACTTGTTCTCAAGCTGCTTTAACGCCTCCGCCTCGGTGTGCTTGAGAATCTCAATGGGATTTCTCTTAAGCTCTTCGATCGTATAGACGTTACTCGGGTGGAACGGCAGCGCGATTGAGGGCTTGACCGCCGACAGGTCGACATAGATGCAGCCGTCGTAATAGGCGACCTCGCCCGGCTCGAGCTTTTTGTAGTCCCCCGCCCTGCCGTGCGCGGCCAGATAAGCCTCGACCTGATCGTCGGTCTTCCAGATCGAGGTCCAGCAGGTCGTCTCGGTCGTCATAACGTCAATGCCGTTGCGATACTCGACATTGAGGTTCTCAACGCCCGGGCCGACAAATTCCATGACCTTGTTTTTGACGTAGCCGTTTGCGAACACCTTGCCGATGATCGAGAGCGCAACGTCCTGCGGGCCGACCGCCTTCGAGGGCTTGCCGGTGAGATAAACCGCCACCACCTCGGGATATTTGATATCATAGGTACGGTCCAAAAGCTGCTTGGCCAATTCGCCGCCGCCCTCGCCCACCGCCATGGTGCCCAGCGCGCCGTAGCGGGTATGGCTGTCCGAGCCGAGAATCATCTTGCCCGCGCCCGCCATCATCTCGCGGTTATACTGATGGATGACGGCGAGGTTGGTCGGCACATAGATGCCGCCGAAGCGCTTGGCTGCCGAAAGGGCGAACATGTGGTCGTCCTCATTGATGGTGCCGCCGACGGCGCACAGCGAGTTGTGGCAGTTGGTCAGCACATAGGGCAGCGGGAAGCGGGTCATGCCCGATGCGATCGCCGTCTGAATAATGCCGACATAGGTGATGTCGTGGCTGGTCAGCGAATCGAACTTGAGCTTGAGCTGCTGCATATCCTCGCCGGTGTTGTGGCTCTCAAGAATCGCATGGGCCATCGTGCCCTTCTTACATGCTTCCTTCGTGACTTCCCTGCCGGTCAATTGCTTGATTTGTGCCGTGGCCTCGTGGGTATCGGCTACAATTTCAGAGCCGACGAGATAAACGCCGCCGTCATAAAGCTTTACCATTTCGCTCTCCCTTTCGTGTTTGAACTGTTCTTGCTTTTATTATAGGATGCGCTTATAATATAAACAAATATTTTATTTTTTATATGCCCCATAGTATTTTAACTATATGCCGTTTCAGGAGGCGCCGTATGACCGAACGCGAGCTGTTTTATATGAAGACGATCGCCAAAGAAAAAAGTATTTCCAAGGCGGCGGCCAAGCTGTATATCTCGCAGCCGTCGCTGTCGCAATATGTCGCAAGGGTCGAAAACGCCTTGGGCGAGAAGCTGTTTATCCGCACCGGCAACGGCCTGTGCCTGACCTACGCGGGCGAAAAATATATGCAGGCGGCGACCAGCATTCTGAACATCTACGCCGATTTTAAAACCGAGATTGACGGCATGTCACAGCTCAAAAGCGGACGCATCACGATCGGCATCACCTATTTTCTGTCGATGCTGATTCTGTCGGATATTCTGCCGGCCTTTCGGCAGGCGTATCCGGGCATTGAGATTTTTGTCGTCGAAAAAAGCACCAACGAGCTTGAACGGCTGCTCGCGGCCGGAGAAATTGATTTCGCGGTCATGCACATCCACAAAAAGCTGCCGGTGCATGCCGAAATAGAAGAGCATTGCCGGTTATTGGAGGATCCGTTCGTGGCGGTCCTGTCAAGACAGGAGCCGCTCGCACAGGCTCTGCCCAAAAGCGGCGACATGCCGACCATCGCGCTCACAGACCTGCGCGAGCGGCAGTTCATCATGGTGCATAAGGATCAGCGTATCCGCCAGATTGCCGATTTTGTGTTGGCCTCGGCGGATTTTACCCCGAAAATCGTCCTCACAACCCGCAATTGCGAGACGGCAAAACAGCTGGCCGCAAAGGGGGTGGGGGTATCTCTGCTGCCGCTATCGTATACGCGGCATTTTGCGCAGTCCCCCAACGCGGCTATTTGCAGGATAGACCACGCCGACGCGTATTGGCTGCTCTCGGTTATGACGCAGCGCAACGGCTATCTGTCCGCCGCCTCGCAGGCGTTTATTACCATGCTGCAACAGGCGTTTGCGCATGGCGAACAGCCGGCTCACAGCAAATTATAGTCGATTAACTTTAAAAGCGCACTGGTATTTGCGCGGATATTTTTCGTGGTGCAAGGCAGACGACGCAGACAGACTGACGCCCAACAAAGAGGACAAGGCAGCAACACGGAAAATATGCTGCAAAGACAGGTTAATTTTGGGGTTAATCGGCTATAAAACTTGAAAAAGCCTGACAAAGCTTCTATTTGTCCTCTTCTTATATCATGTATTCACAACAAGCCAAGGCGGCCGCCTTTCAAAACGCGTTTAAGCGTTTAAAAGCGGCCGCCTTCTTTTAATCGTTAGCCGAGAATCCTCTTCAAATCCTCATCAGGGGTCGTAATCGGCGCGATGCCGTAGTTTTCGACCAACACATTGAGCACATTGCGCGACACAAACGCGGGCAGCGTCGGTCCGAGCAGAATATTCTTAATGCCCAGATGCAGCAGCGTCAGCAAAATGCACACGGCCTTTTGCTCATACCACGACAGCACCAGCGAGAGCGGCAGCTCGTTGACGCCGCAGTCAAACGCTTCGGCAAGCGCGACAGCCACCTTGATGGCGCTGTAAGCGTCGTTGCACTGGCCCATATCCATCAGGCGGGGCAACCCGCCGATTGAGCCGAGGTCGAGGTCGTTAAAGCGATATTTTCCGCAGGCCAGCGTTAAAATAACGGTGTCGGCCGGGGTCTTCTTGACAAAGTCGGTGTAATAGTTTCTGCCCGACTTCGCGCCGTCGCAGCCGCCAACGAGGAAGAAATGACGGATTGCGCCCGACTTGACCGCGTCGATGACCTTATCGGCGACCGACAGCACCGTGCCGTGGCCAAAGCCGGTCATCAGCGTTTTGCCGCCGTTGATGCCGGTGAACTCGGTGTCGTGGTTATAGCCGCCCAGCTCAAGCGCCTTCTCGATGACGGGCGTAAAGTCCTTATTCTCATCGATGTGCACCAGCTCGGGGTACGAAACAACCGACGTTGTGAACACGCGGTCGTTATAGCTCGGGCGGGTGGGCATCAGACAGTTAGTGGTAAAGAGAATCGGGGCGGGAATGCCGTCAAACTCCTTCTGCTGGCTCTGCCACGCCGTGCCGAAGTTGCCCTTTAAATGCGGGTATTTCTTCAGCTTGGGGTAGCCGTGCGCGGGCAGCATCTCGCCGTGGGTATAGATGTTGATGCCCTTGCCCTCGGTCTGGT
>JAEWBS010000076.1 GCA_023391005.1 Bacillota bacterium | reverse complement strand
CATCTCACAAGCTTTGTCAACAACAATCTTTTTGAGTTGTGGCTGTCAGCCAGTTTCGTTTGCGTCTCTCGCAGACAGCTTTGCTATAATATCATGCCCACAATCATATGTCAACACCTTTTTGAAAAATATGTCGAATTATTTTAAATGAATCTGCTAGCTTATGCCTTTTCCCTTTAAACAAGCCATTTGTTGACTCGCTCAAGAACGCTTAAACACGTCGAATATGCGCTATGAACCCTCGAAAGATGATTCGCAATTAAAAAAATCGCACGCATCTTTTTCTGTGGAGATGGCGTTCAGCGAATAATGCTTCAAATTGTTATAAGAAAAGCCACAGCGCTTTGTGCGTCTGTGGCCAGTCTCAATTGCGATTTTCGTGCGATGATTAAAACGCGACATTACTAAAGAGCGCACACAAGTAGATTTATTCCTCGGGTGTCTCTTCGACCGGCGCCGCTGGCTGAGAATCAAAAGACAGATCCTCAGAGTAATATTCCTGTCCGCCATACAGCTCGTCTTCGTACTCATCTTCGCCAATCAGCTTGCGCTTGCGCTCAAAAAAGCTGACCGCAGCAATAATCAGCCCAATCATGGCTGCAAATAATGCGAATAAAGCAATCAGATATGAGAGCTTCTTCATCAAAACTTCCTCCTATTACATACAATAACCGAGTCGGATTTCAGCTTAATACTGTCATCATACTACAATTTTATCCTGTTCGCAATAAAAATATCCGTTAACCTCATTTAGATAAGCAGAGAACGCCCCGTCATCTCCTCGGGCTGAGGGAGATCCAGCAGCGTGAGCAACGTGGGCGCAAGATCGCAAAGCGCACCGCCTGTACGCAATTTCTGGCTGCACCCCACCGCGATAACCGGTACCAAATTAGTCGTATGTGCCGTCATGGGACTGCCGTCGGGATTCTCCATCTCGTCGGCGTTACCGTGGTCGGCTGTAACGATGATCGCGCCGCCGAGCGCCAACACCTTATCGGCGATTTTGCCGACGCAGGCGTCAACCACTTCCACGGCCTTGACGGCGGCGTCAAATACGCCGGTATGTCCGACCATATCGCAGTTGGCAAAATTAAGCACCACAAGACCGTAATCATTGTTGTCAAGTGCTTCTAACAGCTTTTCGGTTACGATATAGGCGCTCATTTCGGGCTGGAGATCGTATGTAGCCACCTTGGGGGAGGCTACAAGAATACGATCCTCATGCGGGAAGGGCGTTTCAACCCCGCCATTGAAGAAAAACGTCACGTGGGCATATTTTTCGGTTTCGGCAATTCTAAGCTGCCGCAGGCCGGCTTCTTCCACCACCCGGCCCAGCGTCTTATCAAGGCTTTGGGGGGTGAACGCCACCGTGCAGTTGGGCATTGTGACATCGTAGCTGGTCATGCAGACATAGGCGGCCAGCTTGGGGCGCGCCCGCTCAAAGCCATCAAAGGCGTCGTCAAGCAACGCGCGGGAGAGCTCTCGTGCGCGGTCGGGTCTGAAGTTATAGAAAATAACGGCGTCGCCGTCCTGAATACCGGAATAACCCTCGGCCACAAGCGGCTTGACAAACTCGTCGGTGATATCCTGCGCATAACTTGCCTCAACAGCTGCGACCGCGTCGGTAAAGGATGCGCCGATGCCACGAGCCACCGCGTCATAGGCCTGCTGCACGCGCTCCCAGCGCTTGTCGCGATCCATTGCGTAATAGCGGCCGACAACCGAGGCACAAAATCCCACGCCGACACGCGCCAGCTCCTCCTGCAAATCACGCAGAAAGCCCACGCCGCTCTTGGGGTCGGTGTCGCGGCCATCCAAAAAGCTGTGTACCGCAACCTTTTTAAGCCCGCGCTGCTTTGCAAGCGCCAGCAATGCATATAGATGTGTATAATGGCTGTGTACGCCGCCGTCGGAAAGCAGCCCCATCAGATGAAGCGTGCCATCGCCGCTCACGGCATCGATTGCGGCGTTTAGAATCGGGTTCTTTTCAAAATCCCCATCGGTGATCGCCTTGGAAATGCGCGTGAGCTCCTGATAGACCACTCGGCCGGCACCGATGTTGGTGTGGCCCACCTCGGAGTTGCCCATCTGCCCGTCGGGCAGGCCGACATCCAGCCCGGAAGCCCCCAACGTAGTGCAGGGCCACTGCTGTGCCAGACGGTCAAGGTTCGGCTTCTTTGCGGCATAAATGGCGTTGCCCTTCGTCTCCTGACGGATGCCGTAGCCGTCAAGGATCATTAACATAACCGGTTTTTTCAATCTACTTACCTCGTATCAATACTGCGGCGCGATTTTGCACGCCGCAGTATACTGTCTTATCACTTAGAAGCCGCTTTGA
Source organism: Bacillota bacterium (assembly GCA_023391005.1). GTDB lineage: Bacteria > Bacillota > Clostridia > Oscillospirales > Ruminococcaceae > Yanshouia. The sequence goes on along the minus strand of JAEWBS010000076.1, from coordinate 6,689 downwards.
CGATCTCGCTGAAATCCGCCGCCTTTAGCGAAGCGCCGCCAATCAGACCGCCGTCAATATCGGGCTGGCCCAGCAGCTCGGCCGCGTTTTTCGCGTTCATCGAGCCGCCGTATTGAATGCGCATCGCCTCGGCAGATCCCGCATCATACAGTGCGCCAAGCTTTTGGCGTATCGCGGCACAGACCGCCTGCGCCTGCTCGGCGGTTGCGGTTTTGCCGGTGCCGATGGCCCAGACCGGCTCGTAGGCGATGACGATATCCTTTAGCTGCGCATTGGGAATGGCGTCAAACGCGCCCTCAAGCTGCCGATCGATAACCGCGAGCGTCTCGTCGGCCTCGCGCTGCGCAAGCGATTCGCCCACGCAGACAATGGCGCGCAGACCTGCGGCCAAGGCGGCCTTGAGCCGGGCGTTGACCGTCTGATCGGTTTCGCCAAAATACTGCCGCCGTTCCGAGTGGCCCAGTACGACATAACGCACGCCAAGCTCGGCAAGCATGTTCGCTGAGATTTCGCCCGTAAACGCGCCGCCCGTCTCCCAGTGGCAGTTCTGCGCCCCCACCTGAATAACGCTATCCCTCGCGGCTGCGGCAACACAGTCGATATCGGTAAAAGGCACACAGGCCACGACCTCGCAGGCGGCGTCGGCCACCAGAGGCTTGAGCGCCTCAATAAGCGTTACCGCCTCGGCGCGCAGCAGATTCATCTTCCAGTTGCCCGCAATAATCGGGATTCTTTTTATGCTGTCCATGCTGTCCCCTCCCCGGTCTAACGGTCGTTGAGGCAGGCGATGCCGGGCAGCTCAAGCCCCTCGAGGAATTCGAGCGAAGCACCGCCGCCGGTCGAGATGTGGGTCATCTTATCTTCAAAACCGAGCTGGGCCGCAGCAGCGGCGGAATCGCCGCCGCCGATGATGGTCACGGCGGTGGAGTCGGCCATCGCCTGCGCCACAGCGCGGGTGCCCTCGGCGAACTTGGGCATCTCAAAAACGCCCATCGGCCCGTTCCAAACGACGGTCTTGGCGTTTTTAATCACGTCGGCGTACCGCGCGATGGTCTTGGGGCCGATGTCCATACCCATCCAACCCGCAGGAATCTCCGAAGAAGCGACCGTCTGAGTCGCCGCGTCCTCAGCAAATTTATCGGCCACAACATTATCCTCGGGCAGCAACAGCGCCACGCCCTTCTGCTCGGCTTTTTCGAGCAGCTGGCGCGCAATTTCAATCTTCTCCTGCTCGCAGATCGAGGTGCCGATCTCCCGGCCCTGCGCCGCAAAAAAGGTATAGGCCATGCCGCCGCCAATCAGAATGCTGTCGGCTTTATCCAACAGGCTCTCGATGACGCCGATCTTGTCCGAAACCTTCGCGCCGCCCAAAATCGAGACAAATGGGCGCGCAGGGTCGGTCAGCGCCTTGCCCATGACGGCAAGCTCCTTGCCGATCAGATAACCGCCCACAGCGGGCAGGTGCTCGGCCACGCCCGCCGTTGAGCAGTGGGCGCGGTGCGCGGTGCCGAACGCGTCGTTGACAAAAATGTCGGCCAACGCGGCAAACTTTGCGGAAAGCTCGGGGTCGTTCTTTGTCTCACCCTTTTCAAAGCGGACATTTTCAAGCAACAGCACCTCGCCGGCTTTAAGCGCCTTGGCCTTGGCCTGCGCGTCCGCGCCGACGACGTCGTCGGCCAACAGAACCGGGCGGCCCAGCAGCGCTTCGAGCCGCTTGGCGACCGGCTTCATCGAATATTTTTCTTCCGGCCCGTTTTTCGGGCGGCCCAGATGCGAGCAAAGAATAACCGCGGCGCCCTTTGACAACAGATAGTTGATGGTCGGCAGCGACGCGGAAATGCGCTTGTCGTCGGTGATCTCCCCATCCGCCAGCGGAACGTTAAAATCGCAGCGGACAAGAACCTTTTTTTGAGAAACGTCAATGTCCTCAACGGTCTTTTTGTCGAACATGCTCATACGTTTGTCCTCCTTTATAACCGGCGGGCGGCGTGCTGCCGCAAAGGGCCGGGTTTTACTTGGTGCCGAAGATGCGGTCGCCCGCGTCGCCAAGGCCGGGCAGGATATACTTGTTCTCATTTAAACGCTCGTCACGGGCCGCAGCATAGATCTGCACGTCGGGGTGCGCGTCGGTCAGCGCCTCAATACCCTCGGGTGCCGCAATGATGCAAACAAACTTAATGCTGCGCGGGTTGCGCTTCTTGACAGCATGCACCGCGTCGATGGCCGAGCCGCCGGTCGCGAGCATCGGGTCGAGCAGAATGACGTCGCGCTCCTCGATATCGGCGGGCAGCTTGCAGTAATACTCGTGCGGCATATGCGTCTCGGGGTCACGGTACATGCCGATGTGGCCAACCTTAGCCGCCGGAACCAGTGCCAGCATGCCGTCGCACATGCCCAGACCCGCGCGCAGAATCGGCACAAAAGCCAGCTTTCTGCCCGAAATGATCTTCGACTTGGTCACGGTCATGGGCGTTTCAATTTCAATTTCTTTCAAAGGCAGGTCGCGGGTCGCCTCGTAGCACATAAGCATCGAAATTTCGCTGATCAGCTCGCGGAATTCCTTGCTGGGTGTGTTCTTATCACGGATCAGAGTCACTTTATGCTGGATGAGGGGGTGGTCGGTAATAATAGGTGTTAACATTTTTAGGCCCTCCTGTATGATAGATATTATGTGACGGCACACTACTATATATAATAGTAGCCGCCTTTATTAAAACAACATGGTCACGCCCGATATGGCCATAAAGCCATAGACCAGACGCTTGAGCGTCGCCGCGTTGATGCGGTCGAAGATGCGGTTGCCAATATAGGTACCCGCGCAAAGCGCGATGATGGCCATCAGCCACAGCTGGACCGTCTGGGCGTCGAGCAGACCGTTCGACCACCGCACCGCCGTAACATACCAGCTGCCAAACGCAAAATAGGTTAACGAGCAAGCGCGATACTCCTCCTTGCCCGAAACGGCCGACATCAGATAGAGCACCACCGGCGGGCCGCCGATGCTGAACAGCCCCGATCCGACACCGCCAATCAGCCCCGCCGCCACGCCATTGGCAAAGGTCGGCTTAATACGTATTTTGTCGCTGAAGAAAATGAAATAGATGCTGACCAAAATCAGCACACAGCCCAGCAGCTTGATCATAAAGCCTTCGGCTTGCGCTTTAGCGTACCGAACGCTCCATACCGAAGCAATGCTGTAGCCCACAAAAAGCGGCAGGATGATCTTAAAATTGGCATGCTTTCTCTGGCGGACCGCCACCATGGTCGACATGGTCGCCACACAGATCGAGCTGACCGCCGTCGCCTGTACATAGCTGGGCAGAACATAGGGGAAAACCGCCATGCACAAAATGCCAAAGCCAAAACCCGTCGTGGCCTGTACAAGGGCCCCCGCCGCACAGCTGAGCAGAAATATCGCAATCGCAACCGGCGTCATGTCACTGCGCTGCCGATTCGAGCTCGGAGATCAGGTCCACCCTGCGCGTATGCCGCGCTCCGCCCTCAAATTCGGTATCGATAAACACATCGACCAGTTCGGCGGCCAGTCCCGCGCCCACAACGCGTCCGCCCATACATAGGATATTGGCGTCGTTATGCAGTCGGGTGTATTTCGCGGAAAAATAGTCGGAGCAGCAGGCGGCGCGAATGCCCTTCACTTTATTAGCGGCAATTGAAATGCCGATGCCGGTACCGCAAAACAGGAGTCCGCGCGTATATTGACCGTCCGCAATGGCCTGCGCCACCTCGGCGGCCACCGTGGGGTAGTCGACCGACGCCGTCGAGTGGCAGCCAAAATCCTTATAAGCCACGCCGCGTGCGTCGAGGTGTTTTTTAATTTCTTCCTTGAGCTCATAACCGCCGTGGTCACTGCCTATCGCTAAAATCATGCTCTTTCTTCCTCCAATTGCTGTTTGGCCTCGCGCTCCCGCTCAGCCTGAGATTTTCTATGATATTCCGCATTCAGCTCAGTCGCCGAAACCGCCGGATAATCCTCCGATATCGCCGCCTGCGCCACCGAAGCGGCCCGCTGGTATTGCAGCATGGCGGGCGCCGGTCGCAGCCCCTTTTGCGGGAACCGCCCGCACACCAGCTGCGTGCCGTCGCCGCAGACCATGGCGCCGTCCGGCAAAATCTCGCCCAACGCCTCGAGCGTCATGGCATCGTCGTCGGTCAGGCGGGTGACGACGCCGTTCTTTATCGAGAACAGAGCGGCAAAAACCTGTCCCACCCGCGCGTCGAGCGCGGCGCAGACCACCCCTTCAAACGGCAACATGTTATAAGCCAGTGACAGCAGTGTCGAAACGCCGACACAAGGCGTCTCATGCGCCAGCGCCATACCCTTGACGGCTGAAAGCCCGATGCGAAGCCCCGTATACGAGCCCGGCCCGACGCTGACCGCCAGCCGGTCGACCGCCTCGAACGGCAGACCCGCTGTGCGCAGCGTGTTCTCCACCAGAACCATCAGCGTCGACGAATGGGTCAGCCCGTTGTTGCAGTAGCTCTCGCCCAACAGCACACCGTCGCGCAGCAACGCGCAGGAGCAGGCCTTTGAGGATGTGTCAACCGCCAGTAGAATCATAGGCCCTTCCCCTCCATTCTGATGACGCGCGTCTGGTCATCGATGCGAGTAAAAGCGACGGTGACGGCAGCTTGGGGGCGAACCCGCTCGCTCCATTCCACCGCCGCAATCCATCCCGCGTCAATATAGTCAAAAAACCCGGTTTCTAAAAGCGCCTCAGCGCTGTTCAAGCGGTAAGCGTCGACATGACAAAGACTGTGCCGCGCGCCGCGATATTCGTTGATGATCGAAAAGGTCGGGCTCGAAACGTCGGCCGCAATACCCAGTCCTCTGGCCAGCCCCCGCGTGAACACCGTTTTGCCCATGCCAAGCCCGCCGGTATAGGCGACAATGTCGCCGCCCTCAAGCAACGCGGCCAGCTTTTCGCCCGCCGCCTCGGTCTCCTCGGGACTATGTGAAATAATCTCTTGCATCAATCCGCTATTCTGCGTCAAAGCGTTCCTGACGCAGCCTTTCATTAAACAGGTTATGGCTGTAGAGCCGTGTGCCAAGCAGCCATCGTTGACCGTCGGTCACCCATAAAAACTATGTTGCGGTTATTATAGCACAATTACAAGCCCTTTTTCCATCCTTTCATCAATTTTTCCATGTTTCTGTGGGTTGTGTTTGCAAAATGATTCCTCTATAATAAATTATAGCAATGTCCATGCGCCGAGGCGCATATTTTTACATAAATCTGCCGCGCACCATTTAAAAAGCGCGCGGCATGGAGGAAATATGAATTCATTCTGGCACAGCTGCGTACAATTCTATAAGCGAACCGACCGGGTTCTGCTGTTGCTTTGTCTGGTCTGCTCGGCAGTGTCGGCTTATATGCTGTGGGGCATCTATCTGTCGGGCTACATCAAGTTTAAGGTCTTCGCTACGCAGCTTTTGGCAACCTTCATCGGCTTTTCGGGTGCGTGCCTATTGTCGGTCTTTGATTACCGTTCGCTGGCAAACCTGTGGAAGGTCTATCTGCCGGCCTCGTTGGGTATGGTGGCACTTACCTATGTCGTGGGCAAGCAGCGTTACAGCTATATCGACGACAAAGCCTGGCTTGAAATTCCCTTGACCGGCATTACGATTCAACCCTCGGAGATTTTAAAGCTCGCCTTTATCTTTTCGTTCGCGCTGCACCTCGAAAAGGTCAAAGACTCGGTCAACAACCCCAGAACACTGCTATCCCTTTGCGTGCATGGCGCCGTACCGACCCTCATGGTGGTCGGACAGGGCGACCATGGCACGGCGATGGTCTTTGTCTTTATCTTTGCATTTATGCTGTTTTCAGCCGGATTGCACTTGAGATATATCGCCGCGTCGGTACTGTGCATGGGGCTGGCATCGCCGTTTGCGTGGGTTTTCGTGCTGGATAACGACAAGCGTGGGCGTATTATGACCGTGTTTAATCCCGCCTCAGATCCCACTGGCATCGGCTGGCAGCAAGGCCTCGGGATGACCGCCATCGGCTCGGGCCAGATCTGGGGCAAGGGCGTCTTGAGCGGCGCGCACCAATACGTGCCCGAAATGCACAATGACTTTATCTTCTCGTTTATTGGCGAGGCAAGCGGCTTTGTGGGGTGCAGCGCCGTTATTTTGCTGTTGGCGCTGCTTTGCCTGCTGCTGCTTATCAATGCACGCCGCGCCAAAGACCCACTCGGGCGTTTTATCTGTGTCGGCGTCTTCGGCATGATCGCCTTTCAGGCGATATGGGTCATCGGTATGTGTCTGTCGTTGCTGCCGGTCGCAGGCATTACGCTGCCGCTGTTTTCAGCGGGCGGCACGTCGGTCGTGCTCACTTGGGCGGGTATCGGCATGGTGCTCGGTGTGCACCGACATTCTCATGTTGGGTTGTTCGAATGATCGTCGACCTTAATGTTCCATTTTAATCCAGCATTATTAGCTGAAAATCCCCCATCCCACCCATGCCTTAGTGGTAAACAACGCCCCACTTTTTCCCTCCTCGGGGCAGGATACAAAATCTGCTCGCCAATCTATGCCGCTTTTTTAACGAAAGGCGTGTGTAATTTGTCTCTTTTAACGAAATTCTGATATGATTAGTCGAGAAACACAAAAACGGCTTGCAAAGTTCAGAACTATTTGCCATAATATAATAGCATTATTGCGTTTG
>JAEWBS010000074.1 GCA_023391005.1 Bacillota bacterium | reverse complement strand
CGGTCCTCAAGATGGCCAAGCTCGGCGTCTAAGAGGGCATGCACCTTTTCAGGCTCGACCGAGTCGACAACAAGCATCAGGCTGCTTTTGAGAAAAGGATCAGAAGCGCCCTGAAGCTTGTCTTCCAGCGACAAAAGGCCCTTTGAGCGGGCTTCTTTAGCGAATTCGACAATCTGGGCTATGTAGCTTTGAGAATCGTAGATCGTCGGGAAAAACGCGATTTTTAGATGGCTTGGCACCCTTTTAAAGGTCGAAGCGGGGAATGAGACCATCAAAGCGGCGATGGTACCGCCAAAGGTGATCGCAATACTTGGGTAGTTAATAAAACCGCCGAACTTATTCATCGCAAAGGGGCCGGTAGCCTCATACGATGCCAAAGCATCTTCGTAGTTGGCTGAGCCCTCCTTGGGTGCCTCGACAAAAACAATACCGAACCAGATCAGCACAAGAGCGCCGATAACGCCGACAAGCGTCAGCAGATCAAAAGAGCTGCTTTTGCCCCCCCGCTGCTTTGCCTTTTCCTTAGCCACCAAAATCACCTCGGTTATATAACTTGCTGAAGATATTTCTGCGGTAATTGGTGGTCAGTTCCACAATTTGCCGCATGCTTTCACGAACGATATATATTTTACCGTTGGTGAGGTGTATCGTGGTATCGGGGCTTTCCTGAATCGTTTCGATGTGGTCGCAGTTGAGAACAAACTCGACGCCATTGAGTTTCGTGAGCATGATCATCAAAAGATTCTCCTTAATTAATCTAATTGGGTCTGCTGCCACAAGCGGCAAACGGATTTATCGCCTGTGGCAGCAGCCCCAGAGCTGCCGCAAAATATGCCTTTAGCGCTTTAAGTTGACAAGTTCCTCAAGCATCTGGTCCGAGACGGTGATCAGACGCGAGCAAGCCTGATAGCCGCGCTGGGTCGTGATCATGTCGGAAAATTCTTTCGAAAGGTCGACGTTTGAAAGCTCCAACGAGCCGGAGACGAGGCCGCCTGAGCCGCCGGTACCGGGCTGGCAATAGCTCATCTGGCCGCTGTTGGCTGAGGTGGTGAAATAGGTGCCACTCGATTGAATCAGACCCTCGGGGTTGCCGAAGGTAACAAGGTTGATCTGCCCCACGACCACCTCGCCAAGCTGTCCGTGGGTGGCGATGATGGTGCCGTCGGCGCTGACGGCGATGCCGGTCAGGCTCTCAATGCCCTGCGCGCCGCCCTCGGTACCGCCCGAGAGCACCAGCTTGCTGCCTGAGAGGCCGAGCGCCTTGCTGGGGGACGCGGCGGTGAAGGTCGTGTCGCCGGGCGTAGCGACGCCTGCGGCGGTGAGCGCGTCAAACTGAAAGTTGGCGTTAAGGTTACCGTCGGCGTCGAGGGGCGCGGCGGCATCCTTCTTTAGGGTATCGACAATGGTTTTATAGCTCGGGCGGTTCATAACGATATAGTCGGCAGTATTACCGGAAGTATTGATCAGCTTCATAGTTCCAATCTCGGTTTTGGTATTGTCGACGTAGCCCTCGTAGGTTTCACCGTCAATTTCCATCGAGACCTTCATAGACTTTGAAGTGTCGTCATAGTCGATTGTAAAGCCCGCAAGCTCACCGTCGGTAAAGTTGCTGCCAAAGCTACTGCCGGTGGTGCCGGTCGGCGAAAAGCCGCCGCCGATGGTAGCGCCTGGCCAGCCGGTCGCCTTGCCCGACTGAAGCGTAAAGTCGGTCGAGCAGATTTCCTCGCCTTTCAGGCCGCCCGCGGGCCATTTATCGGCGGGGTCCATCTTGATGGTAAATTTTCCGGCCGGATGGCTGGTACCGGTGGTTTCCTGCATATAGGTGTCGATCGCGTCGTTGATGGCGTTGTTCAAATCGTCAAGCGACGAGAAGTTTTCACCGGCGTTTAGTGTTATAACGATGCCGTTGGTACCAACCTGAGCAACAGCCTTTGTGCCGTCGGTCATGCCCGACCCCTGAATAAGCTGCATCGAAATATTGCCCGCCGAGGTGTAGTTTGAGGTTGAGAGAGAGTATTTGACATCGTTAATGCTGGTAGAGACCGAGGAGGTGGACGGCGTGACCGAGGGCAGGCTTAGCTGAATCAGGTTGCTGCCGGGTGATTTGCCCAGCGGGTTGCCCGAGATGCCCAGCACAAAGTTGCCCTGAGAATCGACAAGGTTACCGGCCGAATCAAAGGTGAGCGCGCCGGCACGGGTGAAATATTTGTTGCCGTCAGCGTCCTGCACCTGAAAGAAGCCCTCGCCGTCGATAGCCAAGTCCATGGTGCTGTCGGTCATGGTAAAGGAGGACTGGCCCATCAGCAGGTCGACCGAGCCTACCTGCGTGCCGTAGCCGATCGAGCCTGGGTTGGTGCCGCCTACGGTTGAGGAACCGGCACTGCCCGCGCTGACCGTCTGGTAGTAGACGTCTTTAAAGGTGACGCGGCTCGCTTTAAAGCCGTAGGTGTTGACGTTTGAAATGTTATTGCCGATAACGTCCATGCGTGTCTGGTGCGCTTTTAAGCCAGAGACGCCGGAGTAGAGGGATCTGTTCATAATTCTTGCTCCTTTTCGGGGCGGTTCCGTGTGATGCAGTCCGTCAGGTCAATCGGGACTGCGAAAGCTTCCAAAAAGGTCCGGCTTTATATAATCACGGTACCGTCTATGTTGGTGAATACATTTCCTGTCAGATCGCCCTCGCCCACGGTGGTAATAACCTTGTTATTCTGGGCGCTGACGATGAAAGCGGTGCGGTCAATTAAGATCAATGCGGAATCAAGTCCCTTTTCCTGCGCGATTTTGACGCCCTGATTCAGCCGTTCAAGGCTGCTGCCGGTCAGCTCAATATTGCGTTGTGTTACGCGTGATACCGCGTGCTTTGAAAATTCCACCCCTGCGTTCTGCTGCAATTGCTGCTGCAACAGCGCCTGAAAAGAGAGGCTGTCCGATTGGGTGGGCGCGTCGGATGCGGCCGCTGTGGCGTCGGAGCGGTAAGGCTGCGCAGTTCCCGTCGTAATGGGAAGGGACAGTCTGCCAAGAGTTAGATTATCCACGATTTTGCCCTCCATGGCGTACCCGTTATCGTCCTTAAGACTCCTTGGTGGTAAAGATCAGCTTTTGATAAGCCGCCTCGCCCCCGTCAGAGGTGCTGATAACGACATTGACATAATAGGTGGTGTCCGGTTCAAGATCGGTTAAGGAAGCCTCAAGCAGATCCTCGCCGCCCTTAACGCTAGCGATCAGCGTGCCCTGCTTGATCTGCGCGACCGAATCAAACGCCTCATCCTCTGAGTAATAAACGCTGTAATAATACTGTGATTCATCCTCGGATTTGGGTGCGTTCCAGGCAATTTCCGCACTGGTGGCGGTGCGCTTTAGCAGATAGGGCGTCATATTCGAGACGGTGTCCATTTCCTGTTTGGCTGTGACCTTCGGGGCATTGACCGTCATGATCTGGCTGAGCGTATAAGGGGTTCCATTGACATAAATTTCATAGTCCTTGCCCGAAAGGGTAATTTTTTCAACCGTGCCGGACTGGGAATTGACCTTGCCGCCCAAAGCGAGACTTGCAACGGTGACATCCTTGCCGACCAGCCCCATGACATAGTTGGTCTTGGAGTAGTACGCGAGATCCTGCATCTGCTGCATGGTCGCAAACTGTGCCAGTTGGGATACATACTGCGAGCTGTCCATCGGGTTGGTAAAGTCCTGATTTTTAAGCTCGGCAATCATCAGCGAAAAAAAGTCCTCAAGGCCAAGATCGGAGGATTTATTGTTCTCATACACGGCGTTGACCGTTCTGGAGGAATTGACACCGTATAAGTCGCTTATACTGTTGCTCAAAGAGATGTCCTCCTTCTCACTAAATGTAGGCGTCTAGCATGGCGTCGGGCAAAACGGCGGACTGCGCCGGTTCATCAGTTTTAACGCTCTCGCCGTAATCGGGGTCATAGGCGAACGCGGGGTTCTGCTGCTGTCCGGTAAAGCCATGCTGCGAGAACTGTTGAGAAAACTGCTGCTGCATATTCATGCCTTGTGCGTCGTTGGTCTGGACAACCTGTGAGACCTCGACATTATAGGGCCGCATGATATCGCGCAGATTGTTTAGCTCACTGCCCAACAGGCGCTGCACGTGGATGTCGGAGGCCGCGAGGCTCAGCGTTACTTTTCCATCCGCCTCCAAAAGCTTGACGGTAATTTCGCCAAGGCCCTCGGGTCGCAGCTTGATGATGAAGTCGGTCTCGCCGTCTGAGGCGTGCCGGGTCACCGCAGTTTGAATCTGGGAGAAAATCTCCTGCGCGTTAGGGGTACTGCTTGTTTCGGCTGCTGCTGCGGGCGTGTCGATTCTGACTGTGCCGGTTAAGTGCTGCAAAAAAGCGCCGGAGTCCACTTTTTTTTGGAGTGCCTCGAGATCAAGGGCGTCGTCACCGCTGTCGGTGGGAACTGCTTCTTTAATCCACTGATGCGCCTGACTGACCGCACGCTCAAACTGCGACTGACCTTGTAGGGCTAAAGTGCCGCCTGAGCTTAAACCATTCCCGGTGGCTGTCATTATCTCCACATTCACGTCGCTGCCATTGGCCAGAGCGCCAAGCGCTGTTGCAAAGCGGTCTAAATTGTTGCTGCCAACAGCTGGGGGCGCCTGAGCTGCGCCGGTTGCATCCTGCAATTGCGCGAGCAGTTCGGCTGGAAGCGCATCTGTGGCAAGAGCGGACAACGGGGATTGGCTGAGCAGGTCGAGTGCAGCCGCTTGCTGCTGAGCATCTGATCCGGCCTGACTGGACAGCAGCATCATAAGCAGTGGGTTGATCGCCATCATTTCAGCATTCATTTGAGCGCCGAGCATTTCGGCGTTCTTTTTAAGCTGATCCGCCAAAACCGTCTCCGTGCCGGTGCCTAAAACGGCGGACAGCAGCTGCATAAAACTCGAACCGGTTTGATCAACACCGCCGGATGTGCCTTGCTTGGCGAGGGTCTGGGCTGCGGTAAGCTGGGCGGCAACCTGTGGGGTTTGTACTGATACACTATTCATTTGTTTCACCTCCTTTCATATCGATTGGGTATGCGAATTTATTGTGGCAGGCCGGCACGGGCATAGCTGGTGCTGACCAGTTCACCGATGATAAGCTCGTCCTCTTTGAGCTGGGCCTCGCGGTAGTTTTCGAGATGCTTTTCTTTTAAACGCTCCATGCCTGAAACCGATTGCTTGACCTCAACGACGACGGCAAGCTGTTTTTCTACCAGCTGCGACTGCTTAGCGCGGCTGGCTTTGAGCGCTTCGAGCAGCTGGCGGGTGTTGTCGATCTCAAAGCTGATGCAGCGTAGCGCCGCAATGCCGCAGCCCTTTTGGGCCAACGTTTTAAGCTCCTGATCGCGCGCGAGCAGCTGGCGCAGGTTTTCCTCAATCTCTTCCTCAATGCGGATGAGCTCGGCACGCAGAATATTAAGCTTGTTTTTCTCTTCATTAAGCAGCGAGCCCTTATAGCGCAGCACGCTCTCAAGCGGAAATGAAAACTTCTTCATTGCGCGTCCTCCTCCTTTTAAACGGCCTACTGTACAATGCTGCACAGCGCTTTGACCGTGTCGTCAAACGGCACCTTTTCGTCGACCGCCTGCTGCAAAAAGCTGTTGATGGCATCAATGTGCGCCAGCGCTTCATCCAGCTCGCGGTTGGAACCGTGCTTATAGGCACCGATAGAAATCAGGTCGATGTTATTTTCATAAACGGCCATCATGTTTCGCAGCCTTGAAGCCGCCTGAACCTGCGCTTTTTCAGAAATATCGTTCATCAGACGGCTGACGCTGTTGAGCAGGTCAATGGCCGGATAGTGATTTTTGGCCGCAATTTTACGCGAAAGGATAATGTGTCCGTCGATGATGCCGCGAACGGTATCGGCAATCGGCTCGTTGGTGTCGTCGCCCTCGACAAGCACGGTGTAGATGCCGGTGATCGAGCCCCGTTCAAAGTTACCGGCCCGCTCTAAAAGCTTTGGCAGCGCGGCGTAGATTGAAGGGGTATAGCCCCGTGCTACCGGCGGCTCACCGACCGAGAGGCCGATCTCGCGCTGGGCCATACAAAAGCGGGTGAGAGAGTCCATCATCAGCAGCACGTCCTTGCCCTGACGGCAAAAATACTCGGCTATGGCGGTGGCCGAAAGCGCGCATTTGCTGCGCTGCATCGCGGGCTGATCGCTGGTGGCAACGACAATAACCGAACGCGCCTGCCCCTCGGGGCCAAGGTCGCGATTGAGGAATTCCACCACTTCGCGCCCGCGCTCGCCGACCAGTGCAATGACGTTAACGTCGGCCTTGACGTTGCGTGCAAGCATGCCCATCAGCGTACTTTTGCCGACGCCGCTTCCGGCGAAGATGCCCATTCTCTGCCCCTTGCCGATGGTCAGGCAGCCGTCTATAACGCGCACGCCCATTTCAATCGGGGTGTCGATACGGGGGCGTTGCATGGGATTTGACGGTACCCCGCCAATTAAGCAGGGAACGCCGCCCTCAATCGGGGGGCCGCCGTCGATCGGTGCCCCGAGGGCGTTGACAGTGCGGCCGATAAGTTGGTCGCTGACCTTGAGCATCAGCTTTTCGCCGGTGTTGAGCACGCGACTGCCCTGACGGATGCCCTCGGTATCGGAATAGGGCATGAGCAGTACCCGGTTTTCTTTAAAGCCGACCACCTCGGCGGTGACCCGCTTGCCGGTCTTGTCGATGACGATCTGGCAGACGTCGCCCATGCTGCAGGTGATGCCGGTGGCTTCGACGGTCATGCCAATGATTTTATCAATCTTACCCATTTGGGTGTAAAGATCGCTCATTTTCAGCAGGTTTTTGTAATAGGTTCTGTTCATGGCGTCACCCCTGCTCGGCAGCGAAATAACCCTTGAGGTTTTCGAGCTGCTGCGTGATCGAAGCGTCAAAAACCCTGTCGGGCGTTTCGACAATGCAGGTGTCGGGCGGGGCGTCGACCAGCCGGAGATTGATCCGGCCCGCGTCGGAAAAGCTGCTGATTTTATGCTGAAGCTGTGTTAAAAGCCCGGTCATGTGTTCTGAGATTTCCACCGTCATCCAAGGCGCGTTGCCGGCCGATTGGATGGCGGCCATCACAAGCGGAACGAGGCGCGTGTCGTCAGCGGAGATGGTATCCATGAGAATCTTTTGGGCTATTTCAAGGGCCATCCATTTCAAGTCCTGCTCATAGCCGGTGATAAAACCGGCCTGCGTGCTCTCCAAACGGGCCAGAGTCTGCTCAATGCCGCGGATACAGCCGATAATATCCTGTGTGGTTTGGGCAAAAGCCTGCTGTCGGCCCTCTTCGCGGGCGGTCTGCCGGTCGCGCTCGATCTGCTCGGCCGCGCGGGTAAGCGTCTCATGATACTCAGCCTGCGCTTTTATATGCGCTTCTTGAAGCAGTCGGGCGGCCTCGGATGTGGCCTGCGCGATCATCTGATCGCGCAGCTGCTCAAGCTGGGCCACCTCTTGCACGGTGCCGTGGGCGGGGCGTCTGGGCACGGATCGCGTCGGCGCGGGGTCTTGAGCTTCGACGGGGGCAAAATCCCGGTCCGCCAAGTCCTGCGCGGCATCGTCCGATTCGGCAGGGTCGGGCCAGACGCCGTCGTCATTTTCTGCGGCGCAGAGGTGATCGGCAGCGTCCCCAAGCAGAAAGAACTTTTCTGAAGTGGTTACGTGGCCGGATTTATAAATTCTACGCAATCACGTCATCCTTTCCGCCCTTGGAAATAACTAGCTCGCCCTCCTCCTCAAGCTTGCGTATCGCGTCAACAATGCGCTGCTGGGCAGCCTCAACGTCACGCATACGCACATTGTGAAGGAACTCGATATCGCTGGCGATGCTCTCTTGCATACGCTTGGACATGTTGTTGAAGATAACCGCCGAGACCTCGGCGTTGGTGCCCTTGAGGGCGACGGCCAGATCTTTGGAATCGACATCCCGCAAAAAGCGCTGTATCGACATATCGTCGAGGAAGACAATATCCTCGAAGACGAACATGAGCTTGCGCACGTTGTCGGCCAGCTCCGGATCCTTGAGACCCAGCTCGTCGAAGATCTGCTTCTCGGTGCCGCGGTCGACGTTGTTCATAATGTCGGCCACGTGGTTGATGCCGCCCAGCTCCATAAGATCGACCGAAATAATCGAACCGAACTTTTTGGCTAGAATCCTTTCGACGATGCTGATCATCTCGGGTGAGGCGCGGTCGAGCTTTGCGATGCGCTCAATAACTTCAATACGCAGGTCGGGCGAAAGCTCGGAGATGACCTGAGAGGCCTGCTCGGCGCGCGCATAGGAGAGGATCAGCGCGATGGTTTGCGGGTGCTCGTTTTGCAGAATGTTCAAAAGGCTCTTATAATCGGCCTTTCGGATAAAATCAAAGGATTTGGTTTTAAGCGACTTGGTGACGCGCTCCATATAAGAGACGGCCTGCTGGGTACCAAAGGCTTTTTCAAGCACATCGCGGGCAAACTCAAGTCCGCCCTCGGCTATGACCTTTTGCGCGAGGCACAGTCCGTAGAAATCGTCTACAATGGCCTTCATCTCGTCGCTGGGCAGTCGGCTGATTTTAGCGATCTCAACGGTGAGCTGTTCGATCTCATCCTCGCGCAGATGCTTATAGACCTCCGCCGCCTCGCGCGAGCCCAGAGCGATCATGACGGCGGCGGCCTTTTGCATGTTGCTATACTCTTGAGCCATCAGTCGTCATCCTCCTTTAACCAGGTTCGAAGGATATTGGCGGTAATTTCGGGGTTGTCGCGCGCAAAGTTTTTCATCTCGTCGGTGATGGCATTTTCCTGCTTAGAAAGCTCCGCACCCTCGAGCAGCATGCGCTTGCGGGCTTCTAAATCGCGCTGAAGATCAAGGCCGATGGGTTCAGGCGTTGCTTTGTCAGAACCGTCCGCACCCTTTTTGCGCTTCTTCTTTCCACGTCTGCTGAAGATAATGATGACAATAAGTATAATCAGCAGCAGTAAGCTCGCCGCAGCGATGATCATTACGATCAGCGGATCGTCAAACAGACCGGGCGCGGGTCTGGCTTCGGTCGTGACATGACCGGCATCCACCACAAAGTTCTGAACCGAAATATTCGCTTCTTGAATATTGGTGGCTTTAGAAACGTTCTCGATAATCGAGCTGCGAGTCAGATCGTCGACCTCGCCCTTTATTGTAATGGCCAGCGAGGCGCTGATCAACTCGGCCTGATCCTTTTCAATCTGCTGGGTAATATAGCTGACCGCGTAATCGCGGCTGCTGGTGCTATTGATGTAATCAATGGTGCCGTCGTTATTCTGATCGACGTAGACGGGGGTGTCGGTGTTGTTTTCTTCGCCGACTACGCCGCCTGTAATACGAGAGCCGTCGCTGACGTGCGACTGATCTTCGTGACTCAGCACGCCTGAATTGTTTCTCGAATCGGACGAGGGACTGTATTGCTTGCTCTCGGTCAGCATTTTATTGTAGTCGAGCGCAACAGTGGCAGAAACACGAATATCCTCGGGCGCATAGGCGATGGTCAGCACATTGAGCGCCTTTTCCACAAGGCGGCCCTCAATGCGCTCTTCAAAGCCGAGGCGCTCAAGGCCTATATCCGCACTGCTCATATCCGCGTCCTCGCGGGATTTCAAGCTGATCGAGGTGGCGGCGTCGATAACTTTGACGTCACCGGCCGTCATGGTGCTACCGACGCTTGAGGCGACAAGGTATTTAATGCCCGACACCTGATCGCGCGAAAGGGAGTACCCCGGCTGTAAAATAACTGAAACGCTGCCGGTGCTGCGGGAGGTGGTGGTTTCCCAAACGCGGTTGCTCTCCTGAGCGATGCTCAAGGTGACATAAGCATTTTTAATGCCCTCATATTGGCGGATGGTATCTTGAAGGCGGTTCTGAAGCTGCTGCACCAAAAGCTGGCGCTTTTCAAAATCGGTGGTGGTCAGACCGCCGGCGCCGTTGAAAATATCATAGGACAGCGTGGTTTTCGGAATATTCTGCATGGCAAGCTGGGCTTTGGCATATTCCTTACTTTCGCGCGGAACCTCTACCTCGCCGTTTGCCATGCGGGCAGGAATATTGAGGCCTAAAAGCGCATTATAGACCTCTGAGCTTTCAGCGTTTGCCATATTTTCGTAAAGACGAACATAGCTGCCGCTGTTAAAATTTAAAAAAACGGTTATACCTACGGCAAGAGCCAACAGGACACCGGCAATAATAGCAAATAATTTTTTACGGGCGGGCGCCAGCTGCACCCAATATTCTTTGACGGACGCAAACGCCCTTTTTATTTGTTCAGCCATTTTATCTCCAGCATCTTATAAGATATTTGAAAAACCGCGCACAAACAAAGCGCCAGATTGCCGTCAGCGCCTAAAGCTGCATATTGATAATTTGCTGATAGGCAGAAAGAACCTTAGAGGTGATGCCCGCAGTCAGCTCAAGCGCGGCGGTGGCCTTCATGGTGTTGATCTGAACGCTATGTAGGTCGTCGGTGCGGCCAAGCGCAAGGTCAATTGCATCCTTGTCCGCAGTGCTCTGGAGATCGTCTAGGTTTTGTATGGCGTTTTTAAGAACACGCTCAAAGCTGCTCCCCGGACTGGCCTGCCCGGCGGGCTTGTTGCTTTCTGTAACAGGAATAAGGGGCTGTAGTTCGCCGATGGGGACAATGAACATTGTGACCACCAAACCTTTCTTGGCATAGATATCTTCCATAGCGGCTGCCGCAGCGCGAACAGCAACGCTTCTAATGAGGAGTCGGGACAATGCCCGGCAGGCATATCCAAATAATTGTAGTAAAAAAGCGGTTATTCTGTCAAGAGATCTATAAAATTACAGAAAATCCCAATATTTTAAAATGCAACATTTGACAAAATTGGAGCAAATGTAACTGCATTAAATAAAAAATGACAAAATAAAACCCAGATACATAAGCTTATTATACTCGGTTTATAACCAGAACGTCAAGGGGATTTATACAAAATGGTCACTGATTTTTAACAAATTTATCAATTTGGGACGAATTATAACCGTTTTTAAGAAAAATGATAATAATTTACATTTAAAGCGAAGTTATATTTTTGAGCGTTTAAAGGGTCACGAAATTGTATAAAACATAAAGGCCTTGATTGGCAAAGCGAAATTCAAAACCCTCCCACAGGCCGGTTGGCTGTGAGAGGGTTTTGCGCTATTTACCAAGTTCAAGGGCTTTCATAGTCATGGCTTTAACAATGTTGAGCGCGGTGAGATTGGCGTTGTAGGCGGTCGATGCGGCCATCAGATCGATGGTTTCTTCGGCGCGGTCAACGTTAGGCTTCATCACATAGCCATTCTCATCGGCGTGCGGATGCTCAGGATCGTAAACCGGTATGAAATCTTCTTGGCTTTCGATCACCTGCGTTACCTTGACGCCTCCGCCCAGTTTATGGCGCTCGTTTTTCAGCGCGGCTTTAAAATTTAGCGGCCGTTCTTCAAAGACAACCTGCTTGCGGCGGTAGGGGGTTCCTTCCTCGGTCATGGTGGTGTCGATGTTCGCCAAATTCTGCGACACAATATCCATGCGAAAACGCTCCGCGGTCAGAGCCGAACCGGCGATGTTCAGTGAACTTAAAAAAGAGGACATAAGGTCAATCCTTTCCGGCCGGACTTAAAGCCGATTATTTGCTCAAAGTGTTAATAACGGTACGCAAATTTGAATAATCACTGTTCATCTTTTGGGTCAGCGCGGCATATTGCGCCTGCGCCTTCCAAAGCTCAAGCTGCTCATATTCCATATTGACGTTGTTGCCGTCTATACGGGCCTCGGTATCGTCATCAGTCGAAACGGTGGCGCGCAACACCATTTTTCCCGATTGGTTCTTTGAAAGTGATTCAAAGACCTCGTGAAAATCGACCTTTTTTGCTTTATAGTCCGGGGTGCTGTAGTTGGCGATATTGTCGGTATGTGCGCGCATCTTCATCCAAAGAGCGTCCATGCCGCTTTCCATGGTTTGATTGACCAGTCTGTCAAGTATCAACCCCTACACCTCCTATGCTGATTTTTGTCTTATTATGGTATTAGTCCTAGTATATAAGCAGTCGCGGCAGAATGCAACTGCTATTTTGATTTTTCGACAAAATCGGCTTGCTCAAGCTCGAGTGCCGCCTCAGGCATCAAGCGCGCCATAATGACAAAGCGGTGGGTGCCGTCACTGCCGTCGCGATCGGAGCAGGTCGAAAGGGTTAGAATCTTGTCCTCAGGCGTGATGTCGATACCGTAGTCATAAATCGAAAGGGATTTGGCGCGGTCGGCAATCTCTTTCATCCGGTCGCCCGAGATGTGCACCTGAATATAGTCAAAGCGGGTATCGGTGTAAAAAACCGCAAAAATCTGCCACAGCATGCGCTCGTCCTCGGTGGTCAGCGTGATGCACGGGTTGGCGGCGGCCACCTTGGGGTCGGTGTAGCGGAACAGCTTTGAAAAGCGCTTGCCGTCGGGGTCGTCGTTTGGTGCGCTATGGCCGTAGATGACGGTGTTGGGGGCCAGCATCTCCCGGGTTGAGACCGGGCACTCATAGTCCATAAAATAACAGCCGTATACATTGTGATTTTTGCGCTCGTCCCGCCGCTCGTAATAGAGGTTATCAAGATATTGCAGCACGCTGTCGCTAACCTCGGCACCCGGCACCTCGAGCCAGGCGACCGTGTCGCGGTTAATTTTGATGGCGGTGGCAAGCGCGTCCGGCACCGCAAAGGTGCTGCCCGGCTTTTGTATCGATCCCATCGTAATGCTGCTTTTACCGCTTGAGGGGGCGCCTTTTGACGAGGCGTCCTCCTGCGTCGGAAGGTTCAGCGCAGCTTGGGTGGCCCGCCGGTAGGCGTAATATCCGCCGAAGCCGGCGACAAACACAAGCGCCGCGGCCAGAATAGAAAGCAGAATCTTCATGGCGCTACACCTCACTGCCGGTATTGGGGTTTAGTTTACCCTCGGTATAATAGCCGTTGAGCGCGCCCACCTTGTTTTCGGCATCGACAATCTTCTTTTCGGTGACGATATAGGTGCTCATATGGGTGATGGGCAGCGAGAAGGTGCCCTTGGCGTTACTGACGACATATCCATAGTAGTCTATGCGGTCGCGCTCTTGATTATAGTAGTTCCAATAAAGCATGCGGTTGCGGTACGCCGAGCCGAGGCTGATCGTAAACTTCATCGGCGCGGGCAGGCTGCCGTGGTGGTTAAAGTGGATATAGACCGGGTCAAGCCGATCGTTGTCCGAGTCGAGGTCGGTGATGGTCTCCCAAATATCCTCTTCGTCGGGCGGGGTAAAGGTAATCGACAGATCATACTTCTCGGTGTTGGGAATCAGCGATTTCATGTCCGACCCCTTAATGCTCAGCGTATAATCGTTGCCCTCAAAAAGGATGCTCTTTTGCGGATAGTCGGTCTTGAGCTTGTTGAAAACTTCAGCTGTGACGATCGGATATTTTGTGATATCGATGCGAATCGGGTCCTCTTCCTCAAAATTAACGTCCTCGACCGTGATGGGCTTATAGATGCCTTGCTTGTCCTCGTCCCCGCGGAAGACCGTTGCGACATACTCCTTAGTGACGGTCTTGTCCTGTGAGACAACCTTAACGGTGAATTCGGTCTCATCCTCCAGCAGCGAGGCGGCATAGTTGCCGTCGTAGTCGCCGATCTCGCGGCTGCCGTTATAGACGGTCACGGTGGCGTACCGGTTGGCGGCCTTGGGGATGATGTCGACCGAATAAACGTCGTCCTTGACATAGACCTCGTAATCTTCAATCGCAGGCTTAAAGCGCGGCGACATGGCAGCCGTGGCAAAGGTCAGGCTGTAAAGGTCGGCGTTGCTGCTTTTTTCAATGAGGTTCTCATCGGTGACGGTGAGAATATAGGTGCTCTGGGTTTTGCCGTCCTGCGCCGTGACCACGACATAAACCTTTGAGGTGGCCTCGGTCGGGGTAATCTTCTGTGAGGCGGTACCGCTGTTGACCGCGATTCCGTTGACCGTGATGGTGGCAAATTGGCTGACGGCGGTCGGTGTCACCGTCATTCCCGACGTCCCCTCGGGAATGGTAAGCGTATACTTTAAGGTGTTGGGGTTGAACTTGGGCTTGAGCGGCAGCGCATCGACCGTCAACGCCGAAAGGCGCGACTCGGTGGCGGGCTTTTCGCGCGTGACCTTTAAGGTGTAGGTTCTAGTTGAAAAGTTCTCAGCCGTCACCACCACTGTGATGGTCTGCTGCGTGCCGGTAGGCAGCGTTTTGGTGGTGTAGCTGGGGCGCGAGGCCGAAATGGCGCTGCCGTCGACGGTGACGCTGCTGAGCACATCGTTGGCCACGGGTGTGAGAATCAGCTTTTCGGTCAGATAAGGGACGGTGAACGCATATTCGAGCTGCTCGGGATTAAACGGGAATTTATCGACGGCCTTGCCGTCCTGATCGGTGACGCCAAGCGATTTGAGCCGGTTATCCTCGCTGGGTTCATTGCGTTGCAGCTCGATGGTATAGGGCGGGTTGGTGACGTTTTGGCTCTCGGCTGTCACGGCGAGGGCAAACGTAAAAGGCGTCAGGTTGGGGTCGTTATCGCCCGAGAAGGGAACCGGAGCCATATTTTTAATGGTAAAAACGGTCGGGATACTTGGGTTATAAGTACTGGGGATACGGGTGTAGCTATAGGGCCCGGCATCGAGCGCCAGCGCCAGCGAGGTGACGTCGTCCTCGGCCTGCGCCGTCAGCGTCAGCGCATCGGTCGAATAAGGAATGCGCACCAGATAATCCTTAAGACTTGGGGAGAAGGCAATGCCGTATTCAAACGGATAGACGGTACCGGTTTTCCCCGCCACCGAAAGAGATTTCAGGTTGGTGTTGGTGCTTGGCGCAAGACAGGTGACGTTGAGCGTGTAAACCAACACGGTAGAGCCGTCCTCCGCCGTTACCGAAGCGGTGATGGTGGTCAAAGCGCTGGGCGCAAACACGCCGTTGACCGCCTGCGGGCGGTTGAGCGTAAAGATCTGGCCGGTCTGCTCCTTGGTAAAGTACTTTAAAATGCGCTCGGCCAGCGACAGGGCCTTGACCGGCCCGCTCCAGGTAATCGCGCTGTTGCCGTTCATCGTGACCCAAGGGCTGTTGGGTACCGCGAGGACGTCGAGCTCGGTCGTTGAGTAGGGCACGGTAATGGCGTAGGTGAATTTATTTGGGGCAAAGCCGGTGATGAGGTTGGTATTGGCGTCGGTTGTTTTATAGGCCTCAAACGCCGAGAGCGTTGCGTCGGTGCTTGGCGCTTCGCGCAGCAGCGTCAGCGTATAGGCGTTGGTGCTGCCATCCTGCGCGGTGATAGTGATGCGTACTGTGACGGGAATCTCGGGCTGGAGGGGAATCTTCTCCGAGGCTGAGCCCGACGCAACGGGCGACGCCTGCGACGTAAAGGCGATGTCGGTGGAAGCGCCGCTGCCGACCGTCAGTCTGGGCGTCAGCGTGACCTCCTGAACGGCATTGGGCAGCCGAATGAGATAGGAGTTGGTCTCCGGCGCAAAGCCAAAGGGGATCATCTCGTTTTGATAGACCTTATTGAAAATAGCCTGCTTTTCGCTGGTCGGGAAGCCCTTTAGCCCCAGACTCGACAGTGTGCCGTCGGCGCTGGGGGTTGTGTTATTGATATAAAAGTTCTGCGTAACGGTGTAGTTGGACATCAGCTCATTTTTCGCGTTATAAAAAAGTACCTGAAGATTGACCTGCTCGGGTTTTTTTGCCACGATTTCAAGCGATTTATAGTTGCCGACATTTAAGATGTCGGTTCCGTAGGTGTAGGCGATTGGCGATCCATCAATGTATATCGCCAGCTCGCCTATGCTGCTGTTCTGCTTGATGACCGCCTTTGCAGCTTTGCCACGCCCGTCACCAAAAAACATGGTGGCGGTCAGCTTATAGGGGTCGGTTGGCGCGCTGCCGCCCGCGGCATAGGCAGGCTTGCCGGCATAGACATCCATGGTCATCGTCTGGGGAAAGGCGGTCAGCGGATCGACCTTATCAGGGCCGGTTTGGCTGCCGGTATATTTTTCGGATGGCGTGAAGGTGGGCGGTTTGCCGGTGCCGTAGATCATGATGGGGATGGCGCCTGCCGGGGTGGATCTAACGCTGTGGGTTACACCGTCGCTACTGGTGTAGTTGTAGACAGCGGTAACCAGCAGGCTGCCGGTGGTATCCTGCTCCCGTCGCTGTACAATGGTGATAGCCTGCTTTTTAGGGTCGTTGGTGCGCTGTACCTGTAAATCGTCCTTAAAGAGCGGGTTGTCTGGCTTCCATTCCCACTCGAGATTGACGTCGATGTTGTAGCGGTGTACCTGCGAAAGGACGATGAAGCTGTTTTGAATGCTTTGCAGCGTCTCGCCGCTCGTCAACTGTATGTAGGCCTCGCCGGTTGTGGTCGCGCCGGTTGTGGTCGGGCCTTGCAGCACGCTGTCGCGGGTATCATCCACCGCCTTTTCGCGGGTGATGACACTCGTGATCAACGGCGATATGGTCTGGCGGGTAAAGGAGACGCGGAATTCCGTGTCCTCCAAAAACAAATAATCGGTCGGGATGCCGGTTAGATAAATCTTGAACTTCAAGGTTCGGGGGTCAGGGCTCGTGGGTTTAGGGTAGATAACCACAGGGATATATCGTCCGCTCTTATCGGTGGTGATGGCGTTGGCCGAAACAGGCTCGCCGTCATATTTCCCGCCGAAATAGCCGGTCGCAGAGGTTACCTCACCAAACGAGAGGGTCGTGTCGCCGGGAATCTGAGATTTGCTAACCTTAAAGCGCAGCGTACTGTCAGCCGTAATCGGAATAGAGGCGTCCGACACGGCACTGACTGCAAAATTTCGCGAATCGGGCGGCGGAGAGGAAATGGCGACGGCGCCGTCAATGATATTAGCGGTGTACAGCGCCTCGAGGGTGAATTCTGCCGAGGATTCCCCGGTGGGGAGCTCCTTTGGCGTCAAGCTGTAGTTGCTGCCGTTGGTATTGGTGACAATCTGAAAAACAGTTGAAATATCCGCAATGGGCGTGGAGACACCGCTGACGGTTTTGCGCACGGCAAACGGCGTCATCGAGAAGTCGTAGCTGTCCGGCAGCTTAGCCTGTATCGTAATGGGGCTGCCCTCTACCAGCGTCTGGTTGGTAGTGGTCACCTTGGTTACCGGGTCATAAAAGCGGATATAGTACTGGTCGGCCGCCATCACCAGACCACCGGCGGTTATGCCGCCAATCGCCATGCCTGCTGCCAGAACAGAGGAGACTATTCGTTTAAAAACAGATGCTTTGCTCATGTTGTTACCACCTGAAATTATATTTCGCATCGTTGGGCTGCCGCGATACCTATCATAAATTCCTAATCGACCCATTCTGTTCTATCTTAACATGTTTTTGGCAAATTCACAATTACGCGACAAAAAACGGGGCGGCGTCTAAAAAGACACCGCCCCATCATAAGTGCGTGGGAACCCAAGATATTAATCGGCATCTGCCGGTAAATAGCCGTTTCTGCCCAGTGAAAGGGCCAAAGCTTGCTCCATGTTGTACAGACCGCTTCCCTTGCCCATAATCCACTTGGCCGCGTAGATGGCGCCCTGACCGAAGGCGGAGCGACTCAGCGACTCGTGAATAATGCGGATGGTCTGATTGGGCAGGCCAAACACAACCTCGTGCTTGCCGATAATACCGCCGACGCGGATGGAATTAAGGTGTTTTTCCTTATCCAAACCCAAATCGTCGGCGATTCTAATCGCCGTGCCGGAGACGTCCTTTTTTTGCTTAAAGTGCTCTTCGATAATCTCAATATCGGCGTTGGGCACAATTCTTTGAAGCACTTTGGAGGCTTCAATTAAAAAATTAATGCCCAGCGTGATATTCGGCGAGTATAAAACCGCGGATTCTTGGCTTAACGCCCGGAGGTGTTCCAGCTCCGATCTTTCGTATTTTGAAATTGCGGAAACAATGCGGGTGCCATATTTGACCGCGCCTTGATATTGGTCTACCGCACTGGCCGCTGAAAAATCGATGATGACATCAACTCGGTTTTCTTCATAAAAGCGGTCGAGATCGACGTTGTCCAAACAATAAATAAGTCCCTGATCAAACTCATATCCTAAATGACGGCTGGCATATTCGCCCTCGTGACGGTGAGATTTACGCATAACCCACCGCAGGTCACAGTCGCCGTCCTTAAGCAGTTCATCTGCAACGACCATACCGGTTTTTCCAAATCCAAATAATCCAACAGAAATCTTCATTAAATTCTCCTTTCACACTGTGCAGGTTGCATCTTTAAATATTCGTACAGTTCATAAAGAAAATTTAATCACCCTCGCTTTCGACGCTTACGAGATTAGCTGACGGATTCGGATGGAAAGCTCACCCTACGCGCATAGCGCGATTCACCCCAGAAATGGTTCTCCCGCTCCGTTTAACGGATTCAGCGAAAATTTAAATTTTAGAACAGGCATTTTAAATAGATGAGGATAAAATATACTTTAAAGTAAAATAATTCCTAAAACGAACGCGTTATATTGCCTGTTCAAAACATTTTAGCATATTAAAAAAACAAAAGTCAAATCTCGGTACCTATGAGGATCATCAGACCTAGATCTATAAAAGTAGCAGCGGTGCGCCTGATAATCAGATTCTGTGCGCAATTTTTCTCCATAGAACCGTACAAATGGGAATATTTTATAACTGATTCGTTATAACGCGCAAGTGCTAAAAAGGGATACAGCCTTTGCTGAAACGGAGCCGTCACGTATAAAAATATACGGCCGGCAGAGCGTTTCCTTTCTGCCGGCCATGTTAAGGACTGTGCGTTTATGCTTTTTCTTTCTTTGAGAGATCGATAATAAAGCGCACCACAAACGGAATGAAAACCGAAATTAGACCGGCGTAGCCCAGATAGGCATAGCCTTTTCTGACCACCGCCATCAGACCGAACTGCGCGATGGCAAATGCAATGGCTGTAAACAGCACCGAGAAACCAATGTTGCGCAGCTGGTGGCCCGAGGCCCGCTTGGCCGGGTCGGTAATGCGGCGCTCCATCGCGTTGACGCAGCGGGTCACAATGCCCGCAACCATGTTGACGCCGGTAGAAACCGCACCGAAGATAATCAAGATTGAAATAATCGGCGTTAAAATATCCGCGCCCACGCCGTTTTGCACCAGCACCAGCATGGGAACCGAAGCGCCGACCAATTCCGGCACAAAGGCGATGGCCAGCAGGCCGACAATGGCGAGCATCATGGCGACGGTATTGGTGATAAAAATGTAAACGGCAGCCTGATTGACCTGCTTTTCGCTGGTCAGCGGCTCAACATGCTGATACATAACCGAAACGGACGGCAACTGGAACAGAAAATAGAGGAACGCCGTCCACAGGGCGGTGCCGAAAAGACCGCTTTCCTTCGAGATGACGCCTACGCCGCCGGCCGACATTTTGGCAATCGAATCGCCAATAGCGCCCCACTGGGCAATGATGTTCGGCACAAGTACGACGACCAGCCCGAGGATGATCAGCACCGATAGGGTGGCGGCCGCCTTGCGCACCATCGTGGTGCCGTAAAGCGCGATAACGGCGATGAAAACGCCGACAATCAGCGTACACATCCAGTAGGGCAGCCCGAACAGCATATTGAGCGTCGAGCCGCCGGTTGCAAACGCCGCGGCCGAGGCGGTACCGATCATAATCAAATAGGTGATCTCAAACAGATTTGAAAACAGAACGCGGTATTTGCCGTAAAAATGATCCGAAAAGCTACGGTAGTCATAGAGCTTGTTACGGTAGGCGTAGCGCATGCCATACCAGAAGAACAGAGCATATAAAAACTGAGTAAAGAACGGCAGGAACAGGCACCAAATGCCGTGGTTGATAAAATAAGAGAAAATTTGCGCGCCCGAAGCAAAACCGCCGCCAAACTGTGTGGTAAACGCCACAAACGCGACGCCGACAGCCAGCGGCATACGGCTCTTGTCAACCAGCAAAGATTTTTTGTCGTCCATAATAAATCTCTCTCTTTCATTTAAATGATAGATTTGACGGCGTCAGGAGTTAAACTCTATAACCTTACCGGGGTTTAAAACCAGCTTTTCGTCAAAAGCCAGCTTGATCGACTTATAAAGCTGAATCATACGGCTGCCGAGAAACGGTTCTAAAAATTCCAGACGCCCATTGCCGATGCCGTGCTCGCCCGAAAGCTGACCGCCCAAATCTTTAGCCAGCGCGTAGAGCTCGGTAAGCGCGGCGTGGGTGGCCGATTTCCAGGCCTCGTCGCTCATGCCGGGGTCGCGCAGCAGCTCGGTGTGGATATTGCCGTCCCCCGCGTGGCCACAGGGCTCGACGCGGATGCCGTGGGCCGAAGCAATGCGCTTGGCCGCCTTGACATAGTCGGCGATGGCGCTTCTGGGTACGACGACGTCACATTCCTCCTGCGCGACCGAATCGGCCTTCATGCCCTCTAAGATTGCGCCGCGCACGCTCCAAACCGAGGCGATGCGTTCAGGCGTGTCGGCGATAAGGCAGTCGGCAGCGCCGTATGAGAGCGCCGCTTCGCAGAGGGCGTCGCACGCGGCGTCAAGTTCTTCGCGGTTCGAGGCGTCGTACATGACCAGCAGCATCGCGCCGTCAGACTTTACCGGGAAGGGCTTGTTGAGCGCGCGCTCAACAATATCGAGCAGCTCTTGCTCCAAAAACTCAATCGCGGTCGGTGTAAAGGGCAGGTTGAGCACCTGCGGCACCATGTCGGCGCAGGATTCCAAATCAGGAAAGGGGATGACGACGGTGCAGGTATGCTTGGGCGCGGGTAGGAGCTTGAGCGTAACCTGCGTCAGAATGCACAGCGTGCCCTCCGAGCCGATGACAAGATCTTTGACGTCGTAACCCGTCGTGTTTTTGACGACGTTGGAAGAGAAATTCATAATCGAGCCGTCGGGCAGCACCGCCTCGATACAGCGGACAAAGTCACGGGTTAAGCCGTAGCGCACAGCCTTCATGCCGCCGGCGTTGGTGATGACGGTGCCGCCGATGCTGGCGGTCTTTTCACCGGGGTCAGGTGGATAAAATAACCCCTCGGCGGTGGCGGCGGCCTGTACATCTAAAAGCAGCGCGCCCGGCTCGCAGGTGATGGTCTGGTTTTTGCGGTCGACCGGAAAAATACGGTTCATGCGCATCAAAGAGAGCATAATGCCGCCGTATTTACAGGTGGCGCCGCCCGCCAGACCGGTGCCCGCACCGCGCACCACGACCGGAATGTTATTATCGTAGCCATATTTCATAACGGCTGAAACCTCTTGCACGTTTTCCGCCTCAATATACACGTCGGGCGGGAAAACGCCATACTCGGGCATTTCGTCATGGTGATATTCGGGCAGAATATCGGCGCCGACAACCACGCGGTCGGGCGAGGTGACCGATCTTAAATAGTCGATGCCCGCAGCGTCGGGCCTGTTATAGGGAAAGGGCATGTTATAGGGCCTCCTTTTTTGCGGCGGCAAGCTGTGAAAGCAGCGCGGGAACGGCGGTGAATACATCCTCCACAATGCAGTAGCTCGCAATATTAAAGATAAGCGCGTCGGGGTCGGAGTTGATCGCGACGATACATTCGCTGCCGTTCATACCGGCGGTAAACTGAATCGAGCCCGACACGCCGCAGGTGATAATCAGCTTGGGGCGCACCGTGCGGCCCGAAAGACCAATCTGATGCGCGTTGTCGCCAAGACCGCTTTCGGCCATCGGACGGGTGAAGCACAGCTGCCCGCCGAGTGCGTCGGCCAAGCGGCGCGCCAGCGCCACGCCCTCTTCGTTTTTAACGCCGCGCCCGGCGACGACGAGGATATCCTCCTCTTCAATCGACTTCTCACGCAGGATCGGGGTGATCTCAAGCACCTCGATTCTCGAGCGGGCCATCGCGTCGGTCACCGGCATGACCGTAACCTTGCCGGTGGGGTTCGCAACCCGCTTGGCCTTATCCATGACGCGGTAGCGCACGGTGGCGAACTGCGGGCGGGCGTCCGCAATCAGAATCTGCGCCATGATGTTGCCGCCGAAGGCGGGACGTATCTGCACCAAATCACTGTTGGGGCGAATGTCGAGTTTGGTGCAGTCGGCGGTCAGCCCGGTGTGGAACCGCACAGCCAGACGCGGCGCCAGCGAGCGGCCCAGCGCCGTACCGCCAATCAGCACGACCGAGGGGTGCATTTGAGCGATGCAGTCAGCCACAGCGTCGGTGTAGCAGTCGGCCTTAAAGCCCTCAAAGCCGGGATGCACATAGGCAAAAACCTCGCTGACGCCATAGGGCAGCAGCTTTTCGGCATTTTTGGCCGTACCGGCCCCACCGATGATAACGGCGTTGACTTTGTAGCCTACCTTTTCGGCTAACCGGCGCGCTTCGCCAATCAGCTCATATGTAACGGGGTGAATTTCGCCGTTCTCCTGCTCGGCGTAGACGAGAATGTCGCGCCAGCGGCTTTTTGCCTCGGTACTTTTGAGCGGCTTTTGCTCAAAGGTCAGCGCTTGGTGCGGGCATACCTTAACGCAAATACCGCACATGCGGCATTTCTCGTTGATGACAATCGTCTGAGTTTCGACGCTCAACGCGTCAAAAGGACACTTCTGGATACACTGCTCGCACAGATCACAGGCTGGCGCATTAAAAATTAAGGTAGTCATGCGCGCGCACCCCCTTCAAGCAGGCGTTTTTCTTTTAAAACGGCTGTAAGTGCCGCCGCTTTTTCGGCGGTGCTGCCGGTGAGCAGTACCCTTTTAGCGTTGACAGGGGGGGCAAACATATTCTCGACATGGGTTGGGGAACCGACCAGCCCACAGCGCGAGAGGTTTTTGCCGGGCAGGCAATCAAAGTCCAGCGTTCGCACCGGATGGGTCAGCGCCCGCTGTTTTAAACGATAGGACGGCAGCCGCGGCACGCAGGCGTTTTTCTCCACCGTGATCAGGCAGGGGAACGAGAGCCGCGATTTTTGCGTGACCGAAGCCAAAGTCTGCTCAACCATGATGCCGATTTCATCGGTTTCTAGAATTTTGCCGACCCAGGCCGCGTGCGGAATGCCCAGATGCTCGGCGATGGCCGGGCCGACCTGCGCGGTGTCGCCGTCGGTGGTCTGCCGCCCGCAGAGGATCAGCTCCGCGCCGCCCAAAAGGCGGATGCCCTGCGACAGCGTGTAGGAGGTTGCCAAGACGTCGGAACCTGCGAATTTGCGGTCGGATAAAATGACGGCATCGTCAGCACCCATCATATAGGCATCGCGCATCATCGCCTCGGCCTGAGGCGGTCCCATAGTCAGAACCGTGACCTTGCCGCCGACGCGCTCACGAATGCGTAACGCCGCTTCAAGCGCGTAAAGATCGTATGGATTGGTACGGGCAGCCGTTCCAAGCCGCTTTAAAGAGCCGGTTTCGGGGTCAATCTCCACCTGAGAGGTTGCCGGAACCTGCTTCATGCAAACCAGAATATTCATTGTTGCCGATCAGCCTTTCTTGCTTTAATTTAAAGCGTTAAAGTTTAAACTAATAAAAAGCTTATCATAAAAAGGGACTGCTTGTCCAGCCTTAAAAGCGTGGAGGCGTAAAATTTGTCAAAAAGTGATGCCCATCTTCGGCATGAAGCGCGGAGCAATCAATAATATAAAGAAAGTAATACGAACTTGTCTGGATAATGCTATGTCAAGCACACTGGGACTTCAATATAATATAGATGTGTGATGTGTAATACAGGGGTGATAACGTAAAGACGGCCATACTATTAAAGGGAGATGCTCCAAAATAACGTAGCTGGTAGTTAAGGCGTATACATCTATATAGAATTGAATTAGTTGTGAAATGGCAATGGGTCTATATATGTGTACCTCATATCGCAATTTTAAAGCACGACGCGAACAAAGAAGAAGGCCTGCCTAAGCAAATCTTAGGCAGGCCTTCTTGTGGTACGCCCGACAGAATTCGAATCTGCGACCTTTGGAGTCGGAGTCCAACGCTCTATCCAGCTGAGCTACGGGCGCGTATATAGGATTGCGCAGCGTTTTATGCGCCGTCAAATATTATAACAAAGGTCTCATAAAATATCAACTACAAGGCAAGAATATAATTGTAGAATTAATTTCAAAAAGGTGTTGACATATGATTGTGGGCATGATATTATAGCAAAGCTGTCTGCGAGAGACGCAAACGAAACTGGCTGACAGCCACAACTCAAAAAGATTGTTGTTGACAAAGCTTGTGAGATG
>JAEWBS010000049.1 GCA_023391005.1 Bacillota bacterium | reverse complement strand
GCATGCTGGCCGCGCCCGTCGCAGCGCTGCTAATCCGCTTTTTGAATTCAAATGGGAAGATTAAGCTTTATCGGACTGAATGAGCTGTTGTAAATTGTATAGGTTAAAATTTAGCGGTGCTTCAATGAGTTCATTGAAGCACCGCTTTACATAGCATCAGCAAGCCCAAAAAATCTGGCTGCCGCCGCAGCAGATGAACCCTTGGCCTCTAATTCGGGGAGAGATTCTTAAGAGAGGGGCGATGAGCGCCCTCTCTTAAGTCGTTGGGAGAGGGGATTCCCAAGGGGGGAACCGTCGAAAGGTTCCTCCCTTGGGCGGTCTTTTTGCCTACTTTTTCTGGCGGCAGAAAAAGTAGGCCCTCCGCGGGTAGCGGAACTACCTTCGGCGTTGCGCCGACAGACCCCCGCGACAGCGAATAAAAACACCCCAATCTAAAAAGCCGGACGGCCCGCGTTACCGCAGCCGTCCGGCTTTTTGCAATTTTATCAGCCAATCAGCTCAATGAGCATTTCCTTGAGCATCTCAGGGTTCCCCTTCCCCTTGGTCGCACGCATGCACTGACCAACAAGGAAGCCCAGAACGTTGGTCTTACCGGCCTTGTACTCGCCGACAGCCTTTTCGTTGGCGGCAAGCACCTCAGCCACGGCGGCTTTAAGCGCCGAAGTGTCGGAGATCTGCGCCAGACCCTTATCGGCGATGACCTTCTCGACGGTCGTGTCGTTGAACATAATCTCCTCGATAACCGTCTTGCCCGCCGTGTTCGAGATGGCCTTGTTCTCGATCGCCACCACCATATCGGCAAGGTTCTTGGCGGTCAGCTTGGTGTCGGCCAGCGCGATATTGCGCTCGCCTAAGATGCGGGCCACGTCGCCGTTGAGCCAGTTGGCAACCGCCTTGGGCTGCGCGCCCAGCGCAACCGTCTCATCAAAGAGCTTGCCTCTGTCCTGATTTTCGACGAGCAGGTTCGCGTCAAAGCGCGGCAGCTTGGCGTCGTTCATGTAGCGCTTGCAGCGTGCGTTGGGCAGCTCGGGCAGCGCAGCTTTAAGCGCCGCGACATGTTCTTCCGGCACGACGATGGTCAGAAGATCCGGCTCGGGGAAATAGCGGTAGTCCTGCGCGTCCTCTTTAGAGCGCAGCACGACGCTCTCGCCAATCATGTCGTTCCACTTGCGGGTCTCCTGTGAGATGTGGCCGCCGTCCTCGAGCACCTCAATCTGGCGCGCCGACTCGTAGTCGATGGCGCGCACCGCCGCCGAGAAGGAGTTGACGTTCTTCATCTCGACGCGGGTGCCGAATTTCTCAGCGCCAACCGGGCGCACCGAGACGTTGACGTCGCAGCGAATCGAGCCCTCCTGCATTTTGCAGTCGGAGATGTCCAAATATTGCAGAATCGACTTAATCGTATCAAGATAGGCCTTGGCCTCGGCCGACGAGCGCATGTCCGGCTCGGAAACGATCTCAATCAGCGGCACGCCGCAGCGGTTGAAGTCGACGAGCGAGCCGGAGAAATTGTCGTCGTGGATCAGCTTTCCCGCGTCCTCCTCGATGTGAATGCGCGTGACGCCAATCTTCTTGGTCGTGCCCGCGTCGTCGAGCAGCACCTCGACCCAGCCGCCCTCGCAAAGCGGCACGTCGAACTGCGAGATCTGGTAGGCTTTGGGCAGGTCGGGGTAAAAATAGTTCTTGCGGTCCTGTTTGCAGATATTGTGAATCGTGCAATTGAGCGCGTGGCCCATCTTGATGGCTGAGTTGACCACCTCTTCGTTGAGGACCGGCAGCGTGCCGGGCATGCCGCTGCAAATGGGGCAGCAGTTGGCGTTGACTTCCCCGCCGAACTGGTTTTTGCAGGTGCAGAAAATCTTGCTTTCGGTATTCAATTCGGCATGGACTTCAAGTCCGATGACGATCTCGTAATCTTTTCTCATCTTGTGCGTCCCTCCTTAACCGATCGTGGGGATTTTGTTGAATCCGCCGACAAGCTTCTCGTAATGGTGCGCGGCGTTTAAGAGCGTCTCCTCCGAGAAGCGCGGGCCGATGAGCTGCAGGCCGACCGGCATGCCGTCGGCGGCGGTGCCGCAGGGAATCGAAATCGCCGGCAGCGACGCGATATTCACCGTGACGGTGCAGATATCGGCGGCGTACATCTTGACCGGATCGTCGACATTTTCGCCAAGCTTGAACGCCGTGAACGGCGAGGTGGGCGTCGCGATGAGATCGCAGCCTTCAAACGCCTGCGCGAATTCGGCGGCAATCTGCTGTTGCAGCACCTTGGCGCGCTTGTAGTAGGCGTCAAAGAAGCCGGAGGACAGCACAAAGGTACCCAGCATGATGCGGCGCTTGACCTCGTCGCCGAAGCCTTCGCTGCGCGAAGCCTCGTAAAGGTCGATGAGATTTTCAACCTTCTCGGCGCGATAGCCGTATTTGACGCCGTCAAAGCGCGCGAGGTTGGAGGACGCCTCAGCCGAGGAGATGATGTAGTAGGCAGCGAGCGCCGCGTCGGTGGAGGGTAAGCTAATCTGCTTGACCGTCGCGCCCTCGGCCTCAAGCGCCGCGAAGGCGCCCATGACGGCGTGCTTGACCTCGTCGGTGACGCCCGCGCCGAAATATTCCTTCGGAATACCGATGCGCAGACCCTTGACGCCCTGATTCAACAGCTTGGTAAAGTCGGGATATTCTCTGTGCGCGCTCGTCGCGTCGCGCTTGTCATGTCCGCAGATGGCCGAATAGAGCATGGCCGTATCCTCAACGGTGCGGGCCATCGGGCCAATCTGATCCAGCGACGACGCAAACGCGATCAGGCCGTAGCGCGACACCGAGCCGTAGGTCGGCTTTAAGCCGACGATGCCGCAATAGCTCGCGGGCTGGCGGATCGAGCCGCCGGTGTCGGAACCCAGCGCCAGCACCGCCTCGCCCGAGGCGACGGCAGCCGCCGAACCGCCCGAGGAGCCGCCCGGCACGCGCGAAAGATCGTGGGGGTTGTGCGTGGGTTTTATGGCGCTGTTCTCGCAGGAGGAGCCCATCGCGAATTCGTCCATATTCAGCTTGCCGGGCATAACAATATCGCAGGCGGCCAGCTTATCGACGACCGTCGCGTTATAAGGCGGCTTAAAATTATACAGCATCTTGGAGGAACAGGTGGTCAACACGCCCTTGGTGCAAATGTTATCCTTAATGGCAACCGGAATGCCCGCCAACGGCGACAGCGGCTGACCTGCGGCGCGCTTTTTATCCACCTCCAGCGCCTTTGCAAGCGCCTCCTCGCGGCAGACGGTTACGTAAGCGCCGACCTTGTCCTCGGTCTCGTCAATGCGCGAAAGCACCGACACGGCCAGCTCCACCGCGCTGCATTCGCCTTTATTCAGCATCGCGGAAAGCTCGGCGGCTGATTTCTGATACAGCATGTTCTGTTTCCTCCCTATTCTACGATTCTCGGAACGACGACGCAGCCCGCTTCGACCTGCGGCGCACAGGCCAGAATGTCCTCGCGTCTGCACTCGCTTACAATCGCCTCGTCGGCGCGCAGCGTCATGGGATTGGCCGGATCAAGGCCGGTTACGACGCCCTCAATGGCGGGCAGCTTATCGATGATGTCGATGAGTCCTTCCATCTGGCGGGAAAATTTTTCGGCCTGCTGCTCGTCCATCTTTAAACGCGCAAGCTTTGCAATGTGGTAGATATCGATCTTCATATATGGCACACCTTTCTTATCACTGATGTTTCGATACAACGGTTATTAGAGCGCTTTTTAACGGATAAAGAAATTCTGTAAGCAAAATGTATGCCGGGCGTTTTTGACTGGGCGATGCGCCTCGTCGGCGGAATACCCGGCGTTTGGGGCTTTAGACTAGCCCTCGTTTAAAAGCTGGAGCAAACCGGCCTCGTCGAGCACCGGGATGCCGAGCTGCTGCGCTTTGGTCAGCTTGCTGCCCGCCTCTTCGCCCGCGACGACATAGCTGGTCTTTTTTGAGACGCTGCCCGAGACTTTGGCGCCCTGCGCCTCCAGCATCGCAGTAGCGTCGGCACGCGCAAGGGTCGGCAGCGTGCCGGTCAACACAAAGGTCAGGCCCGCGAGCTTGTCCGCCACCGGCGCTTGCAGGCTTTTCATGTTAAGCCCAAGCGCTTCGAGCTGCGCAATCATCGCGCGATTTGAGGGCTCGGCCAAAAAATCCAGCAGGCTGGACGCCATAATGTCGCCAAAGCTGTCGATGGCGGTCAACTGCTCCTGCGTCGCCGCCAGTAGCGTCTGCATATCGCCAAAGCGCCGCGCCAAAAGCTGCGCCGCCTTCTGCCCAATGTTGCGGATGCCAAGCCCGAAAAGCAGCTTTGAAAGGTCGTTTTGCTTGGATTTTTCAATCGCGGCGATCAGATTCGCGGCGCTCTTTTCGCCCATGCGTTCTAAATCGACAAGCTGCTCAGACCTAAGACGGTAAATATCCGCCGGAGACGCGATCAGATTTTGAGATACCAGCAGCTCGACGACCGCCTGCCCCAGCCCCTCGATATCCATCGCGTCACGCGAGGCAAAGTGGATGAGATTGCGCAAAAGCTGCGCGGGACAGGCGATGTTTTTGCACCGCACCGCCGCGTCGTCGTTATCACGCGAGACCGGATGCCCGCAGGAGGGGCAATGCTCCGGCAGCTTGTACACCGCCGCGCCCTTGTGCTCAACGACCGACAGCACCTCTGGGATGATCTCCCCCGCCTTGCGCACCAAAACAACGTCGCCGACGGCGATCTGCTTTTCGTCGATAAAGTCCTGATTGTGCAGCACCGCGCGCGAAACGGTCGTACCCGCCAGCGTAATCGGCTCGAATAGGGCGGTTGGCGTCAGCACGCCGGTGCGCCCGACCCGAACCTCAATATCCAGCAACGTTGTGGCCTTTTCTTCGGGCGGGTATTTATACGCGACGGCCCAGCGCGGAAATTTGGCGGTTTTACCGAGCGTTTCCCGATCCGTAAAGCTGTTTATCTTTACAACGGCGCCGTCGATGTCATAGGGGTTTTTACCCCGGCTTTCACCAATTTTTTCAATCTCTTTAACCACCGCTTCAATATCGGTGAGCGGCTGCCCCGCGTCGATGGTAGAGAAGCCCTGCGCCTTTAAAAACGCCAGCGATTCGGCGTGATTGGTCAGCGTTTTGCCCTCGACCTGCTGGATGTTGAACACGAGGATATCAAGCAGGCGCTTGGCGGTGACGCGCGGGTCCTTCTGCCGAAGCGAGCCCGCCGCCGCATTACGCGGGTTTTTAAACGGACGCTCGTCGTTTAATTCCTGCTGCGCGACAACCTGCGCGAAGCTGGAGAGCGGCATATACACCTCGCCGCGCACCTCTAAAAACGACAGTAGCTCGGGCAGCATTTTAGGAATCGATTTGATGGTGCGCAGGTTTTCAGTGACATCCTCGCCGACAAAGCCGTCGCCGCGCGTCGAGCCGCGCACAAAGACGCCGTCGCGGTACTCGAGCGAGACTGAAAGACCATCAATCTTCGGCTCAACCACATATTCGGGCGCGTCGATTTTCTCGCGTACGCGACGGTCGAAATCCCGCACCTCGTCGGTCGAAAAGACGTCCTGAAGTGACCCCATCTGTACCGAGTGGGTCACCGGCGCAAAGCTGTTTTGCACCTCGGGCAATGCCGCACCGACCTTTTGGGTCGGCGAGTCGGGCGTGACCAGCTCGGGGAACTCGGTCTCGATTGCCTTTAGCTCACGGGTCAATGCGTCGTATTCAAAATCTTCAATTTCGGGGTTGTCATAAAGGTGGTACTGAATATTATGATGCTCTATCTGCCTGCGCAGCGCGATGGCGCGCTGTTCGGCCTGTGTGCGTTGCATAGCTTAACATCCTTTTTTATTTAAAATGCGCCGCCTATCGGCGATGCGCGATTTAAAATATCTACGACATTTTAAAAGTTAAAATGCGCCGCCTGCCGGCGATGCGCGACTAAAAATGTCTGAGACATTTTAAAAGTTAAAATGCGCGTCTATTGGCGAGATGCGATTAAAAACATCCGCGCTATTTTAAAATCAGCCCGGACACAGCGCGGCCACACGCCGCATTACAACAATAACATATTGTAGCATAAACTGTCGGCCATTCCTAGTATAAAATGCTATTTATAACGGATTGTTGGAATTTTTACTTATTATAATCGGCAATCAGCCCTGCGGTGTCGTCATTTTTGGTCAATACCTGCGTAAACGACTCGGGTGACACGCCGACGATAACCGTCTCAGCCAAAATCAGGCTGGCGGAGATCTCGCTCGCGGCGGTGTAGCCGGGCAGAATCGCGATGATATTCGCGTCGAGCTGCATGACGATCTGATGCCGGGTCTGGTTGATACCCGCCGAATCAAAGCGGTGATTAAGCTGAGACTGCACAAAGCCCGCCGGAACGATCTTGAACTCGATTCTGGGGCCGCGTCCTGAGAGCACCTGCCAGCCCAGCAGCGTGCCAAGCGGAATGCGGATAGTCTGGCTCTGCAACAGCGACAGCTGCTGCGAGGCCTCGTTGGT
Organism: Bacillota bacterium; assembly: GCA_023391005.1. Taxonomy (GTDB): domain Bacteria; phylum Bacillota; class Clostridia; order Oscillospirales; family Ruminococcaceae; genus Yanshouia. The sequence goes on along the minus strand of JAEWBS010000049.1, from coordinate 11,715 downwards.
CATTGTCGCTTTCAGCAGGTTGAGGCGCACCATGTCGGTCTGCACCGAGGTCACCCGGCCGTTGTAGTCGGTCGTCACCTTAACCAGCGAATCATACGAGACAGCGTTGCCGGTCAGCTGCGTGCTGATTGCCTCGTTGATAACACGCGTGGCGTATACCTTGGCCTGATAGGCCGCCATGGATTTTATCATCGGCCGTATCTGAGCGTCAACCGCCGCCAGCAGCCCGAATATTGTGAGTACAAAAACCAGAAGACGAATCTTGATCGCCTGATTGCGCCAGTCTCTGCGCGGCCACATCCGCCTGAACATACGCACCCCTCCCGACTGATACCGATAACGCGCCAAAAGTAACTAACCCAGTGGCCTGCCACACAAACAGCGCGGACAGTACGTCCGATGCCAAAGGTAGAAATTCCCGCAAACGAAGCGGCCTTTTAGTGAATATCGGTATAAGCATTTATATTCCGAGAAGAGTCGTAATATCGCGGTTGAACTTATTATTCGGATGCTGTGGCATCTTTTATGTTCAACCGCATGCAATCAAGATGGTTATCAAGCCGAGTGATAAGTCAAATTGCTGTAATGATGAAAGCGCGCCGTTTTAACCGGCGCGCTTTGCCTCTCATGACATCAGCTCCTTGACCGGTGCCAGTGAGACCTTGCATACTTCGATTTTATCATTCATGCAGCGGCACAGGACACTGTCCCCTGCGGCGATATGCCCGCACAGCAGCTCCTGCGCCAGCAGGTCTTCAATCGCGGTCTGAATCTGGCGGCGCAGCGGGCGCGCGCCATAATCCGAATCAAACCCCGCGCGGGTGATATAGCTGATGACATCGGGCGAAAACTCGGTCTCGATACCGATGGCCCGCATGCGCTCGCTGACCAATTTAAGCAGCCGTTTGGCGATGCTTTTCATTTCCTCCTCGCCAAGCGTGTTAAAGACAACAATTTCATCAATACGGTTGATCAGTTCGGGCTTAAACATCTTTTTAAGCTCAGAGAGAACCTCCTTTTTGATGGCCGAGTTGCTGTTGGTCTGCTCGGTGGGTGCAAAGCCAAGCGCCCTTCGGTCGGTAATTTTGCGCGCACCGATATTCGAGGTCATGACGATCACGGCATTTTTAAAGCTACAGGTGCGGCCGTGGGCGTCAGTCAGGCGGCCATCCTCCAGCAGTTGCAGCATCACGTGCAGCACATCGGGATGGGCCTTTTCAACCTCATCAAACAGCACAACCGAATAGGGCTTGCGCCGGATGCGCTCGGTCAGTTGCCCCCCGTCGTCATAGCCGACATAGCCGGGCGGCGAGCCAATGAGCTTTGCGACCGACTGCTTCTCCATATATTCAGACATATCCAGCCGCAGCATCGCTTCAGGCGAGCCAAACAGCACGGTGCTCAGCGCCCGGCAAAGCTCGGTTTTACCCACGCCGGTCGGGCCTAAAAACAAAAACGATCCCACGGGGCGGTTCGGGTCGCTTAGTCCCACGCGTCCTCGGCGAATCGCCCTTGAAACCGCCCGAACCGCGTCCCGCTGGCCGATAACCATCGCGCCCAGCCGTTCCTCAAGTGAGAGCAGCCGTTCGGTTTCCTCACCGGTCAGCGACGAAATATCGATACCGGTCGTCTGGGAGATCAAATCAGCAATATCCTGCTGGCAGACTGCCAGCACGCCCTTGGTTTTGCCGCGCTTTTCGGCGGATTTACTTTGCAGCTCCTGCTCCTGACGGCGCAGCGTTGCCGCCAGCTCAAAATCGCAGCAGGAGAGCGCCTCTTCCTTGCGGCGGCGCGCAATTTTCAGCTTTGTGACAACCTCGCTGTCGTCCAATTCGTTGTCTGCAAGGCTTTTAAGCTTGACGCAGGCCGCCGCCTCGTCGATGAGATCGATGGCCTTATCGGGCAAAAAGCGGTCGGGAATATAACGCGCCGACAGATGCACGGCCGACTCGAGCGCGTCGTCGGTTATTTTGATGCGGTGGTGCGTTTCGTACCGCTCGCGCAGACCCTTTAGAATTTCCACGGCCTGTTGCTCGTTAGGCTCCTTGACAACGACGCTTTGAAAACGCCGCTCAAGCGCCGAGTCCTTTTCGATGTGCTTTCGGTACTCCTCAAAGGTTGTCGCGCCGATAACCTGCAATTCGCCGCGTGCGAGCTGCGGCTTTAGGATGTTGGCGGCGTCGACGGCACCTTCCGCCGCGCCAATACCCATCATGTTGTGCAGCTCGTCGATGAACAGGATAATACTGCCCGCCGCCGAAACCTCGCTGATAATTGTTTTGATGCGCTCTTCAAAATCGCCCCGGTATTTGGTACCGGCCAACACCGAAGTCAAGTCTAAAGAAACAAGCCGCTTTTCGCCCAGCTCAAACGGCACCTCGCCCATTGCGATGCGTTGTGCCAGCCCTTCGACAACGGCAGTTTTACCCACGCCGGCCTCGCCGATTAAGCAGGGATTGTTTTTTCCGCGCCGGCATAGTATGCGGATGACGCGGTCTATTTCAGTATCCCGTCCGATGACGGGGTCCAACTTGCGCTCTCTGGCCATCTGGGTCAGGTCGCGCGAGAATTTATCAAGTGTCTGGGTCTTGGCCTGCGGTTTAATGGTCCGCTGTGCCCCCGACCGGTTGGCCTTTTCGCCGATCATGCCGACCGCGCCCGCCACGTCGCACATCGCTTTGTACAGCGCCGCGGTATCCAGCCCCAGCTCCTTTAGCAGCGCCACGCCGCTGCTCTGCGGCTCGCGCAGCAACGCGATGAGCAGATGCTCGGTGCCGACGGTCTGGGAATGATAGTCGCGCGCAGCGCCCACCGCCGTTTCAAAAATTCGTTTGCAGCAGGGCGTGATATCGTCGGAATTAAGCACCGACTGGGGGGCGCGCCCCACCGTGCGAACCAACAGCTCGGTGATATCCTGCGCATTAACCCCCCGGGAGGTCAGCGCGACGCTGGCGGCCGAGCCCTCGGCACACACCAGCCCAAGCAACAGATGCTCGCTGCCGATATAGGTGTGCCCCAGCGCAGAAGCCTGTGCAATTGCGAGATTAATCGCATCGTTTGCTTTTTGTGTGAATCCGTTAAAACGAAACATTTTTTTCACCCCGTAGCTTATTCTATGCCATAAACCACTGCTGCAATCATATTTAACAAATAATCTTGTCAGGCTTTCTACCTTTTGAATAATAACGCTGTAACACCGCTTTTATATTCAACATAATATGTGGTGAAATCTAAAATTAGGAGGTTACATTATGTTCGGTAATGGTTGGGGCGGCGGTTGCGGCTGCCTGTGGATTATAATTCTTATCATCATCATCCTTGGCTGTGGCTGTGGCGCCGGCGGCTGGGGCGGCTGTGGCGGCGGTTGTGGCGGCTGGGGCGGCTGCGGCGGCGGCTGCGGCGGTGGCTGCGGTTGGGGCGGCGGATGCTGCTAACCGGTAATCTTCGTCCATAAGCATTTCTAAACAAAAGAAGTGGCGGGCGCTTTTCGGCGTCCGCCACTTCTTTTTGCCCGTCAAAACGCCAAGTTCACAACATGCTGCCCGGGCCGCCGCTTGCTGCATTTGACAGATCAACTGATCGCATTGTTGTATCGCTTTTAATTATCTGCTATAATTAATACAATATACGATAATAAGAATTCATCTTATAAAAGCAATCGTGTGGTTGATTTCGCGGCATAAGCGTCTGCTGCCCAAAGCAACGCGAAACGAGGAGGGGCTATCTTGTTGGAAGAGGACGCAAAGTACAAGATTTTGGTAATTGAAGACAGCCTTTTAAACCAACATGTAATTCAGAACATCCTGCAGGATAAATATACGCTGGCAAGGGCGTTGACTGCCCGCGAAGCGTTTGAAATGCTGCCAATCTTTCGCCCTCACCTCATCCTGTTGGATATTATACTGCCGGACGCAGATGGATTTAAAGTGCTGGAAACCCTCAAAAGCAACGAAGAAAGCCGGAATACCCCCGTCATTATCATCACGGGGATGGACAGTGAAGAAAATGAGGAACGCGGGCTTATGCTCGGCGCGGTCGATTATATCAAAAAACCGTTCAAGCACGGCATTGTCAGCGCTCGGGTCAACACCCAGATACGCATTATCGGGCAGATGCAAACCATTGAGCAGCTGGGCATGCTCGACGGTCTGACCGGTATTTCAAACCGCCGTGCCTTCGATATGCATCTGCGGTTTGAGTGGAACCGTGCCGTCAAGGAAGCTATTCCGCTGAGTATGATCATGCTGGATATCGACCATTTTAAAGAGTATAACGACACCTACGGGCATCCTCAGGGGGATATTATTTTGCAGTCGATCGCCTTGATTCTCAAGTCGGAAACCAAGGATTCGTCAGGCAGGGTGTTCCGTTACGGCGGCGAGGAATTTTCGGTCATTTTACCCGCAGACAGTGTAACGGGGGCCCTTCATGTCGCGGAGCGCATCCGCAACAGCGTCGAGACCGCAAGGGTTCGCAGCTTTTTTTCCGACATCGTCACCCGCGTAACGGTGAGCGCAGGCGTAGCCTCGGTAAAGCCCACGCCCGATGATCAGATGCATTATTTAATCGAGCTGGCGGATCAAAAGCTCTATCAGGCAAAGCACGACGGACGCAACCGCGTTCGATATTGAGATACCGGTATTCCTAGAGACAAACGGTCGGGCGCAATTGCGTCCGACCGTTTTAGACTATCCAAAAACCATATCACAGAAAAAGTCGCAAATTAAAAGTTTTAGTCAAGCTTTTAAAAAGCTTGCTGGGTGTATTGACGGAGCCGCAGCAGGCATACATGCCGCCTGCTGCGAATAGCGCAGTCAAACAACCGCGTGCGCTCATATATGCGAGCGGTTTACAGCATCCCGCGTGTACTTTTATCCTCAAAGCGCAGAAAGGACTTATTAACAGTCTGAAGACCGTTGTTCTGCAAAGACTACTCCTGTGGTCAAATCGCCTTTAAAGCGCCTTACGTTGATATATGCCGCAAGAAAGCTTATATGAAAGATAAAACCCTGCAATTACAGCCATTGGCAGCACAACCAAAACCAGAAGTTTCACAGCTTGATAATCGATGTTCTCCGGTAACAGCCATGCCCCAAGCGAAACGGTCAGTCCGACCAGAACGCCCACCAGCATCAGTACCAGTCTGGCCTTTTCAACGCCGAATTTATAGATGCAGGGCAGCAGCACCGAAACGAGAAACGCGCCCGAAACCGCTGTTCCTATCGTGGTGGGCAGCAGCGTTGCAAAATCGCCCTTGCGCGCCAGTATAAAAACAATGTACATCAGAGCGGTGACAACGGCCCCAAGCCCCGTCATGACCAGCGCCAGCAGATATTTTGCACCCACTATCTCCGAGCGCGTCACCGGCAGGCTGGCGCCGTATTGATCCCACTTGGCGTAATGGTCATAAGAAAAAGAGCTCATCACCATCATGACGCCAAGTATGCCGGACATACCCGCGAAAAAGTAAACATTATCCCACGCGATGCCCGAGGCCAGATAGACGACGACCAACACGCCTATCGTTTTGGCATAGCTCTTGAGCATGAGAATATCCTTTAAAAGAAGGCCTTTCATTGTCTCTCCCCCTTGACATAAAACAGCATGATATCCTCCAGCGTCGCGTAATCGACCGCCAGCTCGGGGTGTTGCCGCCGCAACCTTGCCGCATCCTGTACCAGTACGTTGCAGCCAAACTGATGCGGCATTTTCCGCACAATAAAATCCGGCGGAATTTCGTCTAACTGCCGTACGCCGCAGCGCAGCAGACCGTAACGCTCAAGCAGCGCATCCTTCTGGTCGCAGAGCAGCACCTCGCCCTGATGCAGAAAGCAGATGTAATCGCAGACCTTTTCCAAGTCTCCCGTAATGTGCGATGACATCAGGATGGAATGCGCGTCGTCCTGAATGAACGCCATCAGGATATCGAGAATCTCGTTGCGCACAATGGGATCCAAACCGCCGGTCGGCTCATCGAGCAGCAGCAGTCTGGGTGATGAGCCAAGCGCCGCCGCGATTGAAAGCTTCATGCGCATGCCGCGTGAAAAGGTCTTGAGCTTGGCCTTAGCAGGCAGCGCAAAACGGTCGAGATAGCTGTAAAACAGATTGGTATTCCAAGTGGGATATAGCCGTCTGAGTACCTTTTCGATCTCGGCGGGGCAGAGCAGCTCAGACCAGCAACACTCGTCAAACACCACGCCAAGCTGCGATTTGACCGCGCGTTCATCCGCGACAGGATCCATCCCCAGCAGCGAGATCGTGCCCGCATCGCGCCGAATCAGATTAAGCAGCAGCTTAATCAGGGTTGTTTTGCCCGCGCCATTATCCCCTATCAGCCCCATGATGCTGCCGCCCGGTAACGCGATATCGACGTTGTTTAAGCAAAACCCACCGTAATTCTTAACCAGCCCTTCGGCTTTAATCGCATATTCCACGGTCATTCTCCTTTGTATAGCAATGTGATGATGTCGCAGAGCTGTTCAGCGCTGACAGCACTTTGCAGCGCCATTTCGACCGCCGCCTGCAGATGCGCTTCAATTTCGCGCAGATGATGCTCCTGTACGAGCTGCGCGTCTCTTGCCGAAACATAGCTGCCCTTTCCGGCAACTGTCTCGATAAAACCGTCTCGCTCCAATTCCTCATAGGCGCGTTTGGTGGTGATAACGCTGATACGAAGCTCTCGGGCCAGCAACCGTATCGAGGGCAGCGCATCGCCGGCGCGCAGCTCTCCGGAAAGGATCAGATTTTTGATCTGCCCGGTAATTTGCTCATAGATCGGCTTTCCGCTGGCGTTGCTGATGATGATATCCACGCCTGATTCTCCTTTTTTTCGCGTTATAACTGTTTATATTGTATATGTACAGTATACCTTTAATTTTTGAAATGTCAAGGTCTTGAAGAAATTTACAGTCGGTGTACTGTCGGCATAAAGGCCACAAAAGATACAGGCGGCAAGGAGTTTAACCCTGCCGCCTGCGCTTGAATGCTATCGCTATGGCTTATCGAAGTACTCAGCGATCACTTTCTCAATATTTTTTCCATGCTTTTGCCCTTGGCCAGCTCGTCAATCAGCTTATCAAGATAGCGTATTTTCCGCATGACGGCATCTTCTATCTCCTCTACGCGGTAGCCGCAGATAACGCCGGTAATCAGCGATGCCTTCGGGTTCATTTGAGGGGCATTGTCAAAAAAGTCCTCAACAGTCACGCCGTTATCCAACTGCATTTGTAAGCCCGCTTGATCATACCCGGTCAACCAAAAAATGATCTGGTCGACCTCAGCCTTCGTACGCCCTTTGCTCTCCGCCTTTTTGATATAAAGCGGATAGACGCTGCTAAATGGCATCGTAAAAATGCGCGGTTTGTTCATTCTGTTCCCCTCTTTCAAACTGAGACGGCTATCGGTTCATCAGGCGTTGCCTGCGCTGCGGCAAGCTGTTTTAAGTCTGGGACTCCTCACACGGCGGCTGCTTTTGTGCCAGTCGGCGGGCAATGCCCTCACCCGCAAGCTGATAGAGCACCGAGGTGACCGGCACGGCCAGCAGCATACCCAGAATGCCGAACATTCCGCCGCCCACCGTGATGGCCAGCAATATCCACAGCGGCGGCAGGCCGATCGAGCCGCCCACCACCTTGGGATAAATCAGATTCCCTTCCACCTGCTGCAATAGGATAATGAACACGAAAAACCCCAATGCCTGCCGCGGGCTGACCATAAGCAGGATGAAAACCGCCGGCACCAGACCCACGAATGCGCCGACAATCGGCACCAAGCTTGTCAATCCGATTAACACGCTGATGAGCAGCGCGTATTCAAAGCGCAGCAGCAGCATGCCTACAAAACAGAGTGCGCCGAGAATGAGCGCCTCGGTCAGCTGACCGACCACAAAGCGCGTAAAGGTGTGGTTGGCGACACTGCCGGTATGCAACAGCGCCGAATAGGCCGTGTCGGACATCATCGCTTTGATCAGCCGCTCGGTTTGCCGCGCCAGCGTCTGGCGATACAGCAGCAGATAAACCGAAAACACCAACCCCAGCCCCAAATTAACGATGCTGCGAACAACGCTGTTAGTCACCGAGAAAAGCTGCGGCATAGCACCCAGCAGCAGCTGCCCGAGCCATTCCGGCAGCTTCTTGAGCGCGTCGTAATACGGCGCGAGATCGACATTTAAAAACGCCGGATCGCTTTGAAGGCGCTGTGCCCAGACCGTCAGTGTGGGCGCAAAGGCCTCGACATTCTGCCTGAGTAAGCGCAGGCTTTCGGCTAGCTGCGGCACCAGAACCGACACGATCAGGGCCAACGAACCGAACAACACACTATAAACAAACAACAGCGCCAAGGGCGAAGCAAGCCGTTTTGACCGGCCCGAAAGCTTTTTTGCCAACCAAGCGCAAACCCTGTCATACGGATTTTTTAGCACAAACGCCAGCGCGCCGCCCATGAACACCGGTACCAGCAGCAAAAAGAATTGTTTGAGCGCCGCGACGGCGGAATCTAATTTGATCAACAGGGCAGCCATCAGCGCGGCGTAGGTGATCAGCAGCAGCCACCGTCTGATTTCACGCTTATTTTGCATGCGTATTTCCTCTTTAAACATTCTTTATTTTGCCTAATTATAGAATTATACATCTAAAATTGCAAGCCAAACACATTTATGGTATCATAAAAATAAGAACTCGACTGTACTGGAAGGAGCCTGACATGAACTGCCGCATCGTGAATCTTGAGGATGGAATGCCCACCGTGGAAATAGCCCGAAACCGTTTAAGCAACGCACTGCAATCCGCAAGGGTGCGAGGCGATAAAGTCGTTAAGATTATCCATGGTTATGGCTCGAGCGGAAAAGGCGGCGCCATAAAGGCCGATGTGCAACGGTTTTTGGCTGAGAAACAGCGTCTCGGTACGATAAAAGGCTATGTAAAGGGCGAGGACTTTTCACCATTTAGCGCGTCTTCACGCCAGTTGACCGCCAGATGCCCCGACCTGATAAGAGACCGCGACTATTCACGCGGCAACGATGGCATCACAATTGTATTGCTTTAGGAGGGATTTTGTAGGCTATGGGCAGCAAAACGATTTTTATCCCCAAGCAGAGATCGTTTGTACATACCCTCAAGCGCATGCATCTGTTTGGCGCATGCCTGATTCCGCTTGCCGTCAGCGCAGTGTTGATGCTCTTGATTCGTGTGTTGCCCGCCCATTTGGTCGAGGCGGTGTATTCACAGAACATTTTTCGTAAAATATCATCTATATGCGGCCTTATCAGCCGACACCTCCCCTTTTCGGTCGCGGGGGTTCTGCTCTGGGGGCTGTCGGCCGCGGCGGCACTCGCTATTTTGGCGCTGCCGGTGCTGCTCCTGATCCTGCCGTATCGCCTAAAGCTGCTGGCGTTGTATGCGCGGGTGATATCGATACTGCTGGCGCTGATATTGCTGCTCTTTACGCTCACCTGCGCGCCAAATTATTACCGTTTTACCTTTGCCGAGCAGTCGGGGCTGGTGATTCGGGCGTCGAGCGTCGTAGAGCTTGAGGCGCTCTGCGACGAGCTGATTGAAAAAACCAACGCCGCGCGCCTGCTCGCAAAGGATATGGACAAGCCTTTTTCAGCGCTGTCACAAGAGGCCTTTGACGCTTTTAATATGCTATCGGCCGACTATCCGTTCTTAGGCCAGGCGCTGGCACCCGCGAAACCGATGCCCTTTTCCGAAATTCTTTCGGTTTTTAATCTGACCGGCTTTTATTTTCCGTATACCGCGGAGGCGAATGTCAACAGCCACATGCCGCCGATTGAAACGGCCTTTACGATCTGCCACGAGCTCGCGCATACCCGCGGCTTTATGCGCGAGGATGAGGCTAATTTTATCGGCTATCTTGCCTGCTTAAAATCGCCCGACGCCAACCTGCAATACAGCGGCCTGTATGTGGCGACAATGCAAAGCATGAACGCGCTTTATCATGCCGACAGCCAGCGTTATTTTGCGCTGCGCGAAAAATACAGCCCGGCTCTTGTGTACGACATTGTCTGGGTGCAGCACTATTGGGACAAGTATTTCAACACCCCCGCCGCCGAGGCTTCAAACATCATTAACGACACCTATTTAAAGGCAAATAACCTCTCAGATGGCACCCAAAGCTATGGCAGAATGGTGGATCTGCTGCTGGCGCAATACCGTCAGACGCACGGAATAGCCTAATCCGCCGCAGCAGGTTTAAGGCGCTGTGCCGCATAAATCAACGAAATTTATTGGATTAAATTAAACGCTCCGGCCGCTTCCGCATAACTGCGGGAGCGGCCGGAGCGTTATGCACCCCAATTACCATATTCGTAATTAGGCTTCTGTATTATAGACCATTGCGCCAAAGTGATAAATCTCCATTATGCAATCCTTTGTTTTTTCACCCTCGTAAAAGAAGCCTATAAACTTCGACTGATTATAACCATAGGTTTCGTCGATGATCTCAAAATCCATTCTTGGAAAGCGCGTTGCAAACGCTTGCAAAACGAGTTCCTCTCCCGAAAATTTTCCGCAGTCGTTTTTAACATCTAGCAAGTAAACGTGACAGTAGTCAAAATCCACATGCTCAAAGGTAATATAGCCCTTGACCGGCAGACAGTCGCCATTCACAGGCCGATAATACCCTTCATCAAAATACAGTGTGATTTGATCGGCTGATAGCTCTATACGGTTTACTCTTGCGTCATGCAGACTATAGGGCAGGTCGGGCATATTTTGTCGCCGTGTTACAATCATTTAAGCAACCCCTTAATTAGAAAAGCGTGAAAGGCAAATGTCTTTAGTGCAAAGCCCCGGCCGATTTGGGTTAAACGCCAATCAGTCGGGGCTTTATTCTAATCTCATTCCAATGCACACCGGGCAAACGCTATGTAAAAACAGACGCTACACATTAAACGGTGTCTTGGGAGCTGCCGGTGCGACAAAGGCCGTCGCGGCGGGGGCGGGAGCAGCAGCGGCTGGCGCCACCGCGGCAGGTGGCGTATTCTGCGCGGTCGCTACAGCGGACTTCATCCCACCGACCGGGACTTTTTCGTCAAAAAGATCCTTGCAGGCCTTATCGAAGATGATCTTGACCTCGCCCTCAAGCTTGGCGCCCTGATCAATTGAGATCGACCCGGCCTCAAGGTTGCCCCACAGCACGGCGCTGTCTTGCAGCACCGCACTCTTGCGCACTTTGATATTGCCGCGAATTTTGCCGTTTAGGACAATGCTCTCGGCCTGCACGTTGCCATAAAGCACCGAGGCGTCGTCAATCGTGACCTCGGTGGCGCAGGTCATGTTGCCGCGCACCTCGCAGGTTAAAAAGGTCATCTCTTTGGCAGCGGCGTCGCCAACCAACCCGCCGCTGACCCGCAGGCTGCCCTTGGTCTTGACACTGCCGTTCAGGCTGCCGCACAGCTCAATATCGCCGTCGGAAATGATGTCGCCCTTGATGACGGTTCCTTTGGAAATGGTGGTGGTGGAAGTAATCTCTTCCACTGTGACGGGAGCGGTTTTTTCCATGACGGGCTCCTCCTTTATGTCGGGAACTTTAAATGTGCCGACGACGTCGGTTCCCCCCGATGTGCTGACGCTCTGCGGGGTAAACGCCACTGCCGGACTTTTGACAGCCATATCCTTCGGCAAGCTGTTTTTATTGTGCTGCTCGGGATAAAGCCGCGCTTCATCGGTCGAAACATCCAACTTTTCTGCGGCATCA
>JAEWBS010000029.1 GCA_023391005.1 Bacillota bacterium | reverse complement strand
TGACGATGTCGGTCGCGCCGTAGTCCTTGGCGACCGCCACGCAGTTGGGGCGGGTGCCGATGGCGATAATGCGCCCCGCGCCGTGCAGCTTCGCGCCCGCGACGGCCATAAGCCCCACCGGGCCGATGCCGATGACGACGACGGTGTCGCCAAAGCGGATATTCGCGTTCTCAACGCCGTGCAGACCGGTGGACATCATATCGACGGTCATGACCGCCGCCTCGGGCGAGACGCCCTCGGGCAGCAGCACAAGGTTGGCGTCGGCCTGATTGACGTGGAAATATTCGGCGAAGATGCCGTCCTTCGAACCTAAAAATTTAAAGCTCTGCATCAGTCCCTCGTCATGGGCGTTATATTCACCCTGCACGCCGGGGGCCAGCCAGTTGGGGGTCACGCAGGGCACGACAACGGTATCGCCCGGCTTGAATTTTGTGACGAGATTGCCGATTTCCTCAATGACGCCGACCGCCTCGTGACCGAGAATCAGATCCTTCTTCACACCCGACCCACCGTGCAGCACATGCACGTCCGATGAGCAGGGCGCCACGACAATCGGACGGACAATCGCGTCGAGCGGGCCGCAGGCGGGGCGATCCTTCTCAATCCAACCCGCCTTGTTTAAATCCAACATGCCAAAACCTTTCATAGTGCAAAACCTCCTTGTGCGTCTATTATGAGCCGTTTTAATTATTATAGGATAATGTTAAAAAAATATCAAGTGACAAAATAAGAATTATTTTTAATTGAGGCAATGACATAGATACACCCCCACGGATAAATATCGCCAAAATCGCTTGTTTATCGGCATTTTAGGCTATGCGCCCATGCAAATTCCGGCAGAAAAAAAGCCGTTCTATGCCTGATGTAAGGCGGCGGTTATTGACATCACCCGCTTTTGAGGGTACTATATAAAAGAATTTGACGGTGCTGCCGATGGATATACTCCCCGCCGCGCGCTTTGCCCCGGCAGGGGGTGCTTTTGTATGTCCGCCCGGAACCTTTCTTATCGCGGTTGAACTTATTATTCAGATACGTTGACATCCTTAAGTTCAACCGTATGCAAGCAAGATGATGTTATCAATTCAAGTGATAAGACAAATTGCTGCAAAAGGTCCCCAACCGCGGGCCGCTTTGCCCCTGTAAACAAATTGACACGTTAAAAATACCCGGTATAAAACGGGTATTTCCGCGTCGGTACGACCGGGGGATTTTTAAGAAGCAATCTGTCCGACACGCTTGCAAGGAGGGGCTATTTTGCCTAAAGTTACACTGCTATGTCATACGCCTGAGCCTGAGCGGGTGGTGGCCGCCGCCGCCAAGCTGTGCTATTCCGACCAATCGGTCGAGGGGCTCTTAGACGGCCTTACCCCTGAAAAAACCGAGGGCTTTTTAAAGATGCTGATGGATTTAGGGCACGAAAGCCCGGTTGAGCATGTCAGCTTCACCTTCGCGATTGAGGGGGTGTCCCGCGCGCTTTTGGCGCAGATCACCCGCCACCGCATCGCTTCCTACAGCGTGCAGAGCCAGCGTTATGTGCGGCTGTCGCCCTTTGACTACGTGACGCCGCCCGAAATTGCTGCCGACCCCCAAGCGCTTGAGGCCTACAGCCGCGCGATGGAGGCCGCCGCCCAGAGCTACGAAGAGATTACCGCCATCTTAAAGGGCAAGCATCTTCAGGCATTGCTTAAGGCGGGCGTGCCCGAAAAACAGGCCGTCTCAAAGGCCGAAAAGCAGGCGATTGAGGACGCACGCTTTGTGCTGCCCAACGCCTGCGAGACGCGCATGATCGTTACAATGAACGCGCGCAGTCTCTATAACTTTTTTAACCACCGCTGCTGCACCCGCGCCCAGTGGGAGATTCGTGAGGTGGCCGACGAGATGCTGGCGCTTGCCAAGCAGGTTGCGCCGGTGCTTTTTTCGCATTCCGGCCCGCCCTGTGTGTCAGGCGGCTGCCCTGAGGGCAAAATGAGCTGTGGTAGAATGATCGAAATGCGGGAACGCTATAAAGGGGTGCCGATAAAATGAACGGCAAGCTGATTGTTTTTGAGGGCCTAGACGGCAGCGGTAAGGCCACGCAGGCGGCAAAAGCGGTGCAGCGGCTCAAAGAAGCCGGTCAGGCCGTGCGCGGCATTTCGTTCCCTGATTATAAAAGCGAGTCGTCGGCGCTGGTTAGAATGTATCTGCGCGGCGAGGTTGGCGCGCTCGATGCGGTCAACGTCTACGCGGCGTCGGGTTTTTATTCGCTTGACCGCTATATCAGCTACGAGCGGGAGTGGAAGGCCGATTATCAGGCGGGCAAAACCATCATTGCCGACCGCTACACCACCTCCAACCTCTGCCACCAGATGGCCAAGCTGCCGCGTTCAGACTGGCAGAACTATATCCTTTGGCTCGAATATTATGAATATGTGCTGCTCGGATTGCCCAAGCCGGACAGGGTGCTGTATCTCGATATGCACCCCGAGGCGTCGCAGCGCTTAATGGCGCAGCGCTATTGCGGCGACGAGGCCAAAAAGGATCTGCATGAGCGCGATCTGGCCTATCTTGCGTCCTGCCGCGAGGCGGCGCTTTTTGCCGCCGGGGCGCTGGGGTGGATCATCCTGCCCTGTTCCGACGCGGCGCACAACCCTTACCCGATTGAAGAGATCGCCGACAGGGCGTTTTCTGAGATATCCCGCCCGATGGCGGAAAATTGTTAAGTTACGGAGGCTTTATGCTGGAATTCAGAGAGATCACGATGGCCGATAAGGACTGGACAACGCAGGTCATGCGTTACGCCGGGCTACAGGGCAGCGAATATACTTTCGCAAACCTTTTCAATTGGTCGGCTACTTATACGGTGCGCATCGCGCGTTTTGACGATTTTATGCTCGCCCGCAGCGGCGCGGTGCGTATGCATTATTTGTACCCCGCCGGGCGCGGCGATTTTGCCGGCGCGCTCGCCGCCATGGAGGCCGACGCCGCCGTCAACGGCATTCCATTTGAGATGTACGGCATCCCGACCGAAGGGATTGAGAAAATCGAGCAAGTTTATCCCAACCGGTTTAAATTCACGCCGGTGCGCGATAATTTTGACTATATCTACAGCCGCGAAAGCCTAGCGACGCTCGCGGGCAAAAAGCTGCACGGCAAACGCAACCACATCAACCGCTTCATGACGATGTACCCCGACTGGCGCTATGAGCCGATCGGCGAGAAAAACATCGACGACGCCAAGGCGATGAACGCCGAGTGGTGTAAGCAAAACGGCTGCTACGACAAGCACAGCAGCCTGCACCGCGAGGCTTGCGCCGTGCGCAGCGCCTTTAACCACTATTTTGAGCTGGGACTGACCGGCGGGGCTTTATATGTCGACGGCAAGGTCGTGGCCTTTACCTTTGGTAGCGACGTCACCGACGACACCTTTGTTGTGCATGTCGAAAAGGCGTTTGCCGATATCCACGGCGCTTACACGATGATCAACCAGCAGTTTGTCAAAAACGCGCTGGGCGCGTTTGAATATGTTAACCGTGAGGACGACCTCGGCGAAGAGGGCCTGCGCAAAGCGAAGGAATCCTATCGCCCTGTGATGATGTACGAGCGCTATGTCGCCGCTGAAAAATAATGGAAGAACGAAAACTAAACTTTAATTTTACTCAGGCGACCGCCGAAATGGCAGCGCCGCTAAAGCAGCTTTGGCAGATCGTCTTTGGCGACACCGAGGCTTATATCAATCTGTTCTTTGATCACCGCTTTTCGCCTGAGCACACGATGGTCGCCCTTTTTGAGGGCGCACCTGTTGCGATGCTCTATCTCTTGCCGATTACAATTCGACAAGGAAATGTTGATTATGACGCGCGGTATATCTACGCTGTCGGTACCCACCCCGATTTTCGCTCACAGGGCTTAAGCGGGCGGCTGCTCGCTGCCACCCACGAGCGGCTGGCGTCCGAAGGGGTCGCGCTGTCGCTGCTCGTCCCTGCCGAGCCGTCGCTGTTTGATTATTACGGCGCGCGCGGCTATGTGACCGAGTTTTATCGTCAGACAGCGGAATTTATCGCGCGGCCCGATCAAAAAGAACCGGCGGCGCTCACGCCCGCCGAGCTGCCCGATTTGTTGGCGCTGCGCGACTGCGCGTTTGGCCAAAGCGGCCTTTACGCGCGGTGGAATGCCGACGCGCTGCGCTATCAGCAAAAGGAGGCCGCCCTGCTTGGCGGCGAGACGCTGATGTTTAGCGCGCCCGAGCCGGGCTACGCGCTGTGCTACCCCACTGCGGAGGCAGTAATTGTCAAGGAGTGGACAGGCCGCGCGCTTTACCCCGAGATTTTAAACGCAATCGCCGCGCGGTATAAGCGCGTTAAGATAATGGTACGCTTGCCCGCCGACTTTGACGCGGACGCCACCCCCCAACCCTTTGCGATGACCAAATGGTATCTTTCAGAAAGGAACGCGCCGCAGGGCAACGCGCCCTATCTCTCACTGGTGCTGGATTAATGGAAGAATTAATGCAAAAGCTGACCCATATGACACAAAAGCCTAACAATATTAAGGAATATAAAAACGCGCTGCGACGGCGTTATAAAGAGCGCCGTCGTCTGATGACCCAGACCCGCAAGGCGATGGCCGACCATCGCATTGCGGTGCGGCTGCGGTCGCTGACCAGCTATAGGCGGGCCAAAACGGTGCTGGTCTATGTCTCGATGCCCATCGAGGTCGACACCCGTGAGATCATTCGAAGGGCGCTGTCGGACGGCAAACGCGTCGCGGTGCCGCGCTGCGTGCCCGGCACGCGGGAGATGGAGTTTTACCTAATCGACAGTCTGGATTCGCTTTTGCCTGGCACCTTTGATGTTTTGGAGCCGGTGCCTGACCCCGCGCACCTGCTGACCGACTTTTCGCATAGTATCTGTGTGGTGCCGGCCTTGGCCTGCGACCGTGAGGGGTATCGGTTGGGATATGGCGGCGGTTATTACGATCGCTTTTTGCGCGATTATCCGGGCGAAAAGGTGTTGATACTATATAAGTGCTGCTTGGTGCCGCATCTGTGGCATGGCAGGTATGATGTGCCGGTTGACCGCATTGTCACGGAATATTTTACCGCCGCCACCGCTGCACGCCGTACGAGCACACGCTAACCGCTAATTAAAGTTTGGTCAAGCTTTTTTCAAAAAGCTTGCGGGGACCGTGGCGAATGCCGGCGTGCGCCCGTGCTTGATCAAAAAAGCGCGCAGGAAGAGAAGCAAAAACAGTCCGGGGACTGCTTTTGCGTGGCCGCCCAAAAGGGGTTTCCCCAATGCCGCCTAAACGGCATTGTGTTCTTAACGTTTGGATTTTGCTTTTGTGCGGTAGGAAAGAGCGGTGGACATGCCGTTCTTGGCGACCGACCGTAACGTGGCGGCGAGTACCTGTGCCTATGCGTCTCTTGGCAGCCGCCATGAACAGGTAACGTTTATTTTGCGCTGACGCGCAGGAATGGCTCCGCTCCCCCCTTAAGGGCGCTTTATAGTTCTTGACCATATTCTTTACGTGAGAATGTCAGCTTTCCATCCGGCGTTTGCTGGCGGGCAGGGCGGCTTCCGATTCGCAACATTTGGCTGTTGAAGGGGCATGCCGGTGCACAAATAGTTGTTACGAGATTTTATTGCCCGCTTTCACACGTTGCTCGGTACTTTAAAAAATACGCTAAAAATATTTGCCGATTGCAGATATGTTTAAGCATGCGCCACAATTTAGATTGCGTCGCAGGGTACATTGGCACTTTTTTTCGAAAATTTTTTGTTTTCATTTTTAATCACGCACAGGCCTTGCTTGTCCCATTCGGGCTACAGCAAAAAGCCCCTTTCGGGGCTTTTTGCCTGGCGCAACGCCTAAGTAAGAGCAGCTATTGCATTAGCAGCATCCGCAACCGCAATTGTTGCCGCATCCGCAGTTGTTACCGCAGGAAGTGCCGCCTACGTTGCCGCATCCGCCGCATCCGCAGTTGTTACCACAACCGGCGCCACCCAGCCCGCCACCACAGCAGCAGAACAGCAGGATGATGATAATGATGATCCACAGACAACCGGAATTATTACCCCACATGTCAAATTCACCTCACATTGATGATTTATTACATACTATGCCTTTGGTGTGATGGTGGTTACAACGTAGGAAGGGAGAAACCCGCAATGAGAAAAAA
>JAEWBS010000135.1 GCA_023391005.1 Bacillota bacterium | reverse complement strand
GTTACCTCCATCATATTTATCAATCGCTTTTCACATCGGAAAAGCATGTATTATCGAAGGGAACCGCCATAATAGGCGCACAAAGCCATTATAGCGTATTTTGCATTGATATTATACCAAATTGAAGTAATTATTTCTACATAATAAGCAAGATATTTTGCTTTCAGACAGGCAATTGGCAGAATCGTCAGGCAAAATTATCACTATTACATAAAAAATACCGCAATAGGGAGACACTTTAGAGAAAAGATGCAGTAAAGCGTCGTGCAATGACGTGGAAACTGACGCGACGTCAATGAAATTCCCGCTTTAATTTGGCCTAAAAACCCACAACAAGCCCCCGCACCAGCCAACGCCGCTGCGGGGGATATCGTACCGCTGCTCGGAGTCGTTTATTCGACGCTCGGATAAGCGCCGTCCCAGACGATGGCGCGGTAGCGCTCGGGGTCGGTGTCGCCCTCGGTCGAGATCAGCAGTACCTGCGACGTTTCATCAAGGCCAAGCGCGTCCTTGAGGTCGGCGTAGTCGCCGCTGCGGCAGAGGAGATCCAGCAGTCCCATACCGACCGCGCCGCTCTCGCCCGAGACAACGCGCGGGTCGCCCGCGATGGGAGCGGAAAGCCTGCGCATGCCCGCCGCCGAGACGCTGTCCTCACAGGAGCAGAAGGCCGCCGCGTGGTTTTTTAGGATATCCCATGCGATGGGGCTGGCCTCGCCACAGCAAAGCCCCGCCATAATTGAATCGAACGCGCCGCCGACGGCCTGTGGGTCCGCGTCACCGGCGATTGCCGAGCGGTAGAAGCAGTCGGCCGCGCGGCATTCCATCACCACGACCTTGGGTGGGTTTTCAGGGAAGCGGTTGATCAGATAACCTTGTACCGCCGCCGCCAGCGAGCCGACGCCCGCCTGCACAAAGACATGGGTGGGTAAAACGCCGCGCTGCGCAAGCTGGTCGACCGCCTCGGCGATCAGCGTGCCGTAGCCCTGCATGATATGTCCCGGAATTTCTTCATAGCCGTCCCATGCGGTGTCCTGCACGACGACGCTGCCGGGGGTATGGGCCGAGAGTTCCGCCGCCTTGCGTACGCAGTCGTCGTAATTGAGCCGCTCAATCGTTACCTCGGCGCCAAGCTTTTTAATGTTTTCAAACCGGCTTTTGACGGTACCCTCGGGCATGAGCACGACGGCTTTTTGCCCCAGACGGTTGGCGGCCCAGGCCACGCCGCGCCCATGGTTGCCATCGGTGGCGGTGAAAAAGGTGCAGGGGGCAAAGCTGCGCTTAAATTCCTCCGAGGTCAAAAAGGCATAATCGACCGTGTCGATGTCTTTCCCGAGCTGTTTGGCGACAAATTTTGCAATCGCGTACGAGCCGCCGAGTACCTTAAAGGCGTTTAGGCCGAAGCGGTAAGATTCATCCTTGACATAAAGCCCGCCGAGCCCGATCTCCTTGGCAAAGGCTTTCAGCGGCTGCAACGGCGTGACGGCATATTCCGGAAAGCTGCGGTGAAAGGCCAGCGCGCTTTCCGCCGTTTTGATATCCATCAGCGAGAGATAGCGATCGTCAGTCTTGGGCAGCGTGTTTTTGACCCAAAGCACTTTGCGCATGATGTCTCCTCCAAATTTAAATATTGGCGCCTGTATCCCGCACATGTCCGGTCCGGTGTAAAAGTCGCCCGCCGACCCGGCATTTTCGTGGAGGGGCACAGGCTTATTGATAGACCTCGGGACATTCCTTTTTGATAACCTCGCGCAGCTTGAGCCAGTCCTCAAAGGCCATCGGCTTTTGGGTCGGATTGCGCAGCAGCGCCGCCGGATGCAGCGTCCCCATCATCAGCACGCCGTTTTTGTCATAAAACTCGCCGTGCTGCTTTGTGACCTTAAAATCGGCGGAGATCAGCCGTTGTGCCGCGATGCGCCCCACACAGACGATGATGCGCGGGCGGATCAAACGCACTTGCTCGCGCAGAAAGGGTAGGCAGGCCTCCATCTCGTCGGGCTGCGGGTCGCGGTTCTGCGGCGGGCGGCATTTAACCATGTTGGCGATAAAGACGTTTTTCTCGCGCGAGAGCCCGACGGCGTCGAGCATTTTGTCGAGCAGCTGGCCCGCCCGGCCGACGAACGGCTCGCCGCGTTCGTCCTCGTTCTGGCCCGGCCCCTCACCGATGAGCAGCACCCGCGCATGCTCAGGCCCTACGCCGAACACGACGTTCTGCCGCTGCTCACACAGGCGGCATCCTTGGCAATTTTTTAATGTTTCCCGAAGCTCGGCTAAGCTATTTGCCATATTGCTGCTTCCTCCATTATTTGAGTCCGTGCTTCCGACCAGATAGGGAATTTCCTCGCCATTGCGGCCGGACAGACAATCATAATTCCAAATCAGTATAGCATGGCCGTGGGTGTTTGTCATCCGAAAAACCGGCTATTTTCCTTTGCTGTGCGCCGTACGCCGACAACTCAACGGAGCGTTTATTGTTTTTTTCGTCTCAGGGTGTTACGATAATCAACAGGATAGAAGTAATGCTGTATGTCGCGGCCTTAATAAACCGGGCAAGCGAAGCGGCAAAATGAAATGATTGAAAGGAGCGCGGCGCAAATGCAAGGCGATGCCAAAAAAGCGCTTAAAGCGCAGTATAAAAACAGGACGGTGATCGGCGGCGTGTTTCGCATCCGGTGCGATGCCGCCGGTCAAGCGTGGCTGCGCGCCACGACCGATCTGCAAGGCTCAAAAAACCGGTTTGCGTTTTCCATCTCGACCGACCTGTGCGCCGAGTCCTGCATGGCCGACGCATGGAAGCGGCACGGCGCGGCGGCTTTTTCGTTTGAGGTGCTTGAGACGCTTGAAAAGAAGGAGACGCAGACCGACCGCGAATTTTCAGACGATATTGCTATTTTAAATGCGCTGTGGGCCGAAAAGCTCAAAGAATCAATAAAGGACGATTAAAATGGATAAGAAAATCAATTTTAAGCCGTTTCTCGATGATGCTGGAAAGATCAAACAGCTGCCGCAAAAGCAGAAGGCCCGGGCGGCGGTGCTCGGCTATTTGGCGGAAAAGTTTGAAACGAACAGCATCTATCCCGAAAAGGCGGTCAATGCGCTTTGCATGCAGTGGCATACCTTTAACGATTATCTTATACTCAGACGCGAGCTGGTCGACAGCGGGCTGCTTTACCGAAAGCCGGACGGCTCGCACTATTGGAAGCCTGAGCAGCATTAAAGCATCAAACGCGGAGCGGTGACGCCCCGCGTTTTTATTTGCATAAAATTTATATCGAATACTGTTTTATAACAGCTTTTCTTGACTTTTTTAACAGGAGGGAATAAAATATGAAAACGAAACTCAAATTGATGGTATAACCGTGTTCGGATGGAGGTGTGAATGATGGCCGAGGGCTATAAAACGCGGCAGCGGGCCGTGATCTTAGAGTTGCTGCGGGCGCACAGCGGCGAGCATTTTACCGCGGAGGAGATTGCGACGCTCTTAGAGCGCTACGGCAGGCCGGTGGGCAAGGCGACGGTCTACCGCAGTCTGGAGCGGCTGATTGAGCAGGGCAGTGTGCGAAAATATCAGTTTGGCGAGGGCAAAAGCGCTTGCTTTGAATACCAGCCGGGGCCGCAGCCGCAGCATTATCACCT
This sequence comes from Bacillota bacterium, assembly GCA_023391005.1. Taxonomy (GTDB): domain Bacteria; phylum Bacillota; class Clostridia; order Oscillospirales; family Ruminococcaceae; genus Yanshouia. The sequence goes on along the minus strand of JAEWBS010000135.1, from coordinate 9,412 downwards.
CAAATGCGCGCGCTGCGGGGCGTTGACCCACTTAAAATGCGACTATATCGACAAGCTGTCCGAGCATGTTTATGAGGAGCACGGCTTTGAGCTCGACGCCGCCCAGCTTGTGCTGGTGGGCTGCTGCGCGCGGTGTGCCGATAAGCAGCGGACGCCGCCCGGGCATCAAAACGATCAACAGCGCGATTGCGCGCAGGACACACAAGGGGATGAATAAAACCGTGCCGATGATAGAATGCAAAAATTTGACCATGAGCTACGGCGCGCAGATCGCCGTCAAAGACCTTTCGTTCTCGGTCGAGGCCGGGGACTATATCTGCATCGTCGGGGAAAACGGCTCGGGCAAATCGACGCTCGTCAAGGCGCTTTTGGGCTTGCAGCAGCCGCGCGCGGGCGAGATTGTGTTTAACGGCGTCACCTCGCGTGAGATCGGCTATCTGCCGCAGCAGTCGATGGCGCAGCGCGACTTTCCCGCCTCGGTGTGGGAGGTGGCGCTTTCCGGTTGTCTGGGCGCGGGCGGACACAGCCCGTTTTATTCGGCGGCCCAAAAGGCGACGGCCGAAAAGGCGCTGGCCCAGCTGGGTGTGTCGGATTTAAAAAAGCGGTCATTTAGGGCGCTTTCGGGTGGGCAGCGCCAACGCGTGCTGCTGGCGCGGGCGCTTTGCGCCACCGACAAGCTGCTGCTGCTCGACGAGCCCGCGGCAGCGCTCGACCCCGCGGCGGCAGCCGAGCTTTATACCATTATCGACCACCTCAATAAAAAGCACGGCGTGACGATTCTTATGGTGTTGCACGACCTGCAAGCGGCGCGCCGCGCGGGCAAGATTTTGCACATGGATAACGGCTGCGCCTTTTTTGGCCCGGCGGCGGATTATTATAAAAGCGACGCCGCGCACCGGCTGCTGGGGAATAAAGCCGATGCCTGACACGACGGGCCGAGGATTTAAAGTCACCCCTCGTGCGAGGGATGGGGATTGAAATTCGGCGGGCGCGCGGAATTTAGCCCGGCCGAGAACCGTTGTCCCTCATGCGAGGGACGTGAATTGAAATTGGATATCGGTCACCGTGGCATAGCTGCGCTGTTTGTCGTCCCTCGCACGAGGGATGTAAATTGAAACCGCATATGTTACCCGCACGGCGGCGCGATGGAAGCGCCGCCGTGCCCCAAGAGGCCAGACAACTTAATTGGCGCGCATAATCACGTAACAAGTCTGGATGCGCGCCCGCTGACGGTGCGTGGGAAGCTAACACTTTCACGTGGGGCATATAATCTCCAAGAACCGTATTCTTTAAGCCCCCTCAGGGGATTTGGGGGTGAAGCCCCCTCGGTCCCCTGTGGGGGCCAGGGGGTTGGGAATGGGGCCGTTCCTGCGCGTCAGCGCAAAACAACCTCTGCCGTTTAAGCACGGCTGCCAATTGCCAATAACGCATACCAATTCGTTAGCACGGACACAAACCCGCCGTCCCCCATACGAGGAACGCGAATTGAAACAAAGAATAAAGGAGTCACTAAATGCTTGACCTGATTATAACCATGTTTTCTTACGGCTTTATGGCGCGCGCGATGATGGTAGGCATTTTAGTGTCGTTATGTCTGGCGCTGCTGGGCGTCAGCCTCGTGCTCAAGCGCTATTCAATGATCGGTGACGGGCTTTCTCACGTCGGCTTTGGCGCGGTGGCCATTGCAATGGCGCTCAACGTTGCGCCGCTGGCTGTGGCCGTGCCGGTTGTGATGCTCTCGGCGTTTTTACTGCTGCGCATCGGCGCCGAGGGCTCGATGCGCGGCGACGCCGCCATCGCGATGATCTCCTCCTCGTCGCTGGCGGTCGGGGTTATGGCAGCTTCGCTTTCTTCGGGCATCAACGCCGATATCCACGGCTATCTGTTCGGCAGTGTGCTGGCCATGAGCAAAAACGACGTGGTCTTTGCCGCCGTGCTGTCGGCGGTTGTGCTGTCGCTTTATGTTTTTTGCTACCACCGCATCTTCGCCGTCACCTTTGACGAGGCGTTCGGGCGGGCCACCGGCGTGCGGGTCGGGGCTTATAATACGCTGTTGGCCATGCTCACCGCTGTGACGGTGGTGGTCGGCATGCGCATGATGGGCGCGCTGCTTATTTCGAGCCTTGTTATTTTCCCGGCGCTGTCGGCCATGCGGCTGTTCTTCAGCTTTAAAGGGGTGGTCATCTGCGCGGCGGTGCTGTCGGTGCTCTGCTTTTGCGCCGGGATTATGGTATCGTTTGTGTTTAACACACCGGCGGGAGCAAGCGTCGTTATCGCCAATCTGATGGTGTTTGTCGTCTTTACATTGTCCGGCATGGCGCTCAAACGCGGCAAATAGTGTGGTTATCCGTTGCGTATTGAACAAAAGTAGGGTAATATAAAAGGGAGAATTTGTTCTGCGCATCGGGAGGCGAGGTTGTTTTGACCATCAGGCTGTTGTTGACGCTCTTGGTTGGCACACTGGGCGGATTTATATTTTTCAGACTTAAAGTACCCGCAGGCATGCTTGTGGGTGCTATTTTTGCCGTGTCGACGCTCAGCGTCGCGACGCCGTACGCGCTGATGCCGACGTCGGCCAAGATCGCGGCGCAGATTATCACCGGCGCTTATATCGGCTCGGGTATTAAAAAGCAAGATCTGCTGCATCTGCCGCGCATCATCGGCCCTTATGTGATGCTAATGGCCGGCTTTTTTATTCTTAACGTGCTTTCGGGGCTGCTCATCTATATGCTCTCGCCGCTTGATCTGTTGACCGCGCTGCTCTGCGCGATGCCGGGCGGCGTCAGCGACACGCCGCTGATCGCGATGGATATGGGGGCCGACGCGGGCAAGGTCGCGGTGCTGCAATTTGTGCGGCTGGTGTTCGGCATTGGGGCGCTGCCGCTTTTGATCGTCGCGGTGGACCGCATGGTCGGTAAGCGCGGGCAGAACGACGCGGCTTCGCCCGCATCGCAAGCCGAAACCACCCCGCCGCCGCAGCCTGAGGCCCCAAAGCCGGTATGCAAGGTGGCGGCGCTGGCGCTGGCCGTGACGCTGCTTGCCGCCACCGCGGGCGGGCTGCTGGGCAAAGGGCTCGGCGTCCCGGCGGGCGCGCTGGTTTTTTCGATGCTGGTCACAACGGCGCTCAAAATGCTTTATCGCGACACCTATCTGCCGCTGTGGTGCCGACGGGTGGCGCAGGTGCTCTCGGGCTGCTGCATCGGCAGCCAGATGACGTCCGGCGACCTGCTTGAGATGCGCTATCTGATTTTGCCCGCCGTTATTCTGATTGTAGGCTATTTTGCCAACTGTGTCTTTATGGGCTGGTTGCTGCACCGCTGCTTTAAAATCCCCCGAGTGGAGGCGATGCTCAGCGTCTCTCCGGCAGGCGCGACCGAGATGGCGCTTATCTCGGCCGATCTGGGCGTGAACAGCCCCGATCTGATCGTGCTTCAGGTCTGCCGCTTTGTGGGCGTGATGCTCCTTTTCCCGCAGCTTATCCGCCTGCTGCTCGTCCTTATCGGATGAGCGGTGGGTCCGTTCTCATGCAGCAACGGCATTTCCGGCCGGCTTGGCCGAAGGAGAGGCATCGATGAAGCATTTTAAAATCAGGCTCGATATTGAAAACAAGATTCTGATCCCCTTTGTGATCATCAGCTTTTTATTTACCGGCACCTTTGGTGGCATTCTGTTTTACAACGGCTACCGCGCGCAGTTTGAGCGGGAGTATCTCAACGCGCGCCTGCTGCTTGAGAGCGTCACGAGTGAAATTGAGCACTATGGCATCGCCTCGAGCCGCGAGTCGATTTTGAGCACCTGCGCCGCCCGTGCCGACAAGGGCTTTTTTATCTATGACGAGCAGGGCGTCGCGCTCTTAGAAGGCCGCGACCGCTCGGCGATGCGGGAGGAATGGGTGCTGCTTTCGCGCGCGGACAACCGCTACCGCTGGACGCTGTGCTACATCCTTGACCGCGCGGTCTTTTATGACGATCTGATCGAGAACCAGCGCTATATGATCATCGCGACCATCGCGCTGCTGATCATCACGGTGCAGGCCGGTATCTTCATTGCCTATAACATCTCTGACCCGATCCGGCGCTTGAGCGAGGCGTGCGCGCGCATCAGCCGCGATCCGGCGTTGACGGCGGGGCGGCACCTTGCCGACGATTACCGCCAGCGCCGCGACGAGATTGGGCGGCTGGCCATCGCGTTTGAAAGCATGCTGTCGGACATCCGCGGCTACACCGACGAAATTGTGCGGGTTAAAATACTCAACGAGGCGATTGTCGAAAATCTGCCGCTCGGCGTCGTCGCTTACAACGCGCAGGGCGAGCAGCTTTGCATCAACTCCAAGGCGGCAGCCATGCTCTCGGCGGACGGCCTTGCCTGCGGCGGCGAGGCGCTTTTAGAAACGCTGCGCAGGCTGATCGCGAGCAGCCGTCCGGTCATCGACCCGATCCGCGCACAGGACCCGAGCGGACGTGCCTTCGACCTTGAGATCGGCGTCTGGCGTTTAACCGACGCCAACGGCTTTGTGTGGGGCGCCCTGTGCACGATTGACGACATTACCTATAAAAAGATGATGGAAGAAAAGTTCGGCGAGAGCGAAAAGCTCGCCTATATGGGCAAGGTGGCGGCCGACCTCGCGCACGAGATACGCAACCCGCTCGCGGGGATACGCGCGGGCATACAGGTCATTTCAAAGCGGCTTGAGGGCGACAACGAGCGCGGCCTTTGCGCCGGTATGGTCGGAGAGGTCGACCGCATTAACCTGTTGATTGAGAACCTCTTAAACCTCGCGCGGGAGCGCGCGAGCCATAAGGCGTTGTTCCCGGTCGGCAAGCTTTTTGACGAAACGGCGCTGCTTTATACGAAGGTGGCCGAGAACAGCCGTATTGCGCTGCGCTTTTTTGCCGAGCCCGATCTGATGCTTTACGCCGATGAGGGCCAGATTAAGCAGGTGTTGATCAATCTGGTCAACAACAGCTTTCGCGCCGTGGGGGATGGCGGCGACGTCGCTGTCTCGGCCCGGCGGTTGGACAACGGCGTGGTGCTCACCGTTGCGGACAACGGCGTGGGCATGACCGAGCAGGCGCTCAGAAGCGCGCTCTCCTTCGGGCGGGTGGACGCGTCGGAGGGGCGCGGTGGCCTCGGGCTTTCAATCGTCCGGCGATTGCTGCGGCAAAACGGCGGCAGCTTCGACATTGAGAGCGCGTGGGGCGAGGGGACAACCATCACGATCACCTTTGAAATGCAGGAGGCCGCAGGATGAACAAAACCGTTATTTATCTGATTTACTTTTGCATTTATTCTGCTATTTTGCTCGCGATTGGGAAAAACAGCTTCAGAAAGGGCAACACGAAGGAGCAGTTTTATCTGGGCGGGCGGCAGCTTTCTTTGAGCAGCTGCGTGTTCACCTTTTGCGGCACCTGGGTGTCGGCCGCCACGATTCTGGGCGTTACGGGCAGCGTGTTTGAAAGCGGCTACGCGGTGCTGCTCTATTCGGTAATTCCATGGTTCGCGGGTGCGGTGCTGCTCTGGCTTATCAGCGACCGGCTGTATCAAAACGATATTCTGACGGTGCCGGAGTTCTTTCGCAAGCGCTTTGATTCCAAGGCGCTGCAGGTGCTGTTCGCGGTGATTATGATCGTCGTGTACGTTTTTTATCTCGTTATTCAGATACGCGGCTTTGGGTTGGTGGCCTCCACGCTGTTTAATATCCCTTATGTTTTTGCAATATTGCTGATTTACCTGTTTATTCTTTATTCGACCTTCGGCGGATTTCACACCGTGACCAAAACCGATGCCTTTAACCTCATTGCGCTGTCGGTGGGGTTGATCATGGTGTTTCTCATCGTCGTCCCACGGGCGGGCGGCATTGTGGCCATCCATCAAAAGGCCGCCCAGATCAGCGGCTGGGCCTATCCCGCCATGCCCTACGCCACCGACAAAGGCGATCTGCTGCGGCTGTTCGGCAAGGGCAAGTTTGTCCCGCTGATGAGCGGAACGATGTTTTTCGGCTGGGGACTGGGGCTTGCCGCCAACCCACAGTACATCGTCCGCATGATCTCGGCCAAGGATCAGAAAACCTCTAAAAGAACGGTGCAATGCTCGCTGATTTATTTGGCGATGCTCTATTTTGCGCTGGTGCTCATCGGCCTGGGTATGCGGGTCATGTTCCCGACCATCGACGGGGTGACTGAAACCGACGGCATTTTTGTGCATGTGATTAACAACCTGCTCTATGGGCCCTGGAGCGGCTTTTTCCTGTTTTCAGTCATCGGGGCCTGCATCTCCACCGCTAATTCCGAGCTGCTGTTAATCGCATCCTCGTTTAGCTACGACATTGTCGGCACGCTGCGCCGAAAGCCGCTCGGCGAATCGGCGCTGCTCTCGCTTTCCCGCGCGAGCATTTTTGTCGGGGGAACCGTTTCGCTGCTGCTGTCGGTCCACCCACCGCAAAGCCTTTTGAGCTACGGCGGCGATTTGTGGGGCGTTTTCGGCGTCACACTGTTCCCGACGCTTTACGGTGCGCTGCTTTACCGGCGCACAACGCGGCAGGGGATCTGGGCCAGCCTTTGCGTGGGGCTTTTATGTCTGGCGTTATTTTATCCGCCGTATTTCACGGGAGAGCTGAGTTTTCACCCGGCCTTTCCGGGCACGGTGGCGGCGACGGCCAGCTTTCTGGTTGTGTCGCATCTGACCTATGGCCGAAACCGTCGGCCCAGCATTCAGGAGGAAGTGCCATGACTTATAAAATCTTGATTATTGACGACGAATATCTGATTCGCCTGTCGCTGCGTGAGGGTTTAAGCGACCTCGGGCATCAGGTGGAGACGGCCGACAGTGTCGAGAGCGGGCTGCCGCTGGTCGAGCGGTTCGCGCCGCATTTTGTGCTGCTTGATAACCGTTTGGGCGAGCAGCAGGGCATGGATTATATCGAGGCGATCAAAAAGATCGACGACGACATTCAAATTGTGTTGATGACCGCCTACGGCTCGGTTTCGCAGGCTGTGGAGGCGGTCAAGCGCGGCGCGTATGATTATATTTTAAAGCCGTTTGACCTTGACGCCATCGACCTCATGATCAACCGCAGCATGGATCAGCTTAAAACCAAGCGCAACCTCGGCCTGATTTCCACCCCGAAATATGAGCTGGTAGGCGAGAGCGTCGCCATACAGAACATTCGCCGACAGATCGGCGTTGTGTCGCACGGCGACGTCGATGTGCTGATCCGGGGCGAGACCGGCACCGGCAAGGAGGTGGTGGCCAACCTCATCCACCACAACAGCGCGCGTCGGCAGCTTGCGATGGTGAAGATTAACTGCGGGGCCATCCCCGACAATCTCTTGGAAAGCGAGCTGTTCGGCTACGAGCGCGGCGCGTTTACAGGCGCGGCCAAAACCAAAAAGGGGCTTTTGGAGCTGGCCAACGGCGGCACGGTGTTTTTAGACGAGATCGGCGAACTGCCGCTGGCGATGCAGTCAAAGCTTTTGACCTTTTTGGAGGATCGGCGGTTTAAACGGGTCGGCGGGCTCAACGACATTGAGGTCAATGTGCGGGTCATCGCCGCGACCAACCGTGACCTGCGTCAGGCCATCGCGCGTAAGGAGTTCCGCGAGGATTTGTTCTATCGCCTCAACGTCATGCAAATCGCCATACCGCCGCTGCGCGAGCGCCCGGAAGATATTCTGCCGCTGTGCAACCATTTTCTCCTGCATTTCAACCGCAAATTCGGTAAGGAGATTCAGGGCATCGATCCGCGCTTTGCCGAGGAGTTGACCGAATACTCTTGGAAGGGCAATGTGCGCGAGCTGCGAAACGTTCTCGAGCGCTGCACGCTGTTTTGCACGGGTTCCTTGCTGGATCGGGCGGCTTTTCTCGAAGCGCCGTTTCCGTCGCAGAGGCAGGCGCAGGCCGAGCTGGGTCAGAATCAAAACGGCGCGGTCGGCGTGCCGGACTTTGGCGAGGAGGGCATCAGCCTGCCGCAGCTTTTGGAGCGCATTGAGCGCGACTGCATTGACCGGGCGCTTCAGATCAGCGGTAACAACCACTCGAAGGCGGCGGCGCTTTTGGGTATTACACGGTTTACGCTGCGCAGAAAGCTGGAGCAGCAGTAATATGGGCTTGGGTCATGCCGATATTTTAATAAATTTAAGATGTGCCGCTGCCTAAAAGACGGCGCGATAAGAAACAAAAACAGTGGGGCGAAAATGCCTCACTGTTTTATGCTGTGGTAGCAAACGTATATATTCCCGCACGGCAACACTTGGTGTGCGCCGCCGTGACCCCAAGAGGCCCCCTACAGGTGGCGCGCATAATCACACGTAACAAGTCTGGATGCGTACCAAACTAACGATGCGTGGGAAACTAACACCTTCATGTGGTACATATAGCACCTAAGAACCGCATTCTTTAAGCCCTCAAACCCCGTCGTTTCAAAACCCCGTAGGAGGTCAGGGAGCACGCGTGGGCAGTGTCCCGCCCGCGAGGCGCTTCGCATCTGTAACGGGGTGAAGGATGCCCCCAGGTTCCGTAGGACATGCGAGCGCCGGGGGCCGTTCCTGCGCGCCAGCGCAAAACAAATGTTGCCGTTTTATGATGGCCGCTAAGAACGGCATACCCATTGTTTTGCCCCAAGCAACAAGAACAAAACTAAACATTAAGGGCACGGATGTCGCTTTAGGCGGTATCGGAAGCCCCCCTTGCGGGGGTTCTCCCAGACAAGAACAGTCCTCCGGACCGTTTTTCTTCTCCTGCGCCTTTTTTGACTAAGCACCAAAACGTACGGGGCTTTGCCCCGAACCGTGCGCATATATGTGCGCTCGCGGTTGCTTGGCTTCGCTAATCACGGTGGGCGGCATGGATGCCCGCTGCGGCTCTCGCTAATCCAACAAGGTTTATGAAAAAGCTTGACTAAAAATTTAATGATTCAGCCTTTTCCGACAAGCCAAGAGCGGCTACTTTCCGGCAGCCGCCCTATCATTTTTACCCCTTGCTTTCTGGCGAGACAGAAGACAAATTACTCAAATTATTGCTGTCGTCGCCGTCGGGCAGCGTCTTAAGATATTCGGTATCACCCCGGTGGGCGATGCCCACACCCTTAATACCGCCCTGCCGCGCCAGCGCGACGGCCTGCGTCTTATCGAGCACCGTGTTGTCCGAAAGCTGGTAGCCCGTCACCTTGCCGCTCTCCTTAACAAGCGCGGTGATGCTTTTGGCATCTGACGACGGTGTGGGAATTTGATCGAGCGTATTTTGCGCCAAGGATTGCGGCTCGTAATTTTGCGCCATAAAAAACCCCTCCTTTTTTGATTAGTTTGCGCGCTTGTCTCTCAATTATCGGGCCTGATCCACCGTTAAAAACAGGCAATGATTTTTGATACATTGGCGTAAAATAAAAGCGTCGGGGCCGCCCCCCGCCGGGTGGGCA
>JAEWBS010000082.1 GCA_023391005.1 Bacillota bacterium | reverse complement strand
TCGAGGACTATGCGACCCCGATTTTCCACGGCAATTCGGTTGCCGTCGTCGGCGGCGGCAACGTGGCGATGGACGCCGCGCGCTGCGCCAAGCGCCTCGGGGCTGAAAACGTCTACATCGTCTACCGCCGTGGCATGGAAGAGCTGCCCGCCAGAGCCGAGGAAGTGCACCACGCTCAGGAAGAGGGCATCATCTTCAAGCTGCTCAATAACCCCGTGCAGATTCTCGGCGACGAGAAGGGTCACGTGACCGGCATTGAGTGTGTTGAGATGGATCTCGGCGAACCGGATGCTTCCGGCCGCCGCCGTCCGATTGAAAAAGAGGGCTCTAACTTTGTCATCGACGTTGACACCGTCATCATGTCGATCGGCACCTCGCCCAACCCGCTGATCAAGAATACCACCCCGGGCATTGAGGTTAACCGCAAGGGCTGCCTCGTCTGCACCGAGGATATGGCGACCACCCGTATGGGTGTCTACGCGGGCGGTGACGCCGTCACCGGCGCTGCCACCGTTATTCTGGCGATGGGTGCGGGCAAGATTGCCGCCGATTCGATCGATAAGTATATCATGAGCAAATAAGCACCAGAAACGTTTAAAAAGCCGCGAAGCCGTTTGGTTTCGCGGCTTTTGGACAAGTTGAGTCAAACTGCTTGGGAATTGATGCAGGATTTGTGAGGATATTTGTGGCCGGCAAGGTATAGGGCAGGCGGGCTGACGCTTACCTAAGGACGGCAACGCAGCCAGACACAAAATATTGCGGTTGAACCTTTTGCTTAGATACGCAGCCATTCTTAGTTCAACCGCATGCAAGCAGGATGATATTATCCATTAAGCGACAAGCCCGCTTGTATGCCGCAAAGACAATTCGATTTTTAGGCGATTTGACTATAAGGGAGAGAGTGCCATGAAGAAAGGTCGGCGGCTGTTCTGTCAGCTTTCTCCGACAGCGTACCGCATTTCAGTGGCGAAGGGCTGCGCACTGCGTTTGATGCGCGACGCGCTTTTTCGTACACGCTTTGCCAAGGAGCGCTCGAAAATGGCGCTGCCCGCGGTTGTGTACCGCCACAATTCGCTGATCCGGCGCACGTTGGGGGTGGCGGATCAGCTGTTGCAGGAGAATAAAGCCGTTAATCTCGCGATCGCCGCACCGAAAATCTCCCATATTCTGATTCGTCCCGGAGAAACCTTCTCGTTCTGGCAATTGGCGGGCCGCTGCACGGCGAAAAAGGGCTATAAAGAGGGCATGGTGATTGAAAACGGACAGGTGGGGCGCGGCATCGGCGGTGGGCTTTGCCAGTTTACCAACCTGATCCATTGGATCGTACTACATACGCCGCTGACGATTGTTGAGCATCACCATCATGATGCCGTCGATCTTTTCCCCGATTTTGGGCGGCAGGTGCCGTTTGGAACCGGAACCTCGATCTTTTATAACTATGTCGATTATCGCTTTAGAAACGATACCGATCTCACGTTTCAGCTTGTGGTGTGGGTCGATGAAAAATATCTGTGTGGCGAGCTGCGCGCCGACCGCCTGCCGTCGGTTAAATACCATGTCGCGGTGCAGGATGAGGCCTTTGTACAGGAGGCCGACGGATTTTACCGCACCGGCAAAATCTACCGCAGGGCCATTGACGGGGGCACCGGCAACATGGTCTCCTGTGAGCTGCTCAAAGAAAACCACGCCCGAGTGATGTATGCGCTTGATACGCAAAACGGGGTTGTCTCAAAACAGCCATCTGTGCTAAAATAAGGTAAAGCTGAAAGAAAAGAGGTATGACGATGAAAATAATATGGCATGGGCACTCCTGCTTTAAGATCGAGACCGATAACGGCTCGGTGGTGTTCGACCCGTATGAGGACGGGCGGGTTCCGGGCTACGCGCCGCTGCCGCGCGATCTTTCGGCTGATGCGGTGCTGTGCAGTCACCAGCACGGCGACCACAATGCCGTCTCGTTGGTCAAGCTCACCGGCAACGCCCCCTCCTTCGGTGTTGAGACGCTTTCAACCTACCACGACGAGGTCAAGGGCGAGAAGCGCGGCGTGAATACAATCCATATTATCTCGGCCGAGGGCATGCGGCTGGCGCATATGGGTGACATCGGCTGTGAACTGACCGAGGCGCAGACGACAGCGCTGCGCGGCGTGGATGTGCTGCTGATTCCGGTCGGCGGGTTTTATACCATTGATGCCAAACAGGCCAAGGCGATGGCAGACGCTGTCGGCGCGCGGGTCGTTGTTCCAATGCACTACCGTAACGGGCCGCTGGGCTATGAGGTCATCTCGACGCTTGATGGTTTTACAGAGCTGTGCGATGATGTCGTGACCTATCAGACCAACAGTATTGAGGTGACGACCGACACGCCCAAGCAGACGGCGGTACCGGCCTATCTGGCATAGCAAAAGCCAAAGGCTATGAAGAATAAAAGAGCGTTTATGGGCGCGGCGATCGTTATACCAACTGCGCTGTTGCTGCTTTTTGTCAACAGCCTGACCGGCAACCCCGTTTCCAAGCTGCTTGCGAGGCAGACTGCCGGGCGCTATATCGATGAAAAATACAGCCGACTTGACCTGAATATAGAAAACGTTTATTACAATTTTAAGTTTAGTGAATATGGCGTCTTTGTAAAATCCAGAACCAGCGGGGATACGGCGTTTTCAATTTACTTTGACAGCTTTGGCAGTGTCACGGGCGATGATTATGACACCGAGGTCGCCAATAATTTTACGACTTGGCGCAGACTGAGCGAAACGCTTCGCACCAAAGCGATTGAAATGATCCGCGACAAGCTGGATTATGACTTTGCGTTTGCTTCAATCCGCTTTGCCGAAGAGCACGGCGGCGGCGCGGACCTTTTGAAATTGCAGCGTGATATGATGCTGGATATTCATAACCCGCCCCTGCCCCTTGAGGCGGATGTGGTTATCTACACCGACAATCTTTCTTATAATAAAATCGCGGAGGTTGCCAAGGCGGTTGAGGCAACGCTTAAAGCGCAACATGTGCCGATAAGCCGGTATAGCGTCAGGCTGATTCCCCTTTCGGATAAGCCGGAACAGGAGAATCGGGCCGTTTCATGGGCAAACGCCATATCGGTCGACAGCTTCCCGGCGGCGCGGATGTCGGAAGAGAACCTGCCCCAAGTCATGGCGCAATTTGAAAGGGACAGGATCGCGTCCTTGCCCCAAAAGTAATTTTTAGAACCAAAGCCGCCCTGCCGGCCGAAGATTTTCGGTTGGCAGGGCGGCTTTTTTTGCATAACGCTTATGAAACCTTCTGACGATGGAAATAATCGCGGGTCTCTTTGACCACGACGCCCGAAAGCGCCAGCAGTGCGATCAGGTTGGGGAACGCCATCAGGCCGTTGAAGATGTCGGCAATATTCCAGACAGCGGCGACGGTCATATACGGGCCGATAAAAACGGCGAGAATGTACAGATAGCGGTAGATCATAACAGCCTTCTGGTTGCCGTTTGAGAAATACTCCAGACAGCGCTCGCTGTAATAGTCCCAGCCGAGAATCGTCGTAAATGCAAAGAAGATCAGGCTGAGCATCAGGATAAAGGCCGAGACGCGCGGGTCGAAGGGCAGACCATCCTGAAAAGCCTGCGACGTGATATCCACGCCCTTGAGGCCGATGTTCCAGGTGCCGGTTGTGACGATGCAAAGGCCGGTGATGGTGCAGATGATGATGGTGTCGATAAAGGTGCCGGTCATCGATACAAGACCCTGACGCACCGGCTCCTTGGTTTGGGCCGCAGCGGCCGCGATCGGCGCCGAGCCCAGACCCGCCTCGTTTGAAAAGATGCCGCGCGCGATGCCCTTTTGCATTGCGATGGTGATGCTGCCGACCACGCCGCCGGTGACGGCCTGCGGATTAAACGCGCCGGTGATGATCATGCTCAGTGCCTGCGGAATTTTATCCGCGTTGCAGGCCAGCAGAATGACGCCGAAAACCACGTAGATAATCGCCATGAACGGCACAATGATCTGCGCGACCATTGAGATACGCTTTAAACCGCCGAGAATGACCAGCGCGGTGCACAGCGTGACCAGAATACCCGCAATCACGACGGCCCAGGAATACTCGGCGCCAAAAATCGAGACGGTATAGCGGCTCTCGGCATCAAAGAACCCCTTGACCGCCGACGAAATGCCGTTGACCTGCGTAAAGGTGCCGATGCCGAACAGGCCGACGCCCATGCCGAAAAAGGCAAAAAGCTTTGCGAGCCAGCGCCACTGGCTACCCATGCCGCGCTCAATGTAATAGAAGGGGCCGCCCAGAACATGCCCGTCGGCTGCAATTTCGCGATATTTTATCGCAAGTACACCTTCGGCATATTTTGTGGCCATGCCGAAGAAGGCGGCAACCCACATCCAGAACAGCGCGCCGGGGCCGCCGGCGTAGATGGCGGTTGCCACGCCGACGATATTGCCGGTGCCGATGGTGGCCGACATGGCGGTGCACAGCGCGCCAAAGCTTGTGACCTCGCCGTTGCCGCTTTCCTCATTCTGGACCATAAAGCGCAACGCCCGGGGCAGATGGAATAACTGCAAAAGATTCAGCCGCGCCGTGAGATAGATACCGGTGATCAAGATGAATCCGATCAGCGGCAGTCCCCACACCAGATCATCAAACCATACAATAAGTGCGTCCATTTGTGCTAACATAACTTCGCTTCCTCCCGTATACAAAAAAATAAAGCCGAAACTTTCGTTTCGACTTTCCGGAGAAATGAGAACAGTGATATCGAAAAAGCAATACCAAACTCTGTCCTTTTGCCTGAGAGATCGCTTGGGGTTAAACCCAAACTTACACCTTCGGCGCCCTTTGAGGGACTCTCCAGAGAATCTAACGGCTGCCGCTAAAAGCAACGATGATGCCGATACGCAGACATCTGTTGCCCAAACGGAGCAGCCTGACTAGAATAGCACATGGGCGCGCAAAAATCAACCCCTTTGTTGCAGGCGCTTTGCGGCGCATCGGGCAAGCGATGTACACGCTTTTTTAACACGTTACGCTGCGGGTGTCATAACGCGTTTTCAGGGCGCATAGGCTTCTTTGAGGAGGTGTGGACATGGTTGGCAGAAGAATGCATTCCACCTTTGGTGCGGCGGGGCGACGCCGACCTGCCGCGCGCGGCGGCGGGCAGGAGGGCAAGTTTATGTTTATAACACTGCTGCAAAGCATGCTGTGTGTGATGATGATCACGGCGGCGTTTATCCTGAGCAGCTTTATGGGAATGGCCGACGTAAAGACGGCATTTTTCACGCTGATATCGAAGGAAACCGAGGCGGTGGAGGTCTTTTCAGTCGTGCAAAAGGTGAAGGATTCTGACAAAATTTCCCGCCTGCGCAGCATTATTGAGCTTATTTTAAGTCAGGTCGGCAGCTCGCCGCGCATTGAGGTCGCTGTACCGGCCACCCCGGCCGGACAGGGCGGCCAGCTGCTGTTTCTGCCCCAAACCGAAAATGCGCTGCCGGACGGCGTCACCAATATGACGCCGCTGCTCTCGGCGCCGATGCGCCAGCCGGTTCAAGGCATAATCAGCTCGCCGTTTGGCGTGCGTACGCATCCAATCACCGGCAAGCCGGATTTTCACACCGGGGTTGATTTTGCCGCGCCGCTGGGCACCCCAATCGGTGCGGCGTGGCCCGGTGTGGTGGTCGAAACGGGCGAATCGAAAATTTACGGCAAATTTGTCACACTCGACCACGGCGGCTACCAGACCCGCTACTGCCATTGCAGTGCGATTCCGGTGCGTGTGGGCATGCGTCTGCGGCAGGGCGAAACGCTCGCCCTTGTGGGCAACACCGGCGTTTCCACCGGACCGCATCTGCATTTTGAGCTGATTATAAACGGTAAAGCGGCCAATCCGCTGGCGGAGCGCGCAAGATGGCAAGCTTTATAAAGCCCCGTGAAAAGCCCCCGCGCATCACCTGCGATTTCTGGTTTTTCGCGGTGATCGCCATCGCCGTCTATTTTGGCGGCGACGCGCTCGCGCTGCTTATGGCGGCGCTGGTGCATGAGGCCGGGCACTGGCTGGCGCTGCTGGCCACCGACAACGGCGTTTCACAGCTGCGGTTATGCGGCTGCTGTGCGCAGATTGTCCCCTATTACCGCCGTTTGCCCGGCCTGCGTCAGGAGTTGACGATTCTGGCTGCCGGGCCGCTGGCGGGTATTGTGCTGGGCATGCTGCTCAAACCCTTCGCGCCGCGGTTTGCCGCCATCAGTCTGCTGTTATCGGTCTTTAATCTATTGCCGGTGCGTGGGCTGGACGGCGGAAGCATGCTGCGGCTGATCTGTGCCGCTCTGTTTGGTAACGAAAAAACGCTGCCTGACGTCGTTGGCGGCATGGTGGGCACGGGTATGCTGGCGGCTGGGCTTTGGTCGCTGATTGAACACCGGCCCAATTTTCCGCTGCTTAGCGTTGGGGTGTTTTTGCTGCTCAAGCAATTTGTGCTCATCGATAATGGCGATTAAGGTATGCCCTAAAATCTGTTGCGGCTTTATTAAGGCGCAATATTGTTTTGTGTTTGCCGGCACCCGAGGCGCGGCGATTGAGATTGCACATATACCTCAGCCATTTCCCGTTGCCCGATATCGTAAGGTTTATTGCTCAAGCAATTTGTGCTCATCAATAATGAAGATGAAAGCGTATCATTGCCGCAGGATGGCTATGATACGCTTTCAAGTTAATGACCCGCCTGCGGCGATGGCCCATTATTCGCTTGCACTTATGGGATAACCCAAAATCCGTTGCGGCTTTTATTAAGCCGCAATATTGTTTTGCGGTTGCTCACAACCGAAGCGTGGCGGTTGAAGATTTCACGCATATCCCAATCGTCCAGATCGGATACCGGCACAATCTCGGGTGGGTTTTGGGGAAAAGTGCCGATGTGCCTTTCATAAGTAACAATATCGTGCCAACCGCCCAGCTTGCAGCAGGCGTTTGTTAATACGCCCTTGGCTGAGAAGCCAAGATATTCGTGCAGGCGCTGGCTGGGCAGGTTCGGCAACAGCACAATGCCGTAAGCCGTTTGATAGCCCTGAAGCCGCAAAGTCGCGATCAGCGCGCCGTATAATGCCACGCCGACACTGCTGCTTTTGCAGTCCGCCGCGACATAAACCGAAAGCTCGGCGCCCCAGCGGTAGGAGGATCGGCTGCGGTAGCTGTGACCATAGGCGTAGCCGACAATATCGCCGTCGATGATGCAGACAATATAAGGATGCCGGCGCAGCGCGTCGGTTATGCGGCCTTTGAACTCTTCGAGCGAGGGCACCGTCTCCTCAGAAGTGACGGCGGTGTTCTCTACATAAGGCGCGTAGATTTCCAGCAGGCGTCGGGCGTCCTGTTCCACGCTCGCCATGCGCAATAAAACATCATTCATTTAAAGTGTACCTCGCCTTAATCGTGCAGCAGCTCTTTAAAGCTGTGGACATAGCGGTGACAGGCCGCCTGAATACGGCGTTGGCTCTGCTGCAGCGGCTCATCGACGGCCCAGACCGTAAAGCCGGCGCTTGCCGCCGTTTCAATGGCAAACAGCGTGTCTTCAAAGACAACGCATTCGTGTGCCGGTACGCCGAGCCTGCGCGCCGCTTCAAAATAGATGTCGGGCCGCTCCTTGCCGATGCCGCCGACATCCTCGGGCGTCAGCACCGCCTCGACCAGCGGCGCAATGCCGTGGTGCGCCAGCACGGCGTCGGCCAGTGCGTGATTGGTCATGGTCGCAACCGCACAGGGAATATTGTTGCGGTTGAGCTGCTTGATATAATCGATGGCAAACGGCTTTGGCAGAACCTCGTGCAGGTAGCTGAAACGGACCATGCCGTTCCACGCCGCAATGAGTCCCTCAGGCGTCATGTTTAAAAACGGAAAGCGCTCGGCAAAATAATCGGCTGCCTCGGGGAATTCCCTCCCAAGCAGGTCGTGGGCAATTTGCTGTGACCAGACAATGCCATGCCTTTTACAAAACGCGGGCGCAAGGCCATACCACATGCCCATCGAATCGAGCAGCGTGCCGTCCATGTCAAAGATGGCTGCCTTCATGACTGGGCACCTCCTTTGCCGTGCGGCGAGAGCTGGGTCAGATCGAACGGCGTCTCCTGATAGACAAAATAGTTGAGCCAGTTTGAGAACAAGAGGCTCGAGTGCGCGCGCCAGCAAAGGGGCGGCGACTGGGTGGGGTCATCCCCGGGGAAGTAATGGCGGGGCAGCTTGATGTCCAGCCCCTTGTTGATGTCTCTGAAATATTCACTGGCCAGCGTGTCGCGGTCGTATTCGCTGTGCCCCATGATGAAAAACTGGCGTCCGTCTTTGCCCGCGATGCAGTAGACCCCCGCCTCGTCCGAGCGGGCGAGAATCTCAAGGCTATCCACCTTTTCAATATCGCTTTCGGCCACGGTGGTGTGGCGGGAATGCGGCACCCAGAACAACTCGTCGAAGCCGCGCATCAGCTGATGATTGCGGTTTGTGACGGTGTGCGCGAAGACACCGAACATTTTCTCAGGCAGCGCGATTTTATCGACGCCATAGTGATAATAAAGACCGGCCTGAGCGCCCCAGCAGATGTGCAGCGTCGAGTAGACGTTGGTTAAGGACCACGCCATGATCTCGCATAGCTCTTCCCAATAATCCACTTCGGCGAACGGCAGCGTCTCGATCGGCGCGCCGGTGATGATCAGACCGTCAAAGCGCTGGTCCTTGATCTCATCAAAGGTCTTATAGAATTTGAAAAGATGGTCGCTGGACGTATTTTTAGAGATGTGCCCGCCGATTTGCAGCAGCTCGACATCCGACTGAATCGGTGTGTTGCCTAGGAGGCGCAGCAGCTGCGTCTCGGTTTCGATCTTTTTGGGCATCAGATTGAGTATCACAATGCGCAGCGGACGAATATCCTGATTGCGTGCGCGTTCCTCGCTCATCACAAAGATGTTCTCAGCCTCTAAAACCTTTGTCGCGGGTAATGTGGTAGGAATATTAATCGGCATTGTCAGAACTCCTATATATATTAATATGTAAAGTATTATGTCATAATCTCATTCAAGCGTCAATAAAAAGCGGTATTAAAGCGGTTTTTAAGGCGTATTAAAAAAACGGCAAGTTTTTTGCAAAAACCTGTTGACATATCGTGCAGGGCGTGATATTATAACTAAGCTGTCGCGGGGGACACAAACAAAACCCGACAACAGCCACAAAAAAGAAAAGAAGTTGTTGACAGAAATTCTTAATTGTGCTAAACTAAATCTCGCCTGTGAGAAGCGCAGGCACGGACCTTGAAAATTAAACAACATTGAGAAATGTACAAAGACCCTTGTAACCTTAGGGTCTCGCGAAAGTGGGATTCTAAGTAGATTTTTTTGAGAACAAGCTAGATAAAACAGCTTGGAATTCGGTTTTAACGCTTCGGCGTTGAGATACAAATTTTCAAGAGTTTGATCCTGGCTCAGGACGAACGCTGGCGGCGCGCCTAACACATGCAAGTCGAACGGAGACACTCTGTTCACTGAATGGTAGGAAGGCGACGTGTCAGTATGGGACGTCGCGTTTTCTACTGTTGAGTGAATAGAGTGTCTTAGTGGCGGACGGGTGAGTAACGCGTGAGTAACCTGCCATACAGTGGGGAATAACACA
>JAEWBS010000110.1 GCA_023391005.1 Bacillota bacterium | reverse complement strand
GATAGCGCGGCAAGAACCGTGCCTGAGCCAGTGACAGACGGCTTTCAAGGCTGCGCTCTAAAAAGCGAATCTCGTCCCAAAACAAGAGTCTGGCGCAGACAACCGCGATAGACAGGCTTCTGCTCTTAGTAGCGATATGTATTTCCTCAACATCTTTGCGGGCCTGAACAAGCTGTTGTTGCATTGTCAGGCCGCCGAACAGCGTGATAAACTCCTCAAAGCTCTGTTTTTTCATCCGATTTGGCATGGGTTATCTCCTCTATCCTTTTGAGCAGCGCAGGCAATAATTCCTCTTCGGGCACTTTTTCAACGATCTCACCCTTGACGAAAATCACGCCACAGCCGTCACCACCTGCAATACCGATATCGGCTTCTTTGGCCTCGCCCGGTCCGTTGACAACGCAGCCCATCACCGCAACCTTAAGGTCGCAGGGACAGTTTTGCAGCGCATCCTCAACCTTGTGCGCCAGCGAAACAAGGTCGATGCGGGTACGCCCACAAGTCGGGCAGGACACAAGCTGAACCCCGCTGCCTTTGAGCCCCAGCGCCTTTAAAATATCCTTGGCTGCGGCAATCTCCTGTACTGGATCAGCTGTCAGCGAGACACGGATCGTATCGCCGATGCCGTCTATGAGCAGCGTGCCGATGCCGATGGCGGATTTAAGCATACCGATGCGCTCGGTCCCCGCTTCCGTTACGCCCAAATGTAATGGGTAGTCAAATCGTTGGGCTGCGAGGCGGTAGGCTTCTATCATTGTTTTTAGATCCGAACTTTTTAATGACAACACGCTATTGTCAAAATCGGCCTGCTCTAATAGTATCAAGTGGTTGGCCGCGCTTTCAACCATCGCTTCAGCAGTAGGGCCGCCGTACTTTGCCAGCAGCGTCTTTTCGACAGAACCAGAGTTGACGCCCACCCGTATGGGAATATTTTTAGCGTTGCAGACCTTGGCAACCGCACGCACTCTGTCCGCACCGCCGATATTGCCCGGGTTTATACGGATTTTATCGACGCCAACTTCTGCACATTCTAATGCCAGTCGGTAATCAAAATGGATATCGGCCACAACAGGCATTGAAACCGCATTTTTCAGCGCCGCAATCAATCGCACCGCATCGTGGTCGGGCACCGCCGCGCGGATGATCTGACAACCTGCCGCTTCAAGTGCTCTGGCCTGTGAAATACTGCCTTCAATATCGTAAGAAGGGACATTTAGCATCGACTGTATCGCCACCGGATGCCCAAAGCCGATCGGAATTTTGCCAACCCAAACCGTTTTTGATTGTGTTTTCATACTACTATAATTCCTCATTTCGTTCCTACATTGAAGTAAAAATTGGCTAAACACCGTAACGCGATGCTCAGCCAATTAAACCGCCATTATTGAAACAGGCGAAAAATATCATTCCATGTGACATACAGCATCAATGTCAGTAGCAGCCCAACGCTGATCATCATAATCCATTCCAGTACCCGTTGGTTGATTCTACGGCCGATGACGGCTTCGAGTACTGCAATCATGATCTTTCCGCCGTCTAAGATTGGGAACGGCACCAAGTTAAAGATACCGATGTTGATCGCAATAAAAGCGGCGATAAGCAGGAGATTTTCAAACCCCATTTTGCTGGCTTGCCCGATGGCGCTCACCACCCCAACCGGCCCCGAGAGCTGGTTGACGGCATAACGACCGGTGACCACATCGATAAGCGAGCCCCATACCTGTTTAATAATCGACAGACCCCAGTTAAACGGATAGGTCACGTATTCCAGTGACTGCGCTGGAACAGCAGCCACCTTAAAGTCGAGATCAATGGCCTGCATGCCTTCGCCAAGTTGCTCCATTTTAAACTGAATGGGCGCAAGCGTCATCGATTGACCATTTCGCTGCACCGTCATTTCAATCAGGCCGTCGCGGTCCCGCAAAAACTCATAGGTAATATCATTTGAGGTATGCACCCAATGTCCGTTGACCTTGGTAATTTTGTCGCCTAGTTGCAGTTGCTGTGAGCTGACGGCACCCTCATTAAATAATGCTACACGCGTCGTGCCAACATAACCTGTCATGATGGTAAGCACCACCAGAATTAGATACCCCATAATCAAGTTATTAAAGGAACCCGCCAGTAAAATCGCAATCCGGTGCAGTAGCGGTTTACCGGAAAAGGAGCCCGGTGCATCCACCGGTTCATCCTCCCCCTCCATCATAACATAGCCACCCACCGGCAGAATACGCAAGGAATAAAGCGTACCGTTTTTTTTGCGTTTAAATATCGCGGGACCCATGCCGATGGAAAACTCATGCACTGACACGCCCGCCCACTTTGCAACGGTAAAATGCCCCAGCTCATGGAATAAAATGATTGCACCAAAAATTAAAATTGCTGCAACCGCCGTCGTCAGGCCACTGCTCAAATATTTCACACGCCCTTCTGTAAGTCTAGTTTAAGTTCGCAAAATCTAAAGCACAAAATGATTTCGTAAACGTGTTTCGCCTTATAAAGTGAAGGATGAATACGAGTTCTCCCCTTTTTATTGAGGGCGCAACACGGCAAAGTTAAAACCACGCCGTAAGGCATATGTGCCTTTAGAAACCGAGAACTTGCCTAGCTAAACGCTTTGCCGCACCAGCTCACGCGCGGCGGAATCTATTTCGTAGACCATTTCCAAGCTGTAGTCCTGCCTGTCGCATGGCAGCGACAGCGCTTTTTCGACCAGTTCGCCAATTTTTAAGAACCCGATTTTACCCTGCAAAAACAGCGCAACCGCCTCTTCGTTGGCTCCGTTGACGGCGCAAGGATAAAGCCCTCTTAACGTCGCCGCCCTGGTTGCGGCGGCAAGACACAAAAACGTCTCGGCGTCGGCACGCTCAAAGGTCAGCGCGCCCACCTCAAACAGCGACAGCGCCTTGCCGACGCCCGGCAGGCGATCGGGATAGGTGATGGCGTACTGTATCGGTGTGCGCATATCGGCGGTACCCAATTGCGCGATTACGCTACCGTCGCAAAATTCCACCGCCGAGTGCAGAATGCTTTGCCGGTGCACGTGGATTTCGATCTGGTCGGCTGAGACGTCGAACAGATGCATCGCCTCAATCAATTCCAGCCCCTTGTTCATCAGCGTGGCCGAGTCGATCGAGATTTTCTGCCCCATCTGCCAGTTCGGATGCCGGAGCGCCTGCGCGGGGGTGATGTTTTGAAGCGCCGCTTGTGTTTTCCCGAAAAACGGGCCGCCCGAGGCCGTCAATAGAATCTTATTTATTCTATCACGATTTTCGCCGTTTAAGCACTGAAAAATGGCGGAATGTTCGCTATCCACCGGAATGACCGGCACATTGTTGCGTCTGGCTGCCGCCATAACCAGCTCGCCCGCCGTGACAAGCGATTCTTTATTGGCGAGCGCCAGCGTGTTTTTAGCCTGCAAGCAGGCCATCGTCGCGCCCAGACCCGCGATGCCGACGACGGCGTTGAGCACCAAATCCACCGGCTGTGCCGCAAGCTCAGCCACCGCGCCGGGCCCTGCCGTCACAATAATATCGGTATCGGCCAGCGCGGTTTTCATCCTTTTATAATGTGCGGCGTCGCCAATTGCAACACAGCGAGGGTGAAATGCCCTCGCCTGTTGCTCTAAAAGCGCCGTGTTTTGATGGGCCGACAGCCCGTATACCGGCATATTCAAATTTTGCGCCACATCGAGGGCCTGCGTGCCGATAGAGCCGGTGGAGCCCAGAATCGTCAGCCGTTTAGTCAAATCATACCCCTCATTTCACGACAATCAAAGGAAAATATAAAAACAGATTGTAAACAAATGGCGCCACCAACAGCACACTGTCAAAACGGTCAAGCACACCGCCGTGCCCGGGCATGATATTGCCAAAATCCTTGATGCCAAACTGCCGCTTCATCACTGAGGCCGAAAGATCGCCCACGACGCTGATCAGTGAGATCAGCGGCGAGATAATCGCCAGCCGCAGATAGTCAATCTGCACCGGCGGCCCGTAGTAACGGCTGATCCGCGCGTAGACAAACGCTACGATAAACTGTGAAACCAGCGCCACCACCACGCCGCCGATTAGCCCTTCGACCGTTTTCTTAGGGCTGATTTCGGGCGCCAGCTTGTGCCGGCCCAATGCTATGCCAAAAAAATAAGCGCCGGTATCGCTCATCCATGCCCCGCACAGCGAAACCAGCACGCCGTAAAAGCCGACGGCCGCGCCGAAAACATCCCGCATATAGATAAAGCAGGTGGTTGCAAAGGCAATGAGCATTGTAAAAAAGAACATAAACCCGAGCTGCTCGACGCGCACGGTGTTGTGATACTTGAGCATCAGGCAAAAAAGCACCAACGAGAATAAAAAACAGATCGACGCCAGAACATTACTAAGCAAACGGGTGCTGAAAAACGGAATAACGAGGCTAAAAAACAGCGCCATCATCGCGATGGGCCGGTTTTTCTGCCCCGTCGCTGCAATCAGCTCATAAACCGCCATGGCGATGACAATGGCGACGGCAATATTAAGCACGATAGTCTCAAACAGTGCGAATACCGCCGCCAAAATCATCAGTCCCGCGGCGGAAGAAATGATACGCTGTTTCATCACACGCCTCCAAACCGGCGGTTACGCCCGGTATATTCGGCAATTGCGGCATCGAGATCACTCGGTTTAAAATCCGGCCAAAGCACATCCATAAACACAAATTCCGAATAAGCGCACTGCCACAGCAAAAAGTTTGAGAGCCGCTGCTCCCCGCTGGGACGGATGATCAAATCGGGATCGGGCATGCCCGCCGTATAAAGCCGCTCTTCGATAACCGCTTCATCTATGTCCTCCGGCTGTAAAGTGCCGGACTTAACAGCCTCAGCCAGTCGACGCACCGCCGAAACAAGCTCCTGCCTGCCGCCGTAATTGAGCGCAAAATTTACCGTAAGGCCCGTGTTCTGGGCAGTGTCGCGCTCGGCATCGGCAATCTGGCGCTGCAAATCGGCATCTAGGCGGGAGATATCACCCAAAACGCGAATGCGGATATTCTCCCCGGCGGATTTGGCCGCCTCGTCAAAATGCTCTCGCAGCAGGCTCATAATACCGTCAATCTCTTTCTGAGGGCGGTTCCAGTTCTCGGTTGAGAAAACATAGAGCGTCAGGTAGCGCACCCCGAGCGTCTGACAGTGCCGAATGACCGGCCGCAACGCGCGGGTGCCCTGACGATGCCCTATGCTGCGCGCAAGGCCGCGCTTTTTTGCCCAACGGCCGTTGCCATCGAGAATAATGGCAATGTGGGCTAAATCGCCCGCAGCCGTGGTTTGAGCATAATCCATATGGTCCTCCAGCCGATCAAGGAGCGAAATCAGAAACTGTATTCATCGCGAGAAGGCTGGCTTGGCGCGCTCTTTGCGCCAAGCCGCACGAAAAAGGCCGGAACCGGATATGTTCCAAGCATTTTAAGCGCAGTGCGGCGGTGCAGCGCGGTCAAGACAGCCGTTTTAAGCGACGCATGCAGGTTTCTTAGACCTCCATGATCTCCTTTTCCTTGGCAGCGGAAATCTGGTCGATTTCCTTGCAGTATTTATCGGTCACATCCTGAATCTCTTTCTCAATGTCCTTGAGGGTGTCCTCAGGCATATCCTTCTTCTGTGCTTTGAGCTTTTCGTTGGCGTCGCGGCGAATTGAGCGGATCGCGACCTTCGACTCCTCGCCCATCTTGGCAATCTGCTTGCAAAGCTCTTTTCTGCGCTCTTCGGTCAGCGGCGGGAACACGAGACGGATAACTGAGCCGTCGTTCTGCGGATTGATACCGATATCGGAAGCCATGATGGCCTTTTCAATCGACTTGAGCACGGTGCGATCCCACGGCGTGATGGTCAGGGTGCGCGCCTCGGTCACCGCCACCGAGCCGACCTGATTGATCGGAGTGGGCACGTCGTAATACATCACCGTCACCTTGTCCAGCAAGGCGGGGTTGGCGCGTCCGGCACGAATCGCGGCATAGTCCTGGCGAAGCACCGAAATGGTTT
>JAEWBS010000055.1 GCA_023391005.1 Bacillota bacterium | reverse complement strand
CCCGTTTTAATTGAACATGCTGCAAAACAAGTAGTAAAGGAGTTGAATGGATAATGGCTTTTGATAGAAACGATCGCGACTCTAGGCCGCGCGGCAGAAAAGGCAGAAAGAAAGTCTGTGCCTTCTGTGTCGATAAAATTCATGATATTGATTACAAGGACGTCCCCCGTCTGAGAAGATATCTCTCTGACCGCGGAAAGATTGTCCCCCGCCGTGTAACCGGTACCTGCGCCCGTCATCAGCGTCAGCTGACCATCTCGATCAAGCGCGCAAGACATCTGGCTTTCCTGCCCTATGTCAGCGACTGATTCATATGTTTTAAAAAGCCTGCGGCAACTTGCCGCAGGCTTTTTTGTTTGTAATGGAAACCATCGACTCTGCCGATGGAGATACCCTCGTTTGCTTTAGCTTTAAAAATTGAGCGAATGACAATAGATTGACGTATTGCAAACCAAGGCTTACGAATTTAGTCACGGTGCGTGTAATGCGTTTGTGGGAATTTTCAGGGCCTCTTGAGAGACGAACCGGTAATATGAACTTTTAGGGCTGGGCTATTGCATACCACCAGTTAACTGGCGGTTTTGATTTATTTCAGTCATACAGGCCAAAACAGGCTCTAATCTCGCCGACCGAATACAGCGAGCCGTAGGCACAGATGATATCCGACGGTTCGGCCTGTGCTAGTACCGTGGCGACACCCTGCGCAATCGTCGCGCAGGGTACGGCGTCAATGCCATAATCGCGTTTTAACAGCGCCGAAAGCTCCTCAGCCGCCATGGCGCGCGGGCTGGGCGGCGTGATCGTGACAATATGTTTGGCCATCGGCAATACCGGCTCAATGATGCCCTGATAATTTTTGTCAGCCAGCACACCGAGCAAAAAGCAGATTTTCCGGTCAGGGAACAGTTCGGTCACTGTCGCCTCGACGGCCTTGGCGCACTGCGGATTATGCCCGCCGTCCACAAAAAAGTAGGGCGCATGCTGCAGCAGTTCAAACCGGCCCGGCCATCGGGTGTTTCTTAACCCTTCATCCACAGCCTGCTGCGACAGGGCAAGGCCCTTTTGCCGCAGCACTTCAACAACCGAGAGCACAGTGCAGACATTTTGAAGCTGGTGTGCACCTAGCATTGGCAGATGATAGTCCTGCGCGCCGTTATAAAGCAGCCGCTGCCCCTCCGGCCCCTGTGAGAGCCGCTGAATCGCGCTTGTTTGCGCTACCCGCAAGGGAACCTGCCGCTCGCGGCAGGTATCGGCAATGACGCCGATGATATTTTCAGACTGATCGCTCACGACCGCCGTCGTGCCCGGCTTGATAATGCCTGCTTTTTCGGTTGCGATCTTCTCGACGGTATCGCCAAGCAGCGCGGTGTGCTCGAGCCCGATGGCGGTGATGACCGCCACCAGCGGCGCTTTGATGATGTTGGTCGCGTCCAGCCTGCCGCCGAGGCCGACCTCCAGCACGACGACATCGCACTTGCGCTCAGCAAAGTAAACAAAGGTGATCGCGCTCACCAGCTCGAACTCGGTAGGGCGCTCCTGCATTTTTTGCGCGCAGGCCAGCACTCTTTCGGTCACGGCGGCCAGATCATCGTCCGATATCGGCACGCCGTTGATCCGCATGCGCTCGTTAAACCTGGCGATGTAGGGTGATGTGCACAGGCCGGTGGTATAGCCCGCCCGCTGCAAAATAGAAGCGGTCATAGCCGCCACCGAGCCCTTGCCGTTGCTGCCCGCGATGTGAACAAATTGAAGCGTGTCCTGCGGGTTGCCTAAAAGCTGCATCAATTCAGCGATTCGCTTTAGGCCCGGGATACTGTTTTCCCACGGCGTTTGGTGTATGGCCGCCAGCGCCTGTTCATAGGTCATGTGTACGCACTCCATCCGTTGTCAATATCGGTTTAAGGTTAAACGCCGGGCTGATAAAACGAATGCCGCTTTAATCCTGCGCACTGTCCGGTTCGCTTGAGGACTGGCCGCGCGGCGGCCAGTAGGTCTCGGTTCTGGGCGGCACCGTGTAGATATAATTTTCATCCCATGAAGAGGAAGAAGCCTCTTCCTCCGTCTGTTCTGCAGCCTTTGCGACATAGATCAGGACGGTGTCGGTGTTTCGGTACACGATGCTGCCGGCGGGAATGCTCGTGTTGAGCACCGTGCCCTCCTCAGCGTCGCTGTGTGCCTCATCTGGCTCTATGAGCTCGACGGTGTACGCAATCTCGGCGTGACCAAGCTCGGCTGTGGCCGCCGCCAGCATTTTTCCCTGCACATTCGGCATGGGGATCAGCTCGCTGCCCTTGCTGACCCAAAGATAGATCTGCGCGGCATCCCCCGGCTCTTCCCCCGCCCTTGGCTGCTGGGCGACAATGGCCCCCGCAGGCTGGCTCTCAGAAAACACCCGCTCAATTTCAAATGTAAACAACCGCTGATAAAGCGGGTCGAGCAAAACCTTCTGCACGTCGGCACCGACGAGATTCGGCACTACAATTTCGGCCTGCGAGGAATCCGAATCGCCATACGAATCCTCTGTTTCAGATTGCGAGCTGGAGGACGCGATCGGCTGCAAATAGGTGTCCACCAGCCGATAGGCCAGCGCCAACGCAAAGATCGCCACCATTGAAATGAGTGCCAACGCCAGCACAAGCGGGCGGACACCACTGCTTTTGGGCGGCTCAGGCACCGCTTCGTCGACGCGTTTTTGAATCGGCAGCTGATACGTTACCGTTCCCTGCCCCGGGGCGACAAGTAGCGCACACCAGAATTCCTCCACCGTGCGGTAACGGCTGCGCAGGTCGACGGTAAGCGCCTGCACCAGTGCGTCGGACACGTTTTGGGGCAGCTCGGGCGCCAGATCGATCGGTGGTGCCAGCGTCCGGCCCTTGCCGCGCTGCCGCCACTCGACCGGCGTAATGCCGGTCAGCACGCGGTAGCACACCGCGGCCAATGAATAAACGTCGCTCCAGCTGCCCTGCCAGCTGTTTGAGGCATATTGCTCCGGGGCACTGTAGCCAAAATACAGTGTGGACGCGATCTCGCTCTCGGCGGTACGCGCCGCCGGAATACACAGGCCCGATAAGATCAGCGCACCGTCAGAATTGACCAGCAGCGTCTCAGGCGAGATGCCCCGGTGGTAGATGCCGTCGGCGTGCATGCGCCCGAGCAACTTGATGATCGGCGTGATCATAAACTTGAGCTGATTCCAGCTCAGCGTGTGTCCCCGGCGGGCCATAAAGTCATCAAGTGTTTCATTTTCGGTATATTTCTCTATCGCATAAACGGTGTTGTTGCGCCAAATGACCTCCATCGGACGCAGAATCGGAAAATCGGCGGGCAGCCGCGTCAAATAATGGCAAAGCTCCTCATAATCTGAAGAAAGCGATTTATATTGTACATCGCAGCCCGGCAGCACCTCGGTTCGTCCCGAGGCGTCGCGCCGCATAATTGTTTCGGCAAAGAATTCCTTAATGGTGACAAGCTGTCCCGAGACACTATCCCGCCCGAGATAAACGATCGTTTCGCCGCAGGTCGAAATCTGCCGCGTAATTTCATACCGCTCGTCCAGTTTGCGCCTGAGCACCTGTTCCATCGCTTCGCCTCCCCTCTCGTACCGTCGCCCTGTCCCTTGATTTGCATCGATATTCGGTCCTCTAAAGCCAAAAAGCAGGCCGATATCCGCAGTGACCGCGGATGCCGAGAGAGACAGAATAAACCGAAGGCCGTTTGCCGTTGGGCGGGCCGGCAGTCTTAAAATACTTCGACTATCATACACGTTTTTGGGCGTTCTTGCAACCGTCCTGAGACAGAAAACAGCGCCGCTTTGCGCAGCGCTGTTGATACTGAACGCGAGTTAAAAACGTGATAAAGACCGAGCCCGTTTCCTTTGGCAAAGCAGACGACGCAGGCGGGCTGCCGCCCGGTAAGGCGGATGACGCCACCGGATACAAAACAGGCCGTCGAAAGCGTTTTTAGTCTGCGTTTAGTATTGATCTGTGCTTTAGTCAATGTCCGTGGTGCAACGTATGTAGTTACCCCTGAACATTGAGGCCAAAGCTAACCTGCAAGGCGTGATTAATCTGGTCCATAGACTCGTCGTCCAGCCTTCCCATTCGTTCTTTTAATCTTCTCTTATCAATAGTTCGAATCTGTTCCAATAACACAATCGAGTCGCGTGAAAGCCCGCAAGACTGTGAAGATAGCTCGATATGGGTCGGCAGCTTCGATTTGTCCTTTTGGCTGGTGATAGCCGCTGCGATGACGGTGGGACTGTACCGGTTTCCCACATCGTTTTGAACGATGAGTACCGGCCTCACACCGCCTTGCTCAGAGCCGACCACAGGACTTAGATCGGCGTAAAAAATGTCTCCGCGTTTTACCGTCATGGTCATCACACTCCGTCCGATGTTTGCAGTAATATTCTGACCGACGGTGTTCAGTTTTAATCAGACATACCACAATTATCATCAGGCAATATTCACCTGTTACATTCTATGCATCGGCGGGGGGTGTTGCATCTCTTTAATTAGAAAATATAAAGTCGGAAAAGGTCATAACGCCGCGATCGAACGTCAAATCGAGAAAGCTGCCGTCGCTTTTATTGCAGCGTAATATCGCGGTGCCCGCTTTTAAAATCAGCTCTTCACCACTCGTTGAAGCCTCGGCATGCGGCAGCATGACAAACGCCTGCTCAAGTGACGACAGCAGCGAGCCTGAGAGCAGCGACTCCTTGGGTGCGGTAAACGACAGCTCGCCCTGCTCAATACCGTACCCCCCGTCGCCATAATAAAAGATCAGCGGCTCGGTCAATGTCGCACTGTTGAGTGTCACGGTCAGGATGCCGTCGTTGCTCTTTTTGATAAAGCCCCGATAGTCCTCGTCGCACCATGTAACGGCGATAGCCGATTCAAAGGGCCGGTTGAACAGCTTTTCGGGCTGAGCAGTGCGGCCCAGCATACCGCAGGCTGCCAGTATCAGCATTGCTAGGGTGGCGGTAAAAAAGCGCGCCAAGTTTTTCATAATAATCCCTCCCACTGACAATGATATTAACAGTGCCGCCATATCATCCCCAATAATGCGGTTGCGCCGTTAAAAAGTGCGCGAAAGGGGGTCTGCCGCCTAGCTTGCGGCGGCGCAGGTCAAAATGAGCCGAGTTTTGGTGTGATAACTGCATAAGCCCAAAGAAAATGCCAAAAGCCCTTGCAACCGGCAAAAACCTGTGATAAACTAACTAAATGAATAGCAATAACGCGTTGACGGAGAAAGTATATCCGCTATAAGCGCCCAGAGAGATCGGTTCACCGGCTGAAAGACCGATTGCGCAAAGGCAGATTGAAGTTCCCTCCCGAGCGGCGCCGCTGAAGGAATGCTGGTAGGCGGAGACGGATTAACCCCACGTTATCGGGGGACAAAGTGTTCGCCGAATTTTCGGCGGAAAACCGGGTGGTACCGCGGAAGCAGATTTTTGTCCTTTCGTCCCTTATTTTGGGATGAGGGGATTTTTCTTTTCCCGCCAATAAAATCGGTAACAATAATTTATGAGGTGATCGTATGAACGAAGCAATCAGTCGCATCATCACGCAAGCCGAGCAGGAACTGCTGGGCGCCCAGAGCCTGCCCGCTCTTGATGCGGCGCGGGTCAAATATCTGGGCAAAAAGGGCGAGCTGACCGCCATTTTAAAAGGTATGGGCGCTTTGACCCCCGAGGAGCGCAAAGAGGTCGGTCAGGCCGCCAACGACGCGCGCACCGTCATTGAAGCGGCGCTCGGCAAAAAGCTGGCCGAGCTCAAAGAAGCCGAACTTAACGCCAAGCTAGCCGGTGAGGTCATCGACGTGACAATGCCGGGCCATCACGCGCCGCTGGGCAAGCGGCATCCGTTAAATCTTGTGCTGGACGAGATCAAGGAAATTTTCCTCGGCATGGGCTTTGACGTCGTCGAGGGCCCTGAGGTCGAGAAGGATTACTACAACTTCGAGGCGCTCAACATCCCCAAGGAGCACCCCGCGCGCGACACGCAGGATACGTTTTATATCTCGGATGAGGTTGTGCTCAGAACCCAGACTTCGCCGGTGCAGATCCGTACGATGGAGCAGCGCAAGCCGCCGATCCGTATTATCGCGCCGGGCAAGGTCTACCGCTCCGACGCGGTGGCCGCCACCCATTCCCCGCTGTTCCACCAGATCGAGGGTATGGTTATCGACAAGAACATCACGATGTCCGACTTAAAGGGTACGCTCGACACCTTCGCCAAGCGTCTGTATGGCGAGGACACCGTCACCCGTTTTCGACCGCACCACTTCCCGTTCACCGAGCCCTCGGCCGAGATGGATATCATGTGCTTTAGCTGCCACGGCGAGGGCTGCCGCCTCTGCAAGGGCGAGGGCTGGA
>JAEWBS010000033.1 GCA_023391005.1 Bacillota bacterium | reverse complement strand
GTTCCCCACTGACCGGCGCCCGTTTCGGTCGTCAGTCCGGCCAGCCCTTGCTCCTTGGCATAATAGGCCTGCGCCACCGCGGAATTCAGCTTATGGCTGCCGGAGGTGTTGTTGCCCTCGAACTTATAATAAATTTTGGCCGGGGTGCCCAGCGCTTTTTCGAGATTGTAGGCGCGGATCAACGGGGACGGACTGTACATTTTATAGAAGTCCTGAACCTCTTCGGGAATATCGATGTACCGGGTGACGCCGTCCAGCTCCTGCTGCGCGAGCTTTTCGCAGAATACCGGATAAAGTTCTTCGACCTTGACCGGTTGATGTGTTCCGGGATTCAGCAGCGGGGCCGGTTGTTCCTTCATATCGGCCCTCAGGTTATACCACTGCTTTGGCATCTGATCCTCGGTTAAATAGAGTCGGTGCGGAATTTTCTTAGCCATAATACGCTCTCCCTTTCTGATATTCAGACAGGGCGCAGCCTGTTGGTGCGCGCGCCACGGTGTTGCTGCTTTTTGGCCCGTAAAACAAAAAAAATCCGCCCTTAAACCCCTTGGTTTAAGGACAGATTAAAAATCTGCGGTGCCACCTTAATTGGCCTGCAAATGCAGACCCACTCACTTAACAGAAATGCCAACACATTTCCAGCCGGTAACGCCGGCTCTGCGTCTCGGATACTCAGGCGCTTGCAAAAGCGGCCCTTTTACCTCGCCCTCAGCGGTCCATTTGCCATGCTGCTCTCCGCGGGGCTCTCAGCCTCCCCCGCTCTCTGTAGGCGCATTTCACGGTTTGATCTCCGCATCAAAGGTTTCGTGATATTGATTGCTGTGATAATAGCATATTACTTTTTATTTTGCAAGACCTTTTTTAGAAAATTCAAAACTGTTTGATTTGAAGATGAAAATGCGCCGATAACGCGGATTTAATCGGTTTTACGCGCCGCGCGCCTTGACGGCGACAGCGCCAGACGTTAAGATAAGGAGTGCGATATAGAAAATCCGGGAGGATAAAACGTGGGAATACAGCTAGAAGAGATGCTGCTGGCGCGCGAGCGCCGGGCCGACTTTCAGCAAGAATTACTTGAAAAATACGGCATGACGCTCATCTGCCTGACGATGAATCTCGCGGGCGAAGAAAAGCGTTTTGACAGCGCCGACCGCCTGTTTGAGACGGGGGTTCGGCTTATAGACGCGCAGCTCGGGCGGCACCGTGTCGCAACGGCTTTTCGCGTGCTGCGCGATTACAGCACCGGCCTTGAGGGGTACTGGGCGGCCGATTGCACCCCCGAAACCATCAAGCGCCTGATGGTACAGATTGAGGACGCCTTTGACGCCGCGCGGCTGTTTGACATCGATGTACTCAACGCCGAGGGTGAAAAACTGTCGCGCAGCGATATGGGCGCGCCGCCCCGGCGCTGCCTGATCTGCGGCGACGCGGCAACAGCCTGCGCGCGCAGCCGCCGCCACGGGCTCGATGCGGTTGAGCAGCGGACACGGCAGCTGATCGCCGACCATCTCGACGGCGCCGCCGCCGACCGCATCGCGGGGCTGGCGGTCAGAAGCCTGCTGACCGAGGTCTGCGTCAGCCCTAAGCCTGGGCTTGTCGACCGCGTAAACGCCGGTGCGCACCGCGACATGGATATTTTCACTTTTGTCGATAGCGCCACGGCGTTGACACCTTATTTCAAGGCCTGCGCTTTAAAGGGCATCCGCAGCGCGGCGCTTTCGCCCGCGCAGCTTTTTGCGTCGCTGCGTTATATCGGCCAGTGCGCCGAGGCGGACATGCTGGCCGCGACCCGGGGGGTCAACACCCACAAGGGGGCTGTCTATTCGATGGGCATTCTCTGCGCCGCTTCGGGGCGGCTGTCGGTTACGGGCGGTCTGACGCCCGAACGGCTCTGCGCGCTTTGCGCTGAGATGACCGCCGATGAGGCGCAAAGCGATCTTAAAGCCATTGCGCAAAGCGGCGCGCAAACGGCGGGCGGGCGGCTTTGGATGCAATACGGCATCGCGGGCATCCGGGGTGAGGTGGCCTCGGGCTTTGAGAGCGTGCGCGCGATCAGCCTGCCGATGCTGCAAGCTCTGCTGGCTAAGGGGTATAGCCTCAACGACGCGGGCGCGATCACGCTGTTGCATTTGATGGCAAAAGCAACCGACACCAATGTGATTTCCCGCGTGGGGCTGCCAAGGCAAAGGGCATTACAGGCGACGCTTTCTGAGCTGCTTGAAAAGACGCCGTATCCTGAATTGGCGATGCTGGCTGCGCTTGATACTGATTTTATCGCCGAGAATATCAGCCCCGGCGGTTGTGCCGATTTGCTGGCGGTTACCTTGATGTTGTATTTCCTCTGTGAATAAATAAACATCATTAAGCCTTTTGGTATAAATAAGCGCTTCTAAAATGTTGCGGGGCGCGTCTTAAATTGGTCGAAAATTGATCACGCAGAAACGTTGCATAGATTAAAGTTTTGGTCAAGCTTTTAGCCTGCATTCTCAATGACGTGCGTGTCATTGAGAATAAGCTCGGTTACGCCATACTTGTTTTGCGCTGTAGTGCAAAACAAGCCCCATATTGCTAAAACTACGATTGGATTTTAAGAAAATGCCAATCAAATGGGCGGGAGCCGCAACGAGCATCCATGCCGCCCGCCGTAATCAGCGAAGCCGTTTGGCCGCGAACATATACGCGAACATATAAATGCATTGACGCTCTATTCACTATAAAGGCCCTCATCAGCGCAGAAAACAACCTCATCCCCCGCCGACATTCACGGTTATACCGCAATTTTAAGGTTCTCTTGCAATTTCCCCAGTCATATGCTAGAGTAGTGTTATTGCAAGCATTTTAATATCCGATGCGTCTAACGGGAAGGGTTTTCTCATCGTCTTTCGCCCCAGAGAGCTGCGGTCACCGGCTGAGAGCCGCGGCGCAAAAGAGCAGAAAACCGTGCGCCCGCCAGCACAGCGAGAGAACGCGCCGCATGTGGCGTCATTACCTCGCCTGCGTTTTGCCCGCGTTAAGGGCAAATTCCCCCGAAGTGGAACAGCGGTAATCAAGCCGTCTTCGTGCAGCTGCATGAGGACGGCTTTTTGATACAATAATCATAACGGACGCCCGGTAATACGACTATCTGATTGAAAGTGTGATCGGCTTGCGCAAGTTTTTGCCGTCCGGCCAGACGGATAACGCCGTCCAACGGCAGCGCGCACAGATCGGTCATGATTTCTGTCGGATAGCCGCATCAGATTGCGCCGGTGCGCCCGCATCAGAAGGAGTGGTTTCTTTGAAAATTTACAATACCCTGACGCGGCAGAAAGAGGAATTTGTGCCGCTCGAGCCGGGCAAGGTGAAAATCTATGCCTGCGGCCCCACCGTCTATAATTTCATCCACATCGGCAACGCGCGGCCCATCTGCGTGTTTGACACGTTGCGCCGTTATTTTGAGTATCGCGGGTATGAGGTGACCTTTGTCCAGAACTTCACCGATATCGACGACAAGCTCATCAACCGCGCCAACGATGAGGGCACGACCGTCCCCGACATCGCCGCCAAATATATCAAGGAATATATGACCGACGCCGAGGGCTTGGGCGTTCGCCCCGCGACGGTGCACCCCAAGGCGACCGAGACGGTGGCGGAGATCATCCACGTCATCGAGACGCTGATCGACAAGGGTTTCGCCTATCCTTCGCAGGGCAGCGTGTATTTCCGCAGCCGCAAATTTGACGATTACGGTAAGCTTTCGCATATGCCGATTGAAGACTTGGAGTCGGGCAGCCGCGTCGACGTCTCGGAGCATAAGGAAGACCCGCTCGATTTCGCGCTCTGGAAGGCCGCCAAGCCCGGCGAGCCGTTCTGGGCGTCGCCGTGGGGAGAGGGCCGTCCCGGCTGGCACATTGAGTGCACCGCGATGATCCGAAAGCACCTCGGCGAGACGATTGATATTCACTGCGGCGGCAGCGACCTAATTTTCCCGCATCATGAGAACGAGATCGCGCAGGGCGAGTGCTGCTCCGGCCACGAGTACGCCCGCTACTGGATGCACAACGGCTTTATCAACGTCGATAACCGCAAGATGAGCAAGAGCCTCGGTAACTTCTTCACGACCCGTGACGTCGCCGAGAAGTTTGGCTATGAGCCGATTAAATTCCTGATGCTTCAGGCACACTACCGCACGCCGATCAACTATAACTATGATATCATTGAGCAATGCCGCGCGGCGCTCGACCGCCTTTACACCTGCCGCGACCACCTCGATTTTGCCGCGACCCACGCGCTTGCCGCCCCTATCGAAGGGGAGGAGGCCTTCCGCCAGACGGTGGACGCGCGTCGTCAGGCCTTTATCAGCGCAATGGACGACGACCTGAACACCGCCGACGCCATCGCCGCGCTGTTTGAGCTGGTACGCGACTGCAACAGCTTCTTCGCCGAGCCCAAATCGGCCGAGACGGTCGCCTATGCCACCACTTGCTTTGACGAGTTGACCGACGTGCTGGGCATTTTGTATAACCGCAAGGCCGACAGCCTCGACGCCGAGATTGAAGCGCTGATTGAAAAGCGTCAGGCCGCACGCAAGGCCAAGGACTTTAAAACCGCCGACGCCATCCGCGACGCGCTCAAGGCGCAGGGTATTGTGCTTGAGGATACGCCGCAGGGCATCAAGTGGCACCGGGAATAATGCGCAGTAGCTCGCCGCTATGACGCGCAAATAATATCATTTATGCGCGTGCATGATCGTATTCTACCATTAAATGAACGCTCGCGGGCCGCCCGGATTTCCGGACGGCCTGCCATAACGCACCACAGGGAGGAATATGCATGATCTGGGGAATTATCGGGGCGCTGCCCGAGGAGGTCGCGCTGCTCTGCGACGCGATGGAAATTGACAGCGAGGAGCAGCACTACGGCAGCACCTTTTATCGCGGCAGGCTCGAGGGGCAGCAGGTGGCGGTCGTGTGTTGCAGCATCGGCAAGGTCAACGCGGCGCTGTGCGCCTCATTAATGATCCGCGAGATGAAGGCCGATGCCGTCATCAACGTCGGTATTGCGGGTGCAATTGATAAGCGCCTGAAGGTGCTCGACGTTGTGCTCTCGACCAACGCCGCTTTCCACGACGCTGAGCCACTGATGAAAAACTACTATCCCTTCCGGCTCAATTTTGACGCCGATGAGGGGCTTTTAACGCTCGCGCAAAAGGCCTGTGCGACGCTGGGCGAGTTTACATACTACAGCGGCGGCATCGCGACCGGCGACGTGTTTGTTCAGGGCGGCCCGGTCAAGGATAAAATTGTCGAACGCCTCTCACCGCTCTGCGTCGAGATGGAGGGGGCCGCGATTGCCCACGCCGCCTTTGTCAACGACACGCCGTTTTTGATTATCCGCACCATGTCCGACAGCGCCGACGACGAGGCCGCTATGACCTACGATCTGTTTAAAGATCGCGCCGCCGCGCAGTCGTCCCATATTGTGCGCCAGATGCTTAAATCTGCAAAGTAGCGGGATTGCCCACCGGCCAAGGGCTATTGCCTTTGGCCGGATGTCATGACGTCGCGGCGCGTTTGGGGCCATTGTATCGCAGTTTTTGCCCTTTTTCGATATTTTATTTTTAAAGTAATATTCTTGTTGACAAATCACATTTGATTTGGTAAAATTAATGACGCTGCCGAACAATACGCGGGTGTAGTTCAGTGGTAGAATTCCAGCCTTCCAAGCTGGCTATGTGGGTTCGATTCCCATCACCCGCTCCATTTTCTCGCTTTATTTCTTTCTATGTGCGCCAGTAGCTCAGCTGGATAGAGCAACTGCCTTCTAAGCAGTAGGCCAGGGGTTCGAGTCCCTTCTGGCGCACCACTAAGCTGCCTGACGGCACTTAATCGCTACTCCGCAAGCTTTTTTATTCTTACGCATACATGGTGGGTATAGCTCAGTTGGTTAGAGCGCCAGGTTGTGGCCCTGGAGGCCGTCGGTTCGAGCCCGATTATCCACCCCACTGATATGAAAAAAAGGCTT
This sequence comes from Bacillota bacterium, assembly GCA_023391005.1. GTDB lineage: Bacteria > Bacillota > Clostridia > Oscillospirales > Ruminococcaceae > Yanshouia. The sequence goes on along the minus strand of JAEWBS010000033.1, from coordinate 11,975 downwards.
AACGCCTTTTTTTCATATCCACTCTTATTGGGCTGTAGCCAAGTGGTAAGGCACCAGACTTTGACTCTGGCATTCCGATGGTTCGAATCCATCCTGCCCAACCAAACTAAAAGAGCTTTGGAATGAAAATTCCAAAGCTCTTTTAGTTTGGTTGACCGCTGCGGCGAGGGATCCGTTCGCTGCGCTCACTCGACGTGCGGTAGGAACCTACGATTCCCCCACACACGCCCCCTCCCTTGCCGAGGCGTTACGATTTGCGCCTGATATCTCAATTATACAGCATATGGGCAATAGTTCAAATCCGCCCTCAAGCGCCCAATGATATACATATATATCCCACGAAGCAAGATAAGTTGACAAGTTTCCGATATGGAAGCTTGTCAACTTTCTTTTATTCATACGCTCTATAAGATTCCAACATACAATAAATAAAGGCTTGAACACCGCGAAAACAGAATTTAAGGCACAATGCCTTTTTAGCTATTCATATACGCCCATCATTTTAAAAATCTTGCTCCCCTACCTATCGTTTGATATAATGAAAAAGATTGTAACAACATTTCTGCGGTTTAGAATGTCATTCTCCCATGGTATAAATGTTAACGAACAAAGGACAATCTATGAATTGGATGAAAGAACAGCTCAAACTTTTAAAAGGTTGCTCTGCCAAAGAACAAAGAGAATTTGAGCGGCATAACGGTCAGGTGGTTCTTGGGAGAATTAGAATAATCTCTTTAGCTACAATTTTTCTGTCTTTCTTTTGGGTCTATATGGATTGGATCATTGTAAAAAATGGTGCTGCCAAGATTTATAGTATCATTCTCATTTCCGGACATATCATCAGTGTCGCTGCTTCAGTTGCAATTGTAATTTTCTACAACAAATTAATTGATATGGGGAAAAACAACAAATATCCTATCTTATGTCGCGTTTTGAAGTTATATGTATTTTTGTATATCTTAATGGGAACCGTCTCTTCTATCAACAGTCAAAATTACACCGGCAATATTTATTCCTATATTATATTATCACTGGTAGTTGCGATGGCCATGGCCTTAGCCCCCTCTTATATGCTAATTGCCTACGTAGTGAATCATATTATTTTCCTTATCGGACTCTGGGTATTAAGTAATGATGTAAATATATTTATTGTTAACACAATGAATGCTACCGTTTTGATCCTCGTCGCATTCTTACTCAGTGCTATCTTTTTTCGCCATAGAATGGTGGAATTTTTGTATCAAAAAAAACTAAGGGAGAATGAAGAAAATCTTAAAAAAATTTTTTATGTAAATCCTTATCCTACGTTTATTACAAGAATGGAGGATGGAAAGATCATTGAAGCCAACAAAAGGGCTTGTAGCTTGTTGGAGATCGCTTCAGAGGGATTGCATCGTCCTTTTGAAATTAATTACTTTATTAAGAATGACAGTAAACTTGCCTTGCAGGAAGAATTGATAAAGCATAACAGTGCCTATAACCGGATTGTAGACTATGATTTTAACGGTAAACACATGTGGGTTACTGCAAATTATGAATTAATTGACTACCACGGTGAGAAATGTATCTTAACCGGCATTATGGATATAACCGAAATCAGAAAAGCAGAGGAAGAATTGAATCAATATGCTTTCACAGATACTTTAACCGGAATTTTAAATAGAAGAATGGGTATTAAGAAGGAAGATCTATTGGCGGAGTCTAAAAAAGGCCATCTGCAATTTGTGCTTTGCTTCATAGATATTAATAATTTAAAAAAGATCAACGATACCTATGGACATAACGAAGGAGATCGGTATATTCTTATTGTCTGTGATATTATTAAACGCAACCTACATAAGGAAGATGTGTTCTTTCGAATGGGCGGGGATGAATTTATAATTATCCTCAAAGATCTGAACAAGGCTCAGGCGGAGAATACATGGCGGGAAATTCAACAGCAGTTTAATAAATGTAATATGAATGGAGAACTCTCTTATAGTATTATGGCGAGCCACGGTTTATTTTACTATCACTCGGGTATGGATATAGCGTTGAATGATATTATTGAAAAAGCAGATAAACAAATGTATATGGAAAAGCAAAGATTTCATGCAGAATACCGAGCCAACGCACTGCGGGAATAAGGAATTGGCATTCCTTAAACGGGAAGGTATAAGCCTCCTGTTATTCGTAGAAAAAATTTGATACAAACTAAAAATACTAATTATAGTAATTTGATTACTGCACATTATATTAATACATCAAGTGATAGTTCAAATTCACCCTAAGCGCTCAATGATATACATATATCACACAAAACAGAAGACCAGTCTTCGGACTGGTCTTCTGTTTTGGTTGCCGCCTGAGCGGCATTGCGTCCAATGAGCTGACCGACGTGCGGTACGACCCTATGGTTCCCCCGCACATGCTTTCCCTCTTATAAAGGGTAAGCCTTTGAGAACAACCTAAATCGTTTATAGCTTCAAAAGAAGCGACCGTCGACTTTTTGTCGGCGGTCGCTTACCTATATAATATGTAAGACTTCTATTTAAGCAGCTCGTCGTAGGACGTTCCAAGCGCGTCACAAATGCCGCGAAGCTGTATCGCGTAGATATGCTGTATTCCGCGCTCAATCTTCACGAGAGTCTCCCGCGTCATCTCGACATTGGAAAGTTGAAGCTGGCGTATCAACTCGGTTTGCCCCATCTTCTTTTTAAGCCTTATAGCTCTGATGTTTCGGCCTATATGAATCTCATCCTGCTTAATTTTTTGATGGTTCATCATTGCACCCTCCAAATTCGAACTAATTTTAGTCCATATATCTTGATTTTAGAGGAAACAACTGATACAACGGGACTAGTTTAAGTCCAATTTAAATTAGGAGGTGCATGTACTTGAAAAAAGTTACCCTGATAATGGAGGATTCGTTATATCAATTTTACAAAAAGATTGGCGAAAGCGCTGGCGGCCTTGAACCGGAACACGTGATAGTGGATTCCCTGTTTAAACTCGCAGGTACGTTATCGATGAATGCACTCAATGAGAGAAATAATCTTAAATCAACCATACAACATTTTAACTAATACTAAAAAGGATATCACTTTTCAGCAAGGAGAAGTGATGTCTTTCTTTATTAGCGACAAAATAGTATGATAGATTTAATAACGGACTGTTTGCTAACAGCCCAACGAAAATTTAGCGAGGTGGCGCTATGAATAACATTTATGACGATCCGCAGTTTTTTGATCGGTATGCGCAGATGCCCCGCAGCCAGCAAGGCCTATCCGCGGCGGGCGAATGGAGCCGATTTAGGCTTTTGTTCCCCGATTTAAGCGGCAAGAGCGTGCTCGATCTCGGGTGCGGTTACGGTTGGCACTGTAAATATGCCGTCGAACGCGGCGCGGCGCGCGTCTTAGGGGTCGACCTGAGTGAAAAAATGATTGCCGAGGCCCGCGAAAAGAATGCCGATCCGCGCATTACCTACCAAGTCTGCGGCGTCGAGGATTATAACTACCCCTCCGATGCCCACGACTGCGTAATCTCCAATCTTGCACTGCATTACGTTGCGGATCTTGATACAGTTTTTCAAAGGATCTATACAACGCTTAAAAGCGACGGCGTTTTTCTGCTGAACATTGAGCACCCTGTTTTTACGGCGGGCATCGGTCAGGACTGGATTTATGATGCCGACGGCAGGCCGCAATACTGGCCGGTCGACAACTATTTTTACCCCGGCGCGCGGGTGACGCATTTTCTCGGTCAGCAGGTCACCAAGCAGCACCACACCCTAACGCAGCTTCTGATGGGGTTGATCGGAGCAGGTTTTAGGCTGACCGCCGTCGAAGAAGCGATGCCCAGCCCCGACATGATGGCGATTCCGGGTATGTCCGACGAAATGCGCCGCCCGATGATGCTGCTGATTCGGGCGCTAAAATGCCAACAGAGCTAGACAGGTCAGAGCCGACAGCTTCTCCGCATATATCAGCTTGACATCAAACGCGCTTGGCTTGGATAGACGCGGTTTCACCGCTGTGCCTGCTCCTGAAGATCGGCGTATGTAAAATTACCGTCCGGAAATTTTCAACTCGCGATAAAAGTATTTTATAAAGCCGTTTGTTTTCTCATCCTTAAACAGTCTCAATCATCTCTACGGAGCGTTTATTGAAACTCCGGTCGATTCAATGCTATATTTAAAAATAAATCGGAATTGGCGCCCATCTTATTGTAAATAATGAGGTAAGCAAATAAAGGAGTTTTATAAAATGAATAAAACGCTCAAGGTTATAGCCACACGGTATTCCTGCCGTGATTATAAAGACGAACTGCCGTCCGACGTGCTGCTTGAGGCCATTGCCGAGGCCGCGATACAGGCGCCAAGCGGCATGAACCGTCAGGCGTGGCGGGTTATTGTCGTCAAGGATCAGGCCCTGATTAAGGATATGGAAGCGGAGGGAATGTCCTATCTCGCAAGCATGGCCGATAAAACACTCTACGATAAAATTATGGCGAACGGGGGCAAGCTGTTCTACGGCGCACCGTGCATGATTGTCGTCCCGATCGATCCGGCGCAGTACGCGCCCGCGCTGATCGACTGCGGCATTCTGTGCCAGAATATCGCGCTGGCTGCAACCTCGCTGGGCATCGCCAATATTATGTGCGGATTTACGGGGTTGGCCTTCGCCAGCGGGCTTCGCGCGGCGGAATTTAGCGAGCGGCTGGGATTCCCCGCCGGGTACGCGTTTGGCTGCTCGGTTTTATTAGGGTACGCGAACACCGCAAAATCGCCGCACGTTCCCGACCGAGAGAAAATCTCGTTCATCGGATAGCAGCGCGAAAAGACTTCGCCGACTGACGACCGATGATGATCCAATCTGAAATAAAGCGGCAACAGATAAAAGATCAGCCTGAGCGCTGGTCTTTTTGACTGTTGTGGGGCATCATTGCGGTGCTGATAAAATAAATCGTGTTAAAGTCGCCATCGCGTGACCACAATAAAACTCTACGGCGTGTTTATTGAAAAACCGATGGACAAAATGGTATAGTATAACAATGGAGGTGAACCGTATGGATTGCAGCAAGGTGGGCGCACTGATTTTAAGTCTGAGAAAAGAAATGGGGCTGACCCAAAAGCAAGTCGCGGATGCGATGAATATCAGCGACAAAACCATATCCAAGTGGGAGCGCGGCTTGGGCTGCCCCGACGTTTCGCTGCTCGGCGCGCTTTCAGAGCTGCTGGGCGTGAATATCGAGCGCATTCTCGCGGGCGATATCGGCGAAAACCCCACAGATGGAGGAAATATGAAACGATTAAAATTTTATGTTTGCCCGAACTGCGGCGGCATTGTCAACAGCACCGGCGCAGCTGAGATTGCGTGCTGCGGCAGAAAGCTTGAGCCGCTGACCCCGTTGCGCGCCGACAGCGGGCATGCCCCTAAGATTGAAACGATCGATAATCAGTACTTCGTGACCTTTGACCACCCGATGACCAAGGCACACTACATCAGCTTTGTGGCGTATCTCTCAAGCGGCAGGCTAACATTGGTCCGGCTTTATCCTGAGCAGGAGGCACAGCTGAGCCTTCCACTTGCTTTTGACGGCAAGCTTTATTTTTATTGCAATAACCACGGTTTATTTGTGAACAGCTAAAAGTTGACAACTAAATTCTGTATACACGGTTTTAAAAATATGGGTTACTAAAAAATGTTGCACAAATTCTAAGATTTGATACTACCTTTAGGTAAAACGGACGTTATATACCGATAACAGATTAAGACCGAACAGCGCAAAGCACAGATTTTTTGCCCGAACAGCAACGATACGGGACTAAAAAGCTGCCAAGCGCATCGGTTTTTTAATGTGGTATCGGTATTTTTTATTTCGGTGGGCAAGATCCTGCAACGGCTTTTTTTAAGCCGCAAAAATAAAGAAGGACAGTTTGAGAAAAATTTTTGACAAAAAATCTGAGCACCGTTTTTGGCGGCGTTATGCGTCGAATCATTTTTGTGCAGTTTGACGGTACCCGTTGCCGTAACATTATCTTAAAGCATATCAAACGCATTTTTATGTTTATAATTTCTAAACTTTTTTCGTTTTGTAACTTAAATTGGGGAATATACCCTTGTAAAATTAATACCTAGTCACAAGGTAGATATTGCATTTGCTTTTTTTTGTCGCTTTTGTTACCCTGTAATTGCACTTGCAAGGCAAATATGACAAGGAGGTAACTGCAATGTTCAATTGCTTCTCTTTCAGCGGCGGTTCTTTCGACTGTAGCGCTCTGTTGCAAATGCTTGGTCAGTGCCTGAACTGGAACTACTAAGTGTTACATCAATGGCCGGCGCGTCCCATGCGCCGGCCGGTTGCATTCTAATATGAATCATAGGAGGATTTTATTTTGAGAAAGCTGACAATGATGATGTCCGTCACGCTGTGCGCAGCGATGCTGACAGTTGGTGCTAATGCGGCGGGTGCTTCAACCTGCCCCAACACAAAGAGCGCTTATCCGTGGAGCACGTCTACGAATACGCAGAGCCAAACATACAACGATAAAATCGCCTCGGTACTGTCGCAGTTCATGAACTCCAAGCAGGGCAACGGTATCAAGACATATACCTATAATGCATGCCCCACCAATGGTTCCAACAGCGGATCTAACAATGGTTCCAATAATGGCTCTAACAACGGTTCCAACAGTGGCTCCAATAACGGTTCCAACAATGGTTCCAACAATGGTTCCAACAGTGGCTCTAACAACGGCTCTAACAACGGTTCCAATCGTGGCTCTAACAACGGCTCCAATAACGGTTCCAATAACGGTTCCAAAAGTGGCTCTAACAACGGCTCCAATAACGGTTCCAACAGCGGATCTAACAATGGTTCCAACAGTGGCTCTAACAGCGGTTCCAACAGTGGTTCCAATAGCAGCGTCAGCGCTTATGAGTCCGAGGTTGTCAGACTCGTCAATGTTGAGCGTGCCAAAAATGGCCTTGGTGCCCTCACCCTGAACTCGAAACTTTCTGATGTGGCCCGTGCCAAGTCTCAGGATATGCGTGACAAGGGCTATTTCTCCCACACCAGCCCGACCTACGGTTCCCCGTTTGACATGATGACCAAGTTTGGCATCTCTTACCGCACTGCAGGCGAAAATATCGCTATGGGCTACAGCACGCCTCAGGCCGTCGTCACCGGCTGGATGAATTCCCCCGGCCATCGCGCGAACATCCTCAACGGCTCCTTCACGCAGATCGGCGTCGGTTATGTATCGAGCGGCAACTACTGGACTCAGATGTTCATAGGCTAATACTAATCACTGACTTAAAATGCAATAAAATAGTGCGGCTGTTTTTGCCTTTGGCAGGACAAATAACGCCGCCAGAGACAAAACAGACCGCCGGATTTATGGGTTTTTAGTCCGTGTTTAGTATCTCAAAACGCCACCGCAAGGCTTTGCGGTGGCGTTTTTTTGAATTGACCAAAGCTTTAACCGATATCACTTAATGATCAGACTTTAAGCCCGCGCCGCACATCGGAATAATGCTGTCCGGCGTCGGGCCGTACAGGCTGCAATAGCGCAGATAGGCCGCATAATTGGCGGCGGTGGTATGCTCACAGTAAACGCCCTTTTTCGCCAGCGCACTTCGGGCCTCGAGAATCTGATCCTCGGGGGCGAGCATCACCTTGAGGTTATATTTTCGGATATAGCTCAGGATCTCTTCCCCGCGCATCGGCACGCCGATGGCGATGCCCTCGGCCAGCGTCGGCGACACCGACACCGGCGCCGGGGCGGTCATCCCCTGCTCGGCTGCCACCGCAATCGGGGCGCAGCGCTCGCTTTGCAGCGCGACGACATTGGGCATCCGCTCAATGATACCAGCGGCCAGAAATTCCTCGAGCGCCTTGATAACGCCGATGAACAGCGTTCCGTTGCCCAGCGGTACAAAAATATTCTGCGGAACCCGCCCGAGCTGCTCGTAAATCTCATAGATATAAGTTTTGGTGCCTTCGTAAAAGAAGGGGTTATAGACATGGTTGGCATAATATTGGCCGTCCTGTTCCACCTTGGCTCGGCAGACGTCGGCGCAGTGGTCGCGCGAACCGGGCACGATGTTGACCGCCGCCCCGTGTGCGCGGATCATGTCGATTTTCTTGGGCGAGGTGCCCTCGGGGACAAAAATCTCGCAGCTGATGCCCGCCTTGGCGCAATAGGCCGCCACGCTGTTGCCCGCGTTGCCGCTGCTGTCCTGCACGACTGACGTGACGCCGATCGCCTTGCAGTGCGAAATCAGCACGGCGGCGCCCCGATCCTTAAAGGACAGCGTGGGCATAAAATAATCCATCTTCAGCATAAGGTCGTCATCAAAAGGCACGACGGGGGTCATGCCCTCGCCCAGCGAAATCTGCCGCCAACTTTCGTCGAGCAGCGGCATAAATGCGCGGTAGCGGAAAATCCCCCAGCAGCTTTTGTCGATGAGTGCCGTGTCAAAGACGGGCGGGGTAAAGTCGAGCTGCCACAGGCCGCCGCAGTCGCATTTGGGTGCGCGGGTGGTCACATCGGCTCGCACGCCGCATTTAGAACAACTATAGTTCATAGCGCGGGCACCTCCGCAATCGCCTCTATCTCGATCAGACAACCGAAGTGCAGCGACGGCACCGGCACGACGACCCGGGCGGGCTTGTGGCTGCCGAAAAATTCGGCGTAGACGGCGTTGACCTCATCCCATAGCGCGACGTCAGTCACATAGACGCGGCACTGCACGACGTTACTTCGGGTCAGGCCGGCCTCTGTGAGTACCCGCTCGACATTTTTAAGCGCTAGCGCCGTGTGCGCCGCAACGCCGCCCTCGGGCAGCATGCGGGTGTCGGGGTCGATCGACAGCTGACCGGATATATACAGCATGCCGTTTGAAAGAATGCCGGGGCTGTAATGCCCTTTGTTTGTCCCCGCATAGCGGGGGGATATGATCTCCATGCTTTAACCGCTCCTTTACTTGTTGTGAGGTGGCAATGCCGCCGAAATGCCTGTCTCTCGCGCCAAAACGCCTTGAGCGGCAGCCGCTTATACCACCGAACGCGCGTATCGAATATGGAAAGTATAGCATATAAAAATGGCGGTGTCACGGAGATCAGCTAAATGGTTCCTAATAAACTAAGGCCGCCCCGAGAGGGGCGGCCTTGCTACTTTTTATTAGTTGCGTCAGAAATATTTGCTGTCACTGCTGACTGCGACCAGAGCGGCAGGTTCCTCAGCATACTGGGGGTGCAGCGCTGCGTCATCGGCGTAGGAGGCATCGTCATCCTTAAGCTTAAAGCGGGCGATCAACCCCTCGAGCAGGTTGGACTGGCTTGAGAGCTCCTCGCTGGCAGCAGCACTCTGCTGGGCGGTGGCGGCATTAGTCTGCACCACCGACGAAATCTGCTCGACGCCTAAGTTGATCTGCACAATCGCCGTGGCCTGCTCCTGCGTGGCAAGCGCAATGCGGTCGATGAGCGCGATCGCGGCCTGCGTCTCCTGTGCACTCTGAGCCAACGACTTGGCGGTAGCGGCTGAGAGGCTGCTGCCGTTTTTCACCGCCGCAATTGTCTCCTCGATGAGCACGGTGGTGTTTCTGGCCGCTTCGGCGCTCTTTCCGGCCAGATTGCGGACCTCGTCGGCCACAACGGCAAAGCCCTTGCCCGCCTCGCCCGCGCGCGCGGCCTCAACCGCCGCGTTGAGCGCCAGAATATTGGTCTGGAACGCGATGTCGTCGATCACCTTGATGATCTTGGAGATCTCGACCGACTTGGCGGCGATCTGTTCCATTGCTGCGACGGTTTCGTTCATCTTATCGTTGCTGCTGCGCAGCTCTTGGCCGGCGAAATCGGCCTTGCCGTGCGCCTGCTTGGCGTTTTCGGCGTTCTGCCGGATCTGGGCCGTCACCTCCTCCAGCGAGGCCGAAAGCTCCTGTATCGCGCTAGCCTGCTCGGTGGCCCCCTGCGAGAGCGCCTGCGCGCCGGTCGAGACCTGATCGGCACCACTGTCCACCTCGGCGGCCGATTGATTAATTTTGGTCATTGTGGCGTTGAGGTTTTCGAGCATGGCCTCCATATTATCCTTGAGGCGCTTGAACTGCCCTGTATAGTTGCGCTGGGGCGTAATGGTCAAATCGCCCTGCGCCACCGACAACAGCGCTTGCGAGATCTCGTCGATGTAACCCTGATAATTGATCAACCGATCGATGGTCAACGCAAAGGCTTGTGCCAGACGGCCTATTTCATCTCTGGATTTGACCGACAGCGAGACGTCGAAATTACCGTCGGCAATCTGCTGCGCCGCCGCCGTAATCTTTTTGAGCGGATTGGCAATCTGGGCGCTGACAAAATAGGTGCCAATAACGCCGATCGCTGTAATGACCAGACACATCACCAGCAGCGCCTTGGTCAGATCGGCAACGCCCTGCAAAACCTCATTGCGCTCGGCGGTCAGAATCATGATCCACGGGCTGCCCTCAATCGGCGCATAACCCGCGATTTTGTCAACGCCGTTGTAGTGATATTCCCCGCTGCCCGAGCCGCCCGAGATCATGCGCTCGGTCATCGCGCCCAGCGCCTGAACCGTCGGGTCGGTCTTGGCGTTTTCGATATCGTTATCCTGCATCAGCACGAGCTCGGTCTTGCGGTGGCCCACCGTGGTGCCCTGCTTGTTGATGACATAGGCATAGCCGGTGTTTTTATAAGTAATGCCGCTGCTGATCTCGCTGAGCATTAGCCCGTCCATGCGCCCGTAGAGCACGCCCACCACGCGGTTTTGCGCCCGCACCGGCGCGGCAAAGACGACGACCGGCTGACCGTCGACCTTGCTGAACATCAAGTCGGAGCAGGCCAGCTCACCCGCCTTGGCCTTTTGGAAGAATTCGCGGTCGGCGACATCGTTCGGGGTCAGCTTGCCGTCAAAAAGTGTCGCCTTGCCATTGAGATCGGCATAAGCGAATAGCTCGTAGCCCATGCGTTGGGCCTCGGCCTGAAAAAAGGTGGCTTTCTCCTCAATGGGAACCGTCTCGTCGGTGGTGATGCGGTTTTGCGCGAGCGCATCGACATAGCGCAGCTCGGACTGAATCTGAACGGCGATGTTCTGTGCCTGCGCCTGCGCGAGCGTTTCAAGGTCGGATTTGCCGTCGGACAGCAGATTTTTGCTCTGAATGGTCACAATCGTGACGCCGAGCGCCGAAACGACGACGAAGATAATCAGCGTAAACATAACAACTAATTTTAATTTGATGGATCTCATGACAACCTCTCCCTTATGCTGCAATTAGAACCTATGTCTGGGGATGGAAATGCCGGAGCGCTAAACGCTTTTGCTAAAAATGGGCTGCGGCAAAGCTGCGCCCATTCCGCGTTTTAGGGGTCCTTATAGAAGTCGACATGCCGCGCCCTCCGGGTATATCAACCGCGCGCCACCCAATGGGGAACGCCGGTGATAGCAGCTCTGACAAACCGCATAAAAACCTTATTTTAGACTATTATAACCTATTTTGTGACAAAATAAATAACAAAAACGGGTTAATTATTGGCAATTTCCTGTACAAATTCAATAATGAGTATCGATATTACCTATCGATCAAGTAGGTATATCAGCTTATTTCTAATGAAAGCTGAAAATAATGGAAGTTGTGCGTGGACGACAATTCCAAACACAAGGATTAAGTGCGCCGCCATTTCGCTTGTTGATCCGGGCTGCTCCATAAGTCTGCCAAGCGGGTATCTTCACGCTTCGTTTTTGCTTTTCACTTTCACCGTGCCCCCTGCCACGCTTTCGCCGGAATATCGATATCCGGCCTGCCATCGCGGTTTATGACCTTTCTCGACCGGGGGTGTGCCTTATTCTTGTTTGTAAGGGATTTTTCCGCTTTGGGGTATATTTCCCCCGCCGGATTGAAAAGATATCCATATTATCCAAAAAAGGAAGTGCAAAAGCTGTGTGTACAATTCTCTCCCCCGCCGGCGATACGCTGACG
>JAEWBS010000031.1 GCA_023391005.1 Bacillota bacterium | reverse complement strand
TCGGCGACAAAGCGCTCGATACGGCCGATGCCGACCGGCTCGCCCTTGATGCCGCGCACGCAGCGCTCTTCGCACTGCGTCTCCTGCGGGCAAACGCGGCCGCTGACGGCGGGCAGACAGTTGGTCGAGAGGATGATGCGGTATGCCTCTTCAAAGTCCCCTTCGGCAACCTTCAGCAGAAACTCAGGGATGCGTACATTGACCGGACATCCGGCAACGCAGGGCTTGTGTTTGCAGTTGAGGCAGCGTTTGGCTTCGTCAATCGCCATCTCGGTCGTGTAGCCGAGCGCAACCTCTAAAAAGTTCTTGTTGCGCACATTCGGATCCTGCTCCGGCATGCGGGTCTTGGTCGCAATCATATTAGCCATTGCAGTGTCCTCCGTTTAAACCCATGCGGCAGACATGCGCGTCATGCGCCTGTTCAACCGCTTTATAGAAGCTATTACGGTTCATCAGTCCGTCGTAGTCGACGAGGTGACCGTCAAAGTCGGGGCCGTCGACGCAGGCAAACTTGGTCTCGCCGCCGACCGTCACGCGGCAGCCGCCGCACATGCCGGTGCCGTCGATCATGACCGGGTTGAGCGAAACAATGGTCTTGATGCCATATTTTTCAGTGACCTTTGAGACGAACTTCATCATCGGAATCGGGCCGATGGCGATGACGAGATCATAGCCCTTGCCCTCGTTGATCAGCGCTTCGAGCTGGTTCGTGACAAAGCCATGGATACCGTAGCTGCCGTCGTCGGTTGTGACATACAGGTTGTCGCAAGCCGCCGTGAACTCTTCCTCAAGCATAACGGCATCCTTGTTTTTAAAGCCCGCGATGACATCGACCGGAATACCCAGCGTGTGCAGCGCCTTGGCCTGCGGATACGCGATTGCGCAGCCGACGCCGCCGCCCACAACACAGGCCTTGGTGGCGCCGTCATAGTGGGTGGGCACGCCGAGCGGCCCGACAAAATCAGCGAGATAGTCGCCCGCTTCCTTCATAGACAGCAGACGGGTGGTCGCGCCCGCGACCTGAAACATAATTGTTACCTCACCGGTAACAGGATCAGCGTCCGCAACGGTCAGCGGAATACGCTCGCCCTTTTCATCGACGCGCAGAATGATAAATTGTCCGGCCTTAACGCGCTTGGCAATATCCGGCGCATCCACCTTCATCAGCATTACGGCGCTGCTGAGGTTTCTCTTTTCCGTAATACGGTTCACACTCTCACTCCATTTCATAATAATCAGCTTCTGATCAGCTAACGTAATGTATTATATCGCAATCTCTTTTCACATGCAACAGCAGGTCGCCGGTTTTTTTAGGCAATTTACTGAAAAGCCACTATTACGCAGAAAATTCCCATCATCCGTCAACTTCGTGATATCGACATAAAAACCGATATTATGCCCGCCGTTTAACGGCAAAATCATTTGACAATCAGCGTGCATTCGGCCTTGAGATCGCTGCGTCCCTGCACGGTGGCCAGCAGCTTCATCTCTCCGGCAGCTTTAGCCTTAATGGCCAGCTTATTATCCAATGAGCCCAGCTCCGCCGTCGTGCCGTCGCCGGTGGCCGCCCAAACGACGGTCAGCTTGTCGTCGGTATCCCAAAGCGCCTCAAGCTCGGCTTCTTCGCCGGGCGAGAGGGTCAGACGGGTCTCGTCAAGGCGGAAGTTAACATCGTCCTCGTCGGCGTTGCTTTGGCTGCTCGCGCCGCCTGTATCCCCTTGTCCGATGCCGTTGCTCGCCAGATTTGCATCGGCACTGCTGTTTTTACCGGCGTCGCCCACCGAATGGCCGCTGGCCTCGGTGCCGGTCATGCTACCGGCACTGCCCATATATTGCAGATAGGAGGCGATCGCGTTGGCCAGCCCGTTGGCGATGCGGTCCTGATAATCGTCGTTGATCAGCTTGTGGTATTCGGTCTGGTTGGACATAAAGCCCGCCTCAACGAGAATGGCCGGATACTGCATGCTGCGGGTGACGTAGTAATAGCCGAACTTCTGCCCGCGGTTATTGGTTCCGAGCGCCGAAGCGACATTGGCCGATGCAAATTGCGCCAACCCCGAGGACCAGTAGTTAAAGTAATACGCCTCGGTGCCCGCCGCCGTCGTATTATACGCCGACGAGTTGGAATGCACGCTGATAAACAGATGCGGGTCGGCCGCCGCCGTACCGGCGACGCGCTGCTCCAGCGAGAGGTAATTGTACTGGTTGCCGTTGGTCACGAGCACCGTCGCGCCGCGGCTCTTGAGCACGCTGACCAGCTTGGAGGTCACGCTGTAGTTGATCGCCCGCTCGGGATAGGCCGACAGATAGCCCAGCGCACCGACGTCGCTGCCGCCATGGCCCGGGTCGATGACAATCTTGGCCCCGCTTAAGTTGCTGTTTGAGACGATCGGCGGGTTGTTAAAGCGCAATACAAGATTGCCGTCGTTGTCGTAATAGGGGTACATGCCCATAAACTTGCCGGAGGACCGCAGTGTCAGCGTCATGGTATCGCCCGAGAAGGTAACCGCCGAGAACAGCGGGTTCTTCGAGAGCTTCATGCTGTCGGGCAGCGAATTGGTGTAGTTAAACTTAAAGGTCAGCTTGTCCGCCGCATAGGTCGCCACATAAGACACCTGCTGCCGCGTCGCGAGAATCACCTTGGTATAGCGCGAATCGCTCTTGACGGTGCACCCGGTTATACTGTTGTTGACCGCCGCCGAGCTCACCGACACCGTCGCAATGTCATCTGCAAAGACGCGCAGGCCCGATTGCAGCCGGTAAAAGCGATAGGTCTCAACCTTGTTCTTGTTGGTGAAGCTGTATTTGAGCTCCTCACCGACAACATAGTCGAGCGCGCCCTTGGGCAGCGGGAAATAGGTCGGCTCTGAATATTGCGAAACGGTGTCGCCCCTGAAGGTTTCGGCGAGGTCAGCCGTCACCACAACCGGCGTTCCGTCCGAGGGCAGCACCCGCTTATTGACGACAATTGTCGCGCCGCTCTTGCTCTTTTTAAGGCCGTTCCACTCGCCGTAGACCGTCACGGCGCCAAGGTTCTGCTCCTCGGTCTTGGCGTCGGGCACCGTGAGCACACCGGTGAAGCGCGCGTAGGCGGTGTCGCGGTATTCGTCGTCCTGCTGGTCGCTTTGCTGCAACGTCACCGTCTGCCCGCCGATCACGGCGTAGACCTTCGCCGCGGCATAGGCGACGGCGTCGATGGTCAGCTTGGTGGAACCGTCGACGTTGAGCTTACCGCTGCCGGGCGACACCTGCTTGACCACCTCGGTGATGCGGGTGATATTATAGGTGACGGTTTTGCCCTTGTGATTAATTTTAAAGACGTTCTCGCCCTCGGTCAGCGGCATTTCAAGCTGGAAATAGCCGTTGGCGTCGGTTTTGATCTCAACGCCGTTGATCGTCGCGTCGGTGTTCGGGTCGGTGTGCCCCGTAAAGAGCACGGTTGGATCAAACGACGTAAAGGTGGTTTGAGAAGGCTTGGTCAGCTCAAGATCCTGCATGATATGCTCGGCCTTGACGCTGCCCGCAAAATAACCCACAAGCTTGGAGGCGCAATCCTTCGGATTCTCCTGCAACCGGGTCAGGCTGTTAAAAATACTGCCATTGTAACGGGGCAGTTCCCGCGCTTCGATGACCTGACGCGCCAGCTGGTCGTATTCGCCCCAGCCCACCGCGTCGGTCACGGCGCGATCAGCCGCATGCACGATGTAAAGCGGTGTGCCGCTCGTATCGGCGACGTTCGCCCACCAAGAGGCAACCGCCTGATACGGCGTATGGGCGTCGTCGATCGAGCCGTAGGCCTTGACCGCGACAAAATCAGCCAGCCCGGTTTCAATAAACTTTACCGTGTCGGCATTACCGTCGGCAAAGGTCGAGAAGGCCGCCTTGGTGGCCGAACCGTTCTCGTTTTCATAATCGTTGGCCCAGACCGCCTCGCTCAAGAGCCCGATCGCCACCGAGGGGGCCGTTCGGTCAAGCTCGGCGCGAACCAGTGTCAGCAGCGTTTCGGGCACCGCGTGCATATAGTCCTCAAAGCCGATGCCGCCGCCGAGCGCCAGATAGTTTGAATAGCTCTTTTTGCTCTGCACGTTATAATAGCCATCGAGCAGCACGCCGTCGGGCTGATAGCGCGCGGCAAACGACGCGATGTCGGCCGTCACGCCGTCGATAAGCGACGCCGTCGCCTTACCCAGCACGGCAATTTTATCATTGAAGGACACGTCGGTTATGTAATAGGTCGTATAGACATAAAGCCCCGCCTCGCGCGCCTGCGTGATGGCGGAAAGCAGCGGGTCGCCGCCTCCCTCCTCGCAGGTTAAGCAGGGCATGAAGGACGAGGGATACAGCACGCTGCCGTCTGAATCGAGCGTGTCGATGACAATGGCGTTCATCGTCAACGCGCGCGCCGACTCAATCGCCTTGCCGATACTGTCGGCAATCTCCGCGTCGCTGCCCGTCACAGGGAAATCGACGCCGGGCTTGAGCGTAACGGCGCGCAGCTCATCCGGGAAGATTTTTTGTGCCGGCGGCGTGGCATCGGGATCGTTGGGATCATCCGGCGTCTCGGGCATGTCCGACGGTTCACCCGAGGCCGACGACGAGGAAGGCCGTCCTCCGCCAAAAGGTCCTTTATTGGCGAAGCTGGCGAATACGGTCGAATCGTCCTTATTGGCAAGTACGGCAAGCACACCGGTTGCCGCCGTCAGCAGCACCAGTGTGATGCATAGAACTATTGCCATGTACTTTTTACGCTTTTTTACACGTCTTTTTGCCACTGTTGTTCCCCTTTGGCGCTTGGTTTTGCCGATTTTGCCGGTCTTACATAGTGCTGGACTGTGGACTTGATTGTGTTCTTCACGCTAAGGTTGCGTCAAGAAGCCATCAGCTTTTGCCTTACGGGGCCGAGACAAACGACAGGCAGACGCCCGCCGGCCTCGACACACCCGGCAGAGTAGAAATCTACCGCTCGGAATATCCACCTTTTAGCGGAAGATCGGTATTAAAGGATGTTGCTCAGGTTGGCGCGTTCTTTCGAAATATGGCTTGCGACGGCGCTCTCGGGATTAAAGAGCGAGTCATAGCGGTAGAGCAAAAAGCCCTGATAACTTGAGACCTCGCGCGCTTCGGCAACCATATCGCGCATCATCGTCGTGCAATTAATCCATTCGTTCGCGCCGCTGCCGGCCCATTTGTCCGAAACGCCGCATTTATAGACTGCCAGACCGACATAGAGCGCAATGCCCGAGCCCTTAGCCATCTTGTTCCACAGCGCCAGCGTGCTGGCGTAGGGGGCCGAGTCGTTATTAAAGCCGTAATAGATCTGCGGGCAGATATAATCGACATAACCGCTGCCCGACAGCCACTTCTCAACGTCGGCGAACTGGCCGTTGTAGTTGTTATCCATGCGCGCCTGTGGGCTGATGCCAAACAGCACCGTAGAATCGGCCGCCTTGATGGCGGCATAGACCTGCCGTACCAGCGTATTGACATTCTCGCGCCGCCAGTCACCCTGAGAGAGCGACCCGCCCGCCGAGCGGTAATCGCGGTAATAAACCGCGTCAAACGACTCGTCGGTTGTCGGGTAGAAGTAATCGTCAAAGTGTATGCCGTCGATATCATAGTTTTCCACCAGCTCGACAACGCCCTGTGTGATGAGCGCGCGCGCCGTCTTGCTGGCCGGGTTGTAGAAAATACCGCCGTTATAAGAGATGGCCGTGTCCTTGCCCTGCCGGATAGCCTGCACCGCCGGATTGGAGGAGGACAGCTGGCGTGTGCTGCCGACAGCCAATACGCGGTAGGGGTTGATCCACGCCTCAATGCGTAGGCCATACTTTTTGGCGGCTGAAATCATGACCTCAAGCGGATCGTAACCGGGGCCGCCGCCCTCGGTGCCGGTCAGCACATAACTCCACGGAAAGATGTCCGAGGCATACATTGCGTCGCCAAACGGGCGCACCTGAACATAAACGGTGTTCAGGCCGTAGTCCGCAATCGTTTTAAACGCGCTGTTGATATTAGACGTAAAGCCCGACCGGTTCTGATCCTTGGCCAGTGAATAAAAATCGAGATAAGAGATCCAGATGCCGCGCACCTCGTCGACATCGCTGCGGGTCACCGCGTAGGCCGGCTCAGAGGGCTCAGGCTCCGGCACGCTCGACGCGGGCGGCTGACTGCTCGACGCGGCGGGGGGCGGCGCGGCGCTTGAGGCGGGCGGCTGACTGCTTGAGGCAGGCGGCGCGGTCACGGCACTCGAAGCGGGCGGCGATGACTGGGGCTTTTGTTCCGGCTGCGTCTGAGAAGAGGCCGCCGGTTCGGACGCCTTGGGCTCTTCCTTTGCGGGCAGCGGCTGGTCCGCGGGCGGAAACTCGGCGGGATATGTAGGCTCGCTCGACACGCTGCTGCTTTGCGGCGGCTCAATTTGCCCCGTGCTCGAGGCCACCCCGCCGCCACACCCGCCCAGCGCCGACAAGACAATCGCGGCGGCCAGAAGCGAAGCGGTAAATTTATTGATACTGCGTTTCATTCTTTTACCTCACAATACACCATATAGCACTTTATTCTACCGCTTATCGCCAATCGGGTCAAGTCAAACCAAGGACGCTTGGGCGCATTTTGTGGCAAAACGGGGCGGAAAATTATGCTAAACACAGCGTTATCTTCCTTAATCGCTGACACACCGTGGTATTCACGCCATTTTGCCTTTGGTTTTGGCAATTTCCATCTTGTTTTTACGAAATAATAGTGTAATAAAATTGCCAGATTACTGCCTGTAAAATCGGCTTTTTCTTGACCTGAGACGCCGCCGGTATTATGATGTAAAAAGAACATAAAGGAGGCGCATACCCCCATGTTTTTTATCGGATTATTCGGTACAAATTTTAAAGTGAGCCCGGCGGGCTATGCGCAGGCGGGCTGCTGCCCCTGCTGCGGCAGCGACAAGCCGTTCCACCTCGCGCGAAAATATCAGTATCTGCACGCCTTTTTTATCCCGCTCTATAAATTTCACGCAACTTATTTTGCCACCTGCCCCAACTGCGCCAGTATTTTTGAGGCTGATGAGCGTTTGGGCAAGGACGCAGAACAAAACGGCACGGCGCACGCCCGGCAGGGAACGCTGCGGCTGTTGCAGAACAACTACCGCCCGGCCTGCCCGCATTGCGCCGCGCTGCTCGGCGCCGACGACCACTTTTGCCGCAACTGCGGCAGACCTGTTACGCGGTAGCGCCACTAAAAGGTCTTACCGCTGTCGGGCATTCGTGCCACCCGGCAGACGCCGTGACGTCATATATTGAAATAGCACGCGCGCCACTTGGAATCTTTAGCAACCTTATTGCGATGTCAGGGCCTCTCGCTGCGGCGGGAGGCTCTTTTGGCCCTCAAGCGCCCCTCGTCCGACCAAATCATTACGGCGCGGCCGTTTTTTAGAGAGCAGCAGCACGACCGACGATATGGCGGGCGCCGCCAGACTGCACAGCAGCACCAGCTTCATTTGCGCGGCGGTCAGCGCCGTTGTAAGGAACACCGACGACACCGCCGGATGGTATACCGCTCCGAATACACAGAGCATCGAGGTTAGCGCCGCTGCCAGCAGCAGCGGATTCGTAAAGGGGTTGATCTGCAACAGCCCCTTGGTCTCGCTACGGCACTCAAACACATGAAACAGCTGCGTCATGGTTAGCGTGCAGAGTGCCGCCGTTCGCGCCGTTTTAAGGTCTCCCCCGCCGCTGATCGTCAGCGAGAAGACGCCGAGCGTTGTCAGTCCGATCAGCACGCCCCGAAACAGGATCTTGCCCATCAGCCCACCTGAAAAGATCGAGTCGTCCGCCTTGCGCGGCGGCTGACGCATCACCTGCGGATCGGAGGGCTCAAGCCCCAGCGCGATGGCTGGCAAGCCGTCGGTCACAAGATTGACGAGCAACAACTGAATCGGCGTGAGGATGACCGGCATGCCCATGAGCATGCCGACAAACATTGTAAACACCTCACCGGCGTTGCAGGAGAGCAGATAGCGCAAGAAGCGGCGGATATTCTGATAAATGGTGCGCCCCTCCTCGACCGCCGCCACCAGCGTCGCGAAGTTATCGTCAAGCAGAATCACATCGGCGGCCTCGCGGGTTACGTCGGTGCCGCCCTCGCCCATCGCGACGCCGATGCTTGACTCCTTGACGGCGGGTGCGTCGTTGACGCCGTCGCCGGTCATCGCCACAATCTCGCCGTTGGCCTTCATGGCGCGCACAATGCGCAGCTTATGCGCCGGGCTGACCCGCGCGAATACCGTCGCGGTCTTGCAGCGCTCCTGCAACTGCGCGTCATTCATCGCGTCGAGCAGATCGCCGGTGATGACGTCGCCCTCGCCCTTGCCATCGCCCTTCAAAATTCCTAACTGCCGCGCGACCGCCTTGGCCGTCACGGCATGGTCACCCGTGATCATCACAACACGAATCTGTGCCGTGCGGCAGGCCGCCACCGCCGCCGCCGCCTCGGGCCGGGGCGGGTCAAAGAGGCCGATGAGTCCCGCGAACACGAGGTTATTCTCGGGCGCTTCGCCGCTTTGCCCCTGCTCGCGGAACGCAAACCCCATCACCCGAAGCGCATCTCCCGCAAGCCGGGCGTTATCCGCCGTTATTTTGCGCCGCAGCTCTGTGGTCAGCGGCACGCTGCCCTGTGCCGTGGCAATGCGGGTACAGCGCGAGAGCACCAGCTCGGGCGCGCCCTTCATGTAGATGCGGTTGACGCCGTCCGCGCAGCCGCCCCAGACGGTCATGCGCTTGCGAGTCGAGTCAAAAGCCAGCTCGCCGCGCCGGTAGAAATCCGCAGGGCGCACACCGGCCTCGAGCGCCGTTTTCAGCAGCGCCGTTTCGGTCGGGTCTCCCGAGAAGGTCAGGTTGGTCAGGGCGTCGGCCTCCTCCCGGCCCCAGAAGCCACGCTTTTTGGGCTGCGTTTTCGCGTCGTTACAATAGGCCGCCGTCTCCAGCAGATATTTAAGCTCGGGATGCCGCAGCAGCAGCGGCTTGATCTGCGCGGGCGCGTGCTCGCCCGAGAGGGTCACCAGCTTTTGCACCGTCATGCGGTTTTGGGTCAGCGTACCGGTTTTATCAGAGCAGATGACGGTGGCGCAGCCGAGCGTTTCGACCGCGTGCAGATGCTTAATCAACGCGTTGCGGCGTAAAATGCGGCGCACAGCCAATGCCAGCGAGATGGTCACAATGGCGGGCAGCCCCTCAGGCACCGCCGCCACCGCGAGGCTGATGCCGGTGATCAGCATATTCAGCGGCGCTTCCCCGCGCCATACGCCCGCCGCCGCCACCAACAGGCAGATGACAAGGCAGCCTATGCCAATCGTGTGCCCGACCTGATCCAGCCTTTTTTGCAGCGGCGTCTGTTCTTCCTCAATGCCGCTGAGCATACCGGCGATGGCCCCCATCTCGGTCGCCATGCCGGTGGCTGAAACCTGCGCCTCGGCGCGCCCGGCGACGACGTGGGTACCCATGAATACCATTGCATCGTGCGCGGCGCGGGCGTCGGCCTCCCTGCCGGTGACCGACCGCTTGACGCATGCCTCCGACTCGCCGGTCAGCAGCGCTTCATCACAGGCCAGCGCGTTTTGGGTGAGCAGCACCGCGTCGGCAGCGACGCAGTCCCCCGCCGAGAGCAGCAGCAAATCGCCCTGCACCACCTTAGCTGCCGGAATTTCAACCTCCTGCCCGTCGCGCCGCACGCGGGCCAACGGCGCCGAGAGCTTGGCCAGCGCCTCGAGCGTTTGCTCGCAGCGCAGCTCTTGAAAAAAGCCCAGCAGCGCATTTATCAGCACAATCACCACAATAGCGACCGCCTCGTGCAGTTCCCCGAGAACCGCCGAAACCGCCGTGGCAATCAACAGTATAATCACCATCAAGTCCCGAAACTGCCCTGCAAAAATTTTTAACGCCGAATGTTTTTTGCCGGTATCCAACCGGTTTTCTCCGTTTTCAAGCAGCCGCCGCTGCGCTTCCTTGGTTGAAAGTCCCGCCATTTCATCCCGCCCGTACCCCATGAAAAAATCTCCCTTCTTGTCCTTCTGATTTGTTTATATTTATTCGGGGCTGTCCAAAAATATGTAATACGAATGCCCGACAGAAAGCGCGAAAAGATTTGTGTAAATTTTTGTTGCCCGCAAGGAGATAACGCAGTCGACAGCAAAAGACCGTAAAGATTTTGTACTTTCTGTCGGATGTCGGTATCTGGTGTCAAACCTTTGACAAGCGACTCTTTTGCGCGTAAAATAAAGGCGATTGTTTAAATTTAGCACGGAGGTGTTTTAATATGAAGAACGGCTTTATCCGCACAGCCTGCGCTTCCCCCGAGCTGAGAGTGGCCGACTGCGCTTTCAACGCCGAAAAAATGGCGGAGAGCGTCAAGGCCGCCGTCAGCAAGGGCGCGCGGCTACTGGTGTTTCCCGAGCTTTCGCTCACCGGCTATACCTGCGGCGATCTGTTTTCGCAGCGGGTGCTGCTCGAGGGGGCTCAAAAAGGCTTGCACACACTGCTTCAAGCCTCGGTCGGCCTTGAGATGGTCATCGTCGCCGGTATGCCGGTGCCGGCCTTTAATAAGCTTTACAACTGTGCCGTCGTCCTGCAAAACGGTAAGCTGTTGGGCGTCGTGCCCAAGGCGCATCTGCCAAACTACGGCGAATTTTATGAGCGGCGCAATTTTACGCCCGCTTTTGAGGGCGTCGGCAGCGTCACGCTCTGCGGCCAGACCGCACCGTTCGGGCAGCGCCTGCTGTTTTGCTGCGAGGAATTGCCCGAATGGGTGCTGGCGGTCGAGATCTGCGAGGATCTCTGGGTACCGCAGCCGCCCTGCGTTTCTCACGCGCTGGCGGGCGCCACGGTGATCGCTAACCTGTCGGCCAGCGACGAGATTGTCGGCAAGGCCGACTACCGCCGCGGGATGCTGCAAAGCATCTCGGCCCGCCTGCTCTGCGGCTATCTTTACGCCGACGCGGGCAACGGCGAATCGACGACCGACATGGTGTTCGCGGGCCACTCGATGATCGCCGAAAACGGCGCACTGCTGGCCGAAGCGCCACTTTTCTCAAACGAGATCATCTGCACCGAGCTTGATGTCCAGCGCCTCGTCGGCGAGCGCCGCCGCATGAACACCTACCCTGCCGCAAACGACGCGGGCTATCAGCGCATCCCTTTCTCGGTCACCGTGGCTGAGACGGCGCTCAGCCGCCATGTCGCGCCGCTGCCCTTTGTGCCCGCCTCCTCGGCCGAGCGCGCCGAGCGCTGCGAGGATATTCTGGCAATTCAGGCGCACGGCCTGCGCAAACGGCTGCTGCACTCGGGCGCTAAAACGGCGGTGCTGGGCCTTTCGGGCGGGCTTGATTCCACGCTGGCGCTGCTGGTCTGTGCCCGTGCCATGAAGCTGCTTGGCCGCCCCACCACCGACATTGTCGCGGTGACGATGCCCTGCTTTGGCACAACGGCCCGCACCAAGGGCAATGCCGAGCTGCTGGCTGAAAAGCTCGGCGCACGGCTGCGCACCATCGATATCGCGCGGGCGGTGGAGGTGCACTTTGACGATCTTGGCCACGACGCCAAGACCCTTGATGTTGTGTTTGAAAATTCTCAGGCGAGAGAGCGCACCCAACTACTGATGGATATCGCCAATCAGACCGAGGGCATCGTCATCGGCACCGGCGACCTCTCGGAGCTGGCGCTCGGTTGGGCGACCTATAACGGC
Source organism: Bacillota bacterium (assembly GCA_023391005.1). Taxonomy (GTDB): domain Bacteria; phylum Bacillota; class Clostridia; order Oscillospirales; family Ruminococcaceae; genus Yanshouia. Next base: position 5,267 of record JAEWBS010000031.1, on the reverse strand, counting down.
GACCACATGTCGATGTATGGCGTCAACGCCTCGATTCCGAAGACGCTCATCCGCCATCTCGTGCAGTATGAGGCCGACCGCACCGACGACGACGCGCTGCGTCATGTGCTCCTCGATGTGCTCGACACCCCCGTCTCGCCCGAGCTGCTGCCCGCCGAAAACGGCGAGATCTCTCAGAAGACCGAGGGTATTGTCGGCCCTTACGAGCTGCACGATTTCTTCCTCTACTATTCGGTGCGCTGGAGCTTTTCGCCGCAAAAGGTGCTGCGGCTGGCCGAGGCGGCCTTTGGTGGCGCTTATGACCGCGCCACGCTTTTAAAATGGATGCGCATCTTCTACCGCCGCTTCTTCTCGCAGCAGTTTAAGCGTTCCTGCCTGCCGGACGGTCCCAAGGTCGGCTCGCTGACCCTCTCGCCCCGCGGCGACTGGCGCATGCCCAGCGACGCCTCGGCGGCGCTCTGGCTCGAAGAGGTGGACAGCCTGTGCTGATCGTCGTTTTTCCACGACAGATCCAAGAAATCCTTTCTTAAAAAACGGTATAGCACTCTCTAAATAGAAAGTGACCGAGGGCCGATGTCTAAAAGACACCGGCCCTCGTAGCCTATTGAAACTCATACGTTACCCGCACGGCGGCGCGATGGAGGCGCCGCCGTGCCCCAAGAGGCCCCACAAATGCAACTTGGCGCGTATAATCACGTAACAAGTCCGGATGGCGCCTACTGACGGCGCGTGGGAAGCTAACACTTTCACGTCGGGCATATAGTCAAGAACCGTATACTTTAAGCGCCCACCCCTGTTGCTCCAAAATCCCACCGGAGGTCAGGTGGGCACGCGGGAGACAGCATCCCGCTCGCCGGGTGCTTCGCATCTGTAACGCAGTGAGAAGATGCCCGCATATTACGCAGAACATGCAAGCGCCGGGGGTGGGGACCGTTCCTGCGCGTCGGCGCTAAACAACCACTGCCGTGCCGTTTAAGCACGACTGTAATAACGTATAACTTTATTGACAATCCGCAGGGGACCGGTATCTTTTAGACACCGGTCCCCTGCGTTTAAAGCGCCTTTTGAGGGCTTATCATTCATAAATGTCTCTGTGCATAAGAGCCTCTGGCCATATTCGCCGTATTTAACGCCTCTTGGCGCTGACGCTCCCACTCCTGCCTCTTGCGCGCCTTGAGCATGCGTTTTTGTTCTAAAATACGCAAATTATGTGCGCGTATCCCGAAGAGCACCGCGACCGAGGCCGCCAACACCGCCGCGGCCGCCTTAACCCAGAAGCCGCCGCCCATCCGCGGGAACGCCCCCGGTGCATCGTCCGATGGCGCCGTCGTTGCGGCAGCCTCCACCTGCACCGTGTTGAGCGTCCATTCCAGCGCCACATCGGCCAGCGCGTTGCCGTCCGGATCAAAAAACTGGATGCGCGGGTCGATCGTCTCACCGGACTTATAGCTTTCGGGCGCGACCAGCTTTTGGGTGATGTCTATTTTAGCCACCGTCGGCGGGCGGATGATCGCAATCTCCTGCGGTACAATGACCACCTCGCCGGTTTGAACCTCGCCGTCATAAACCGCGATCGGGGTCTGCGCATACTGATTGATCGTCATGGCGGCAGTTGAGAAATTGTCAAAGCAATAGTCGAGCAGCTTTGCGGCATCGACATATTTCTCATACTGTGTCCGCGTCTTCATGACGACGCAGATCAGCTCCATATCGCCGCGCTTGGCCAGCGTGACCAGCGTGTGCTGCGCCTCGGGCGTCCAGCCCAGCTTGCCGCCTTCGGTTCCCTCGTAATAATATTTCGATTCGACCAGCATGTGATGATGCGTACCGAAGGTGCGCGACTGCTTTTGCTTATTCGTCGGCGGAATCGTATAGCTTTCCGCGCCGAACAGAGCCTTAAAGCCGTCTACTGTCAGCGCCCAGCGTGTAATCAGCGCCATATCATAGGCACTGGTGTAGTGCTTTTTGTCGTGCAGGCCGTGCGCATTCACAAAATGGGTATCTTTTGCGCCAATTTCGGCTGCCTTTTGGTTCATTAGGTCGGCAAAGGACGATAGGCTGCCTGCCGTATACTCCGCCAGACCGTTGGCCGCGTCGTTCGCCGATTCAATCATCGTGGCGTTGAGCAGCGCCTCTACCGAGATCTGCTCGTCCTCAGTCAGCGCAATATGGGTGCTGCCATAGTCGATCGAATGAGTCGCCTCGTAGCTCATCGTATGTACATCCTGCGGCGAGCCGCGCTCGAGCGCCAGCGCACAGGTCAGCACCTTGGTGATACTGGCGGGGTACATCTGGGCGTGCTCGCCCTTGGCGGCAAGCACCTGACCGGTTTTAACGTCCATGACGACATAGGTTTCAGAATTGACAGCCGGCGGGCCGGCCGCGACGCACAGCTGGGCCAGCATAGCCGACGTTAATAGGGCTGACAGCAGTCCTGCCAAAAGTTTCATCGGTTCACCCCTGTATTATATTTTACGCGCGGCAGGCGGCCAAAGGTTGGGTGTCGCCGAAAACGATCTTGCCGCGCGGACGTCTGTCAAAGTCTTTTGTGATATCAGCTTGCGCAGGCCGTTGCCGAGCTGAGCGGCAAGCCATTGCGCACAACGCCCATGTGTAAGCAAACGGGCGGTAAACGGCACATCAAAAATCAGCAAGCCGATTGAACGGCGCTGTTACATATAAATAAATTATAATTATCGTTTATCGTTCAAAAGCTATTATAACATAAAAACGTGAAAGAAAAGTGAAATTGTGCCAAAAACATTTAGCCAAAATATAACAAATTATGCCAAAAATCAAGACCGCATGCAAACATCCGCCTGCATGCGGTTTAACGCCGATCAATGTTTAATCAGCCAATTCTATTAGACGCGCCAGATACTACTCGGTCGCACTTACTCGGCCGCTTCCTGTTCGGCACACTGGGCGCAGGTGCCGTAAAAAAGAACATCACATCCGTCTATGCAGTGCTTTTCGTCCTTTGAGAGCAGGCTGCGCCAAGCATCCTTGGGCACAGCGATATCAATAATCTGCCTACAATCTTTGCAGCACAAATGGTAATGTGGCTCGACATTGCCGTCAAACCGGTCGGGAGAATCGGCAACATGCAGCTTCTTGATCACACCGGTCTCGCAAAGCTGGTTTAAATTGCGATAAACCGTCGCGAGGCTCAGGCGGGGGTGTTCGCCCTTGAGTGTCCGATAGACCGTCTCCGCCGTTGGATGCTGGTCGGTGCGTCGTAGTGCGTCGATTATAAGCTCGCGCTGTTTAGAATAATTCATATTATCACCTTTTTAATGCCGTGGTAAAATCGTTCGTACAACTTTGAAAACGCGTAGCGTTCTCCGCGTCATGTCCGCCTCTTATTTGCGGTCGGGCTGAATGGCGTTGTAGTACTTGCTCATATAGCTTTGGTAGTTGGCTACATAGTCTGAGTCGCCCGCCTCATGCGCACGCTTGATATATTCGTGCGATTCATACCGCGCGCGCTCGTCCTTGTTGCCGATGATGCTCAGGCCAATATTGGAACAGTGATCGGCAACGCGCTCAAGATTTGTGAGAATCTCAAGAAAAACAATGCCGCTGTGAATATTGCATTCACCAATCTTCAGCCGCTCAACATGCATGTCCTTGAGGCATTCGACAATGGCGTCAATCGTCTCCTCCAGCGGCTCTATCCGCTTGGCGATGGTTGTGCTGCCCGACATCTGAGCCTGATTGGCCGTGCTGATAATGTCGTTGACAGCGCCGATCAGCACGTCGAGTTCACCCAGCGCCTGCTGTGAAAAGAACACGCTGGCCGACTGCATCTCATCGGCACATTCCATCAGGTTTACGCAATAGTCGCTGACGCGTTCATAATCCTTGACCATATGCAGCGCTGTTGAAACGGCGCGGCTGTCCTCGTCCGAAACCGGCTGGGCCGAAAGCTTGATCAGATAATGCTCAAGCTTATCCTCCATTTTATCTATGAGGTTCTCATTCTCATTGATCCGCTCGGCGGTTTTAAGATCAAACTTCTTCAGCAGCTCAACGCTGTCCAAAAAGTTTTTGTGGGCATATTCGGCCATTTTGGTAATCATATGGTCGCACTGCTGCAGCGCAATCGAGGGGGATTTGAGCAGGCGGTCGTCGAGCAGCTCGAGCACCTTGAACTTCTCGTTCTCGCCAGTGTCCTTAATGGAGGCATAGGCCAGCCTTACGAGAAGATTCGAGAAAGGCAGCAGTATCACCGTTACCAAGACGTTAAAAACCGTGTGAAAATTCGCGATGCCGCTGCGGCCGATCGTCTGATTCCAAAAATCGGGCGGGCCGAGGAGCGCCTTAAGACCGTACACCACAAATAAAAATACAAGGGTGCCGATGATGTTAAAATACAGGTGGATCAACGCCGACCGCTTCGCGTTTTTAGAAGTACCGATCGAGGACAGGAGCGCCGTAATGCATGTACCGATATTCTGGCCCATGATGATCGGAAACGCCGTGGAAAACCGCAGTACGCCGGTCGCGGATATCGCCTGAAGCATACCGACCGACGCCGAGGAACTTTGAATAATCGCTGTGACGATCGCACCCGCCAGCACGCCTAGAATAGGGTTGGACATCGCCGTCATCACACTGATAAAAGCCGGGGAATTCTGCAAAGGCGCAACGGCCTCCTCCATTGCAAACATACCCGCAAACAAGATGCCAAAACCCATGAGCATCTGCCCCACCTCGCGGCGCTTGGCCTTTTTCGAGGACATATACAGCAAAATGCCTACCATCGCCGCCAGCGGGGCAAGGGTAGCGGGTTTAAAAAACTGAAGCGCCGTGCTGCCGCTGTTAATATCGGAGAGACGAATCAGCTGCGCCGTCACGGTCGTGCCAATGTTTGCGCCCATAATGACGCCCACGGCCTGCCGCAGCTGCATAATGCCCGCGTTGACCAGACCCACCACAATGACGGTGGTAGCCGACGAGCTCTGTAAAACACCGGTAACGACAGCGCCAAGCGCCACGCTTGACAAGATATTGCCGGTGAGCTTTTCAAGCGCCTTTTCCATTTTGCCGCCTGAAATCTTTTCGAGCCCGTTGCCCATAACGCTCATTCCGTACAGAAAAAGCGCTACGCCGCCGCCCATGGCAATGAAATTAAGGATGGTCATAAATGTTGCTCCTTTTTGAGTGGTCCCACTGCATATTGATCTTTTACAATGTACTGACCTTAAATTTGACATGTTCTTTGATATTGTACCACGAAAAAGCATTTGATGCATTATAAAAAA
>JAEWBS010000069.1 GCA_023391005.1 Bacillota bacterium | reverse complement strand
CCGCTGATAAAGCGGGCCGTTGTGCTTTACTGCAAGGCCAATTTCGGCGCGGATGAAAACGCCGGGCGCTATCAGCAGTCCTATGACATGCTGAAAGGCTCGATGATGATTGCGGGGGATTATCGTGCTTGATCGTGACATGGTCATAACGCTGCTCGGCGGCGCAACTGCGGTCAACGCTGCGGGCGACGCCATACCCGGCAGCGACCGCACCGACGTGATCGCGCGGATTCGTTCGGTAGGCCAGTCGGAATTTTACCAAGCGCAGGCGCTCGGGCAAAAGCCCGAGGTCAAGGCCATTATATGGGCGGCGGAGTACGACGGCCAGCAGCGGGTGGAGATCGGCGGGCGCGCTTACCGCATCAACCGAACCTTTCAGGATGGCGACCACATGGAACTGACCTGTCAGTCGGGGGTGGTGTAATGCCTATTCCCTCCCCTGTCAAATTTAAAAAGGGCCAAGTCGAGATGATTTCAAGCGTCGACCGCGCCAGCTACACCATCACCGAGCTGACCCGTGCGGCGCTCAAGGACACCGGGCGGCTGATCCTCATGCGCTGTGCGCGCAAGCTGCGAGCGCTGCCGGGCGGCTCAAAGTACATGAATAAAAACCGCACCGGCAAATTTCAGTATTGGATACGCAAACAGGAGAATGACCTGATTATCGGTATCCACAATTTACAGCGGGGCGCGCATGGCGATGCGTGGTATGGCGAGCTGCAAGAGCTTGGCACATCCAATCAGCCGCGCCGCGAGATATTGCAGTCCACGGTGCGGGAGAGCATCGAGGACATCCGCAAAATTCAAGGCGCCTATCTGTCGGCCATTGAGGATGATATCCGAGTGCAGGAACTAATCGACGAAAACGAGGAAATCGGGGAGGCGGGCGACGATGACACAGGAGATTAAAACCATTATTCGGGCGCTGCTGCTGGAACTTTGCGGCGATGTCTACTTTGAGGACGCGCCGCCCGAGGCTAATTTCCCCCGCATCGTCTTTGATCTCAACTGTTTTTTTAGCGGTGACAGATCGGATTATTCGTTGGAGTTGAATGTGTGGGATCGGTCGAGCGACACGGCAACGGTCGACGCGCTGGCCGACGCCTGCGCTAAAGCACTTGACCACCGATGTGAATTGACTGACACGCTGCAATATCGCCTCTACCGCGCGACCCGCAACAAGGTGCATGACCCCGACCCTGCCATTCGGCGGCGTCGGCTGACCTTTGATCTTTATGCTTACGAAAGGAGCGACACATGAGCAAAACATACAGCGGTTTTACTTCCAAGACCTCGGAGCGTCTTCTTTTAGACGCCGGGGCCTTTTTTAAAAATTTTAATGCAGACACCGATACTTTTGAAACGGCGGTAACTGCCGGTAAACTGATTGGCGCGACGCGCGGCGGCGGGGAGTTTAAGGCCGCGCCCACCATCCGCCGCATCGAGGTGGACGGCGTCAAGGGCGCGGCAAAGGGCTTGGAGGCCATCGATGAATGGGTTGTAACGCTAATGGCAAATGTTCTTGAACTATCGACACAGGCAATCAAATTGGCGCTGGTATCCGCAGACGTGGATACCACCACCAATGAGGACTACGACGTCATCACCGCCCGCAACTACATCGCGTTGGCCGACTATCTCGACAATGTAACGTGGGTCGGCAAGCTCTCGGGCAGCGGAAAGCCGGTCATAATTCAGGTGCTCAACGCGATCAATACCAACGGGCTGACTGCCACCATGCAGGACAAAAACGAGGGTGTTGTGCAGATGATCTTCACGGGCCATTACGATCAGGAGGGCCTTGACAGCCCGCCGTTTAAAATCCTATATCCCAAAATGGAGGGCCAACCATGAGAAAATTAGCGACACAGGATGTTTTTGCCGCGCTGCGCATCGTCTCGGATTTGCAACTCAAAGACGAGATACAGGCGCTCGCCCAGCTCGCCAACGACGGAAAGCTAACCAGAGATGAGATTGGCGCACAGGCGTTTATGAAGGTGCTGGAACTTTTTGTTTCTAAAAAGGCGGAAGGATGCGCTTATGAGTTTCTTGCGGGACCGTTTGAAATGACGCCCGAAGAGGTGCGCGACCTCCCGCTGATGGACTTAGCGGCAAGCATTAAGGTGATGGCGGAGGAAAATGACATCGCCGGTTTTTTTACGTTGCTGCGCGGCTTGATTACACCGAAACCCTCGACCTCGTCCTTTGTCGGTATCGCGAGATAGCATTTATTATGGCGATGCCGTGTGGTGACGGGCTACGACTGATTCGTCACGCCATACAGCAGCGCGAAGAAGGTATTTTGCTTCAACGATGGATCGCGAGCTATCAGCACATACCCTTCGAGGAATTTAAGCGCGGCCTTTCCGCGCGGGCGGATAATCGAAACGAAGCCGAGATTTTAGAGGACGTCAAATCTATTCTAAATATGGCGAGGTGATGCTGTGGAACTGTTTAAGCTGTTCGGAACCATTTTAGTTGACAACAAGGAGGCGCTCAACAGCATCAGCCAGACCGATGACAAGGCTAAAGGGCTGATGAATTCCATCGGTGGTGGGGTCAAGGCTGTTGCAGGCGCAGCGGTGGCGGTGGGCGCTGCCACCGCTGCTGGGGCCACGGCTATATACGGCATGGCCATGAAGTCTGCTGAGGCAACCGACCGTATTGATAAAATGTCGAACAAGATCGGCGTCTCAAAGCAGACCTTTCAGGAATGGGACTATATTCTTGGCCAAAATGGTATGGATGTCGAAAAGCTACAGGTTGGCGTCAAGACACTGACGCAGCAGATGGACGCCGCTGCCGGTGGCAGTAAGAATGCCCAAGAGATGTTCGACGCTTTAGGCATATCTTGGGAAGATGGCACCGGCAAGCTGAAAAGTCAGGAACAGATGACCAATGAGGCCATTACCGCCCTTGCCGAAATGGAAAACGGCACTGAAAAAGCCCGCCTTGCGACCGAGCTATTCGGTAAGGCGGGCATTGAAATGATGCCGATGCTCAATAACGGCGCGGAGGGTATCGAGGAATTGCGGCAACGCGCCCATGATTTAGGGCTGGTCATGTCGGATGAAGCGGTGACAGCGGGCGTTGTGCTGGGTGATACCATCGACGACGTCAAACGGTCCTTTGGGGCTGTTGTCACACAGATTGGTGTCAAAGTAATGCCCATGATCCAGCAGGCGGCGGACTGGTTGCTTGAAAATATGCCGATGATTCAGAAGGTTGTCGGCAAAGCCTTTGAAATTATCGGAGCGGGCGTGTCAGTTGTTGTTAACTTCATCGCGCAGCTCATTGCGGCTTGGGCCGAGTGGGCGGGTGAAAATCAGGACACGATCGACGCCGTCATGGCGGCCATAGATGAGCTTTGGGCATGGTTACAACCGATACTAGGGCAAATTATAGAAGCAATAGGAGCTTTTATTGGCGCGATAAGCGCCTTTTGGAAGGCTCACGGCGATGAAATCATGGCCGTTGTCAAGCCGTTATGGGAGGCTATCAAGGTCATTATCGAAACGGCGCTGGATATTATTATGGCGCTGTTTCGGATATTCACCGCCTTATTTAAAGGGGACTGGTCGACCCTTTGGGAGGAGATCGGGAACCTGCTTAAATCCATTTGGGACGGTATTATTAAGCTGGTGCCACTGCTCTTAGAGGCATTGATAAAAGCGTTTGAGGCCGGGCTTTCCCTATTATTTAATATTGGAAAGCAGTTGTTCAACTCCTTGTGGGAAGGACTGAAAAGTGTTTGGGGAGATATCTCCAAATGGGTTGGCGATAAGGTTGCATGGCTGGCCGAAAAGCTTGCTTTTTGGAATAAAGGCAAATCTCAAGTGGATTCGGGCGACAAGGTTGATGGTAGCCACGCGACCGGCCTTGCCTATGTGCCGTTTGATGGATACGTTGCCGAGCTGCATAAGGGTGAGCGGGTATTAACCGCCGCACAGAATGCGCAGTTAGAGAGGGGCGGCGACACTATAAACATCAATATGGCCGTAAATTCCGCCGACATGCAAAGCGTCGCCGACTTCTGGCGCACGATGGAACAAGCCCGCAGGCTGGGGAGGATGAAATAGTGGCAGAGGTTACAACCGTTATAAACGCCATCGCAAGTGCGTATGTGGACAGCGACAGCCCCGACAGCAATTTTCAGGGCGCAGAATTGCAGATATACCGTAACAGGCCCCTTACAAGGACAATTCACGCGGTATTGGGATTTAACCCAAATGCCCTCCCACAGGGCAAAAAGGTAAAATCTATATATGCCCAACTGTATTTTACCGCCGACGCCAGCACCACCCATTCTGGTAATTTCATGATTAACTATATTGACAACCAAATAACGGCTGCCAATATAGGCGCGATCACATATAACACGCTTGATTATACAAGCAACAGATACTATATCTACGACTATTACACCCCACCGCTTAACGCATATACCAACATGGCGTTAAGCAGTTCGCCATTTTCAAAGGTATATGCCATCACAAAGGGTGTTGCGCTGGCGATCTCCATGCCTAACAACAACGGTGCGCAGACATACAAACTGGCTTCTCATTCTTCCGCACATCCACCTCGATTTTCGGTTGTTTCAGAAGATGTCGCCGTATCGGTTGATTCCGCATCGCCTGCGTCTGGATTTGTCAACAAAGCTTCTCCCGTTGTTTTTACGTGGGGCATTGCTTACGACAACACCGATGTAATCGGCGTTTTAGCACCAGCGACCGCAAAATTCCGCTACCGCGTCAAGGGGACGGGCAGTTACACCGAGGTCACGGCGGGCGCAGCATCCTACACACTGCCTGCCAACACCTTGGGCGATGGCACTTATGAGTGGCAAGTTGCTGTAACCACCAACGCGGGTACAACGGCAATATCCGAATGGATGGAGATCACCACCATTGACGCCGCTGCTATTGCAACGCCAATCAGTCCCGCATACTCCTACGAGGACGCGCAAAAGCCGATAACCTTTGAGTGGACACACAACACGGCCAATGGTACCGCCCAAACCGCCGCAAACCTGCAATACAGCACGGACGGCGCGACATGGTTGCCGCTGACCGACGTGACCGGCGCGAGTCATGTCGCCGTTATACCGGCCAACACCTTTGGCCCCGGAAATATCTTTTGGCGGGTGCGCACTCATAACGCCAACAGTGTGGCGGGCGCATGGAGTGACGCGACCATGTTTAGGGCGGTCGCCCCTGTGCCGGTGCCGGTCTTTGCGTCAGTACAAACCGGTACCGCACGGCCTAAATTTATGTGGGCAGCTCAGGCGCAGGCAGGTTTTGATTTAGAGATCGACCAATCAGGCGCAACCATCTATAAGAGCAGCCCGGTTGTCACCACCGAAAAGGCGTATACCATATCCGGCTACCTGCCAGACGGCAATTACACCGCGCGGCTACGCGTATACAGCGATGAGGGTGATACATCCGAGTGGGCGTTCTATGCCTTTACCGTGTCTACCGTCAAACCGAGCGCTCCCACGCTCACCGGCGCGCAGATCGACAAGGGCGTGCTGCTCACGGCGGGCGACATCTCCGAGGGCATGACAGTCTACATCCTGCGGGACGGCCTACCAGTCAACAAGGGCGCGTCATACAGGGACTACGCCACGGCGGCAGAACATACCTACATCGCCCGCGCGGTAGACGCCAACGGCTGCTACGCCGACAGCGCCCCTGTGACGATTGGGCCGCTGCTTAGAGGTTCCTTTATCGCGCCTGCCTCAAACCTTGCCAACGTCGTTGCATTGATGCTCAACGCCGGGGAGAGGCCCACCCGGGAGTACACATGGTCGCCGCAGGGCACGGCCACATTTTACGCAGGGCGCCCACAGCCGATCTACGAATACAGCGACCAGCACACCGAGACGGGCAATTACAAGCGATCTTTCATAAGCCGCGCTGAATTTGATGGATTTATATCTGTGGCCAAGCGAGGCGGCACGATGCTTTACCGCGACCGCGACGGCACAGCGTTTTGGTGTGCCGTGACCGGCCTGTCGTGGGCGTTTAACCGCCATACCTACGACGTGTCGTTTTCCTTGATCCGCATCGCCCATAAGGAGGGGATCGCTTATGACTGACGCATTACACGCCAGAGACGGCAGCCGCCGCGTGGAGTATCGTTATGATATTTTGCGCGGCGGTATCCCTGCCGGGACGTTGGACGCCGAAAGCGCGTCGATCAATTGGAGTAAGGACGACGCAATCAACCGATCGATGCAGCTTGTCGTGCGCAGTACCGAGGGGCTGGACCTCTTATCTGACCGTATACGTCCTGTCATGCGTGTGCTGGAGGGCCGCAGCTATCGCGGGCCGACATGGCGCGAAATACACGCGGCGGGCCGGTCGTGGCGGCAGATACATGCGGCTCGTTTGTCGTGGCGGCAGATATCCGAGGCGGTGCAGGCCGAGCATTGGGATGAATACCCGATGGGCGTGTTTATCCCTACGACGCCGACCTATACCAAGGGCGGCGGCGCGAGGCAGGCCAAGATTGAGTGCTACGACGTGACCGTCGTGCTTCGGGAGGATTGCATCATTGAGAGGCTGTTTTTTGCCGCTGGCACTGAGTATTTAGACGCCGTGACGCAAATCCTGCTGTCTGCCGGTATCAGCCGCACGCAGATCACGCCGTCCAGTAAAACGCTGTTGAGTGATCGTGAATTTGAGATTGGGACGCCCAAGCTGGATATCTGCAACATGCTGCTATCCGAGATCAATTATAATCCTGTGCGGTCAGACGCGAGCGGGTCGGTCATCCTGACGCCCTATGTGCGGCCCACGATGGCGCAGGTCAAACATATCTACCGCGCCGATGATCTGAGCATCATCGCGCCCGAGATCACCGAGGAAACCGACCTATACAACGTGCCAAACGTCTTTATCGCGGTCGTGTCAAACCCCGACCTTGACGCGGATATCGTCAGCATCTACGTCAACGACGACCCGACGTCGCCGCTCTCCACTGTGAGACGCGGGCGGCGCATCGTGTCGGACATCTACCAGCCCGACGCCATCGCATCGCAAGAGGATTTGGACGCCTATATCGGGCGCATCGCCTTTGAGCGATCGCAGGTTTACCAGACGGCGACAATCCAAACCGCTGTTATGCCCAACCACGGCACCGGCGCGCTGATGATCAATCATCCAGAGTTGAGCGGAGTGTTTGAAGAAACGAGCTGGTCGGCGGAACTTAAACAGGGTGGCAAAATGATGCACAATGTTAGGAGGTTGTCGACGCCATGATAAACAATTTAGGGCTGACGCGATCTGACGTCTTGAAAATTATCAAGGAAGAATTAAACGTCGGCCCGCGTACGGCGACCGTGACGGCGGTGTCCGGGCGGCGCGCTAAACTGCTGATTGCTGGCGAGAGCACCCCAACCGAGAAGTTTTACAAATGCGTGAGCAGTTATGTCCCCGTTGTAGGCGACCGGGTGTATATCGACAGAAGCTCGGGCACCTATGTGGTGCTGGGCAAAATCTGAGGAGGGATATCTTGAGCGCGACAAATCAGACCCAGCACGGGTTGGTACAGTATATTTTGGACGACGAGCCGATGATGGATGATATCAACAGCGATAATTTAATCATTGAGCAGGGTCTACAAAAGATCGACGAGCACATCGCCGACCAAAACAACCCTCACGGCACAGACGCAGAACAGCTCGGCCTTGGCAATGTGGACAATACCTCCGACGCCGATAAGCCCGTCTCCACGGCGCAGCAGGCGGCCATTAACGCAATGGGCGCGCTTAAAATCGACAAAACCGCCATAGTCAACGACCTAACCACTGGCGGCGCGGATAAGGTACTCTCCGCCGAGCAGGGCAAAATCCTACAGGCGTCCAAAGCCGACCAACCCTACCAGCTCCACACCCAAACAGATGGCGGCTTTCACGTCGAGGATTCGGCGGGTGGACTGGTGGCCGACTGCACGATTGGGGGTAATGGGTGGCAGTCTCGACAAGGAAAGAATCTATTCCCCGGAGTGATTAAAGGGAAAATGATTAGTTCCACTACGGGAACAATCAGTGATATTTCAACTAGCGCAATATGCAATCCAATTCCAATCAACATATCCTTGTCGTACCGTTTAAGCGGTATACCGGTATCTTTGAGAAATTTTGTTGCGGCATACGATATAAATCACGAATATATCGGAAGAACGAGCAGCGGAATCTTTGCGGAAAGAAGTGTTAGGGCTACTGATTTTACCAACATAATAGAAGGGAAATCCATAGAAAACGCAAAATATTTCCGAACTTCAATCTCTACAACTACGGAAGTAGAAGGTAGCAACATTAACGCGGTAGACGGCGCTCTGATACAACTGGAATTGGGGCTGGTTACCACTCCCTACGAACCCTACACCCCCGACCCCACCCCCGAAGCGCCGATAGAGCCGATTTGCTTACCGGATGGGACGAGGTTTGACTTTAACGACGCAGACGGAAACACGGTAAGCTCAATTGTAACGCCGTGCGATTTGTGGGCGACGCCGGATGGGACAAAGGATGAATGGAATCCGATAACAGGGAAAGTGTCTCACAACCTAATTGACCGCACATATGACGGCTCTCCTGATGAAACTTGGAACAGCATTGGTGCCGACTACCCCGGTGGGGCTATGCTATATGTTGCTGGCGTTCCGTTAGCCACTACAATCACTACGCAAATCTATTGTTGGAGCAACTTGCTTGTATCTGTGCCTTATAAGGGGATGTACGACGGCCCGATTGTTGGAATCTCTAGGCAAAATAACGGTTTGCGCATACGTCCGGATATTCCTATACCGGAAATTCCCGCTTGGCGCAACCAATTATCAATTACACCGTTAAGAGCGATATATACCGCAGGAAACGGAGCATACACAGAGCACTATTCACCCCAACCCATCACCCTGCCCAAGGGCATTGTCAACGTCATCGTAGAGTTGCCTGCGGGTGGAGGCGTGTTGCCGTCTGAAATGTCGCTGCTGTATCGGCAAGACCTCAAGGCTTTTATCGAGGGTATCATAAATGGCGTCTATGACACACTGGCAACCCACATCACCAGCCTGACCGTCCGCGTGGCGCAGCTAGAAACGGCGGGAGGTGATTAATATGACATTAGCTGAGATGGCGCAGCGCATAATCGAGCGCAAGCTTGCGCCGCTGGCAGAGATCAAAGAGAGCGTCGGCAAATTATATCTAACAAAATTTATAACCACTGACGAGTTTGTGGCCCTGCACGAGCAGATTGCGCTTGCGTCTGTGCCAAACGAAGCGCCGGTTGAAGTACCGGCAGCAGAATAATAACCGCGTCCCCGCTGCTGAGAGGTGGCGGGGATTTATATTGAAAGGGGAAAACCAATGAAATACATACTTGAAAACGCTGATACCATAATTCAGGTAGGGGCATGGGCATTATCGGTGTTATTCGCATTTCTGACAAGCTACTATCGCTCAAGCAAGACGTTGCAGGGCCTCGTTGCACGGGCAATCAACGACGCCGAAAGCGCGTTTTCTGGCACGAGCAAAAAGGGCGAACAGAAATTTCAATATGCGCTGACGCTGCTTTATGATAAAGTGCCGGTAGCGCTGCGCCCCATTATTACAAAGCAGGTGCTTTCGGACATGCTGCAAAAAGGGTTTAATGAGTTGTCCAGCTTCGCGACCCAGCAGCTTGATGCCGCCGTCGACAAGGCCGAGGTGATTTTGTACGGTAGCGAGGAGGGGCGCGAATGAAGATCACAATTGATGCGGGACATGTCAAGGGCTACAATGTCGGCGTTGATACCCGTTACAATGAGGGGCTAATGGCGTGGACGCTTTCAAAGCTGCTCGGCGCGGAGCTTGAAAAATACGGCGCGCAGGTGTTTTATACCCGTGATGATATCGCCAAAGACTTAGCCCTTGAATCGCGCGGCAAGACGGCGCACGACAACGGCAGTGAGCTTTTTATATCGCTGCATTCCGATGGCTTCACCAGCCCAACGGCCCGGGGCGTCTCGGTGTTCTATTCCAATTATCGCAAGCTTGACAGCGCAGGAATAGCAAACGACTTGGGGATAGCGGTTGCCGCTTTAATAGGCACGCCCTTTAGGGGGGCCATGACACGGCTGTATGGCGGGGCCTATCCGCAGGCCGATTATTACGGTGTCATTCGCGGCGCGGTCGGCTACAGCGGGGAAAGATCGCCGAGGGCGGCCCTCCTAATCGAGCATGGTTTTCACTCGAACCCTAACGATTGCGCGTGGCTTTTGCGAGAGGACAACTTAAAAAAGCTCGCCGAAACCGAGGCGGCGTTAATAGCGCGCTTTTACGGGCTGCAAAAGACCGAGGCAAGCGCCCCGCCCGACCCGCAAGGAAAATATACAGCGCTCTTGGCTGACATCGAGGCGGTAATCAAAAAACACAAAGGGGCGTAAAACATGGACAATATGTTGTTTTCCTTTTCGGATATAATTTTAATTTCCGGGTTTGCGCTTGAGACTGGAATTGTCCTGCAAAGGCTCAAGGTCATTGAAAAAAAGCAGGACGAGCATAACGGCGTGGTCAAGCGAATGGTGCAGGCCGAGAAAGACATCGAACTGTTGTGCGAGCGCCAAAAGGTTGCCAATCATCGCATTGAAGATTTGGAAAAACGAAATTAGTACATAGAAAAAACCGGAGGTTTACGCCTCCGGTTTTTTGCATTACGTATTAAATTTTTGTTAATAGCAATAAAAGCCCATCTAATACGTGCAAGGATGGTGCCGCTGACCGGGATCGAACCGGTACGGTATTTCTACCGAGGGATTTTAAGTCCCTTGCGTCTGCCTGTTCCGCCACAGCGGCTGATAAAATTGCTTATTTATTTTACAATAGGACACAGCAGATGTCAACTGTGCGGTTGAAATAATGCAGGGTGTATTCTATAATAGAACAAGAAGGTGAAAGGAGGTGGCGGTTGTGAAGCGCGTGAGCGGTTTAATATTGGCATTAGCAATGGCGCTGCTGTGCGCAATGGGCGTGCTGGCGGAGGAGTCGGGCGATGTTGTGATTGACGGCACACAGGTTTTTATGGCGGAACCCGGTGGAGACCCGCGCCAGATAGAAAGCGGCGGCGACAGCCTGCGCACCGTCGTCAGGCCGGGGTCGATCCTTTATTTTTCGATCGCGAACGCCTTTAGGGCCAAGGACCTCAATGGTCTGCGGGTGGTTATTGAGTGGAATAAAGGCGAGGAATACACCGCCGCGCCGCGCATAGAATATCGCCGGATGATGGATAAAACCGGACAGATCGCTTTGGGATATCGCTATGTGGCGGCGGTGGAGATTCTTGATACCGCCGATAGCAGGCCGCACACACTGCGCGGCAGCATCAAGCTGGCCGAGCGTGCCAACGCGTCGGCGCCTGAGGTGTCGATGACCATTCTCGTGCGGCAGGATGGCCGCGACAGCACCGGTCAGGTGGTGACCTGTAACCGCAGCACCTTTTTAATCGAATTTGGGCACGCGGAAGAGACCGCGCAGCTTGCGTTCTATGACCGCGGCTATTTTAATGTGAATGTGACAGGGCAAGGACCGCTCGACGTCGGCTGCACCACCGATCCGGTGACCGATGTGGCCGAGCGTTACCCTGAAGCGGTGTTAAAATTTTTGACCTGGGGCAAAAAGCCGTTTTTTAACCGTGCCGGCGATCTGGTGCTCTATGCCGAGCCGGGCGCGTTTTTGTATATGCTGCGCGGGGGCGATCTCGTCAAGATCGAGGGCGGCTATTCCGAGGCCGAGGGCGGCTTTGTGCTTAAAACCCGGCGGCTCGAGGGTTTTGTGCTCTCAGACCGGGCGCTTCTCCCCGGCGCGGTGCCGGTGCCGCAGCCCAATCCGCCGACCGGCGCATACGAATAAATAAGAAAAAACTGGTTAAACATGCAGTAAATTCTTGACTGACCGACACTTGTATTGTATAGCTTAGAGTGTTAAAATGGTAATATGTGAGGAAAATATCGTAAACAGGAGGATTTTGTATGAAAAAACTTTTATCGGCTGTAATTACGCTTGCGATGATTATCGCTGCGGCGCCGGTCGCGTTGGCTGCGCCCGCGCAGGGTGATATGGTGGTCAAGGACGACGACGATTATTACATCGAGTCTGCCGATCCCGTCGCGCCCGGCAGCACGTTTTGGGTGTACCTTGAGGACGCATATGATTCTGACGGAAAGTCGATCAAGGAGCCCAAAAGTATTAAGCTTGACAAGGTGACGGTTATTGACAGCGATACAGGAAAAGACGTCAAGATGCTTACGGTCGCCAAAAGCCCCGACCGGCTCAGATACGACTCCGACACCAAGGACCGCGGTTATTATGCCCGCGTTACGGTCAAGTCGGTTTCGGCATCCAGCTACCCCAAAGACGGTTACGACGTTGAAGATTTTGAGATAACCTATTATTCTTACACCGAAGAGGATACCGTTAGAATTCCGCTCAACAGCTTTACAATTGAGTATGACGAGGCTGACGACGAGTTTGAAGAGAACGAGAAGATGTTCGCTTATGATAAGGACGACGACGTCGACATCGACCTGCCCGACAGCGCGGGCAGCTTTACCGGCACCGCCCGCAGGGATTTTGAAGTTATTGCTGCGATGAACACCAAGGTTGACAGCAGCCTGCTCAACAAATACCCCAACGCCGACATCCGCTTCTTTAACGGCAACGGCGCGAACTTCCCGGTAACGAGCGGCAAGCTCACCTTCCACGCCGACAGCGGGGAATACCTCTACGAGGTATCGGGCAGCACACTGACCGACCGCAGCAACACCTGGTCGAGCAGCAAGAACGCCTTTGTCGTCAATACCACGACCATCGGCAAGTATATCGTCTCGGACACCAAGCTGTCGGCTAAGGCCGCCACCGGAACGAGCAGCAGCACGTCCTCCGCTTCTTCTCAGAGCGAATATATCGGCTCGACGCCGCTGCCGTCGAATCCGGTGATCACCAACCCGCAGACGGGCGCCTGCGCATAAAGCTTTTGCGGCCTTTTAGTAGGTCGGTTGACTTCAAAACGCCCCTGTATTTGCGAGAATATTTTTTGTGATGCAAGGCGGACGACAAAGGCAGGCTGACGCCTGCCGAGGAGGACAACGCGGCAGCACAGAAAAGGTTGAACTTATTATCAGATACGTTGACATCCTTAAGTTCAACCGCATGCAAGCAAGATGACGTTATTAATGAAGAGCGTGCGTTAAATTGCTGCAGGCCGCAAAGACTGTGTGGCTTTGGCGTTAATCGACTATAAGGGGGGTGTTGCAAGATGTATTGCATTTTGCCGCATCCCCTTTTCTGACAATCAAGCATCGGGAGGTTTTTTGACATGAAGAAGCTGTTTGCGGCGCTGCTGGCGCTGACAGCCGCGGCGGGCTTGAGCGTCTGCGCGTTCGCCGCCTCGCGTGGCGCTGCCTATATTGAGGACAACGGCTATTACGACGAAAGGGTCAGAACGGTGACGCCCGGCGGCACCGTTTATATCGCGCTGGCCGAGGCGACCAATTCCGACGTCAACTATAAAATTTCAAGCGACATGGTACCGACAACGGCCAAGATCAGCTCGGTCAAGACCGAGAGCTACCTCGACGATAAGGACTATAAGATGATCAAAACCGGCAATCTCAAAATCGAGAAGCTGCCGGTCGAGCGCGGCAGCGAGTGGTATTTCGCTGTGCTCGAGGTTAAGGATATCGACGTGAAGGATTACCCCGAGGACGGTTTTTCCGTTTCAGGCACGATTAAGGTCACCCGTAAGAGCGGCAGCAGCTTCACGCTCGATCTGGATGATGCGCTGAATTTTATCCGCTATTCCGAGGCGAAAGACAAGGACGAGCTTTCCAAGCAGGCGCAGCTTTACTCCTTTAAGAGCAACACCGAGATTGAGCTTGCGTTCCCCAACGGCAACGGCCGCTTCACCGGCAAGACCAGAAGCGCCATCGAGGTGCTGGCCGCGATGAATCACACCAAGATTTCGGCGATCACCAAGCTCGACAAAAACGCCGATATGACCTTTTATATCGGCAGCGGGGCTAAGTTCTCGAATATCCGGGACGGCAAGCTGATTATCGAGGCGGATAACGGCAGCTATCTTTATAAAATCGGCAGCGGCAACAAGCTGACCAATATGAGCAGCAGCTACGATGAGGATGAGGATGCTTTTGTGATTGAGACCGATGTCCTGGGGCAATATGTCGTATCGGATGAAAAGCTGTCCACGAGCGGGTCTTCCTCGAGCAGCGACGATGAGGATGACGACGACAATACTTATATTTATAACGGGGATGACGACGAAGATCAGGGGTATATCTATGTTGCGCCTGTCAATCCCCAAACGGGTGCGGCGGTGTGACGCCAATAGCGGATTCGCGCCGATGCTTTGTTTGCTGAAAAGGGCCGCAGGATGGGTTGACTGTCCTGCGGCCCTTTGTTTATTAATGGGGCGGTGTTAAGAAGAAACTGCGTCGATTAAAGTTTTGGGTCCATGCTTTTTAGGTCCGCATTCTCAATAATATGCGTGCCATTGAGAATAATCCCGGCTGTGCGCCGTGCTTGTTTTTCTTGTGGCGCAAAACATATCGCATAGCATTTTATTACCGAAAATCCCGCTCAGGTTTTTAGACAAAATGTGATCAAAAAGCTTATGGGATTGGCGAAAGCCGCAGTGGACATCCATGCCGCCCGCTGCGATTAGCAAAGTCAGCAACCCCAAGCTCGCACATGTGCGAACGGTTAGTATCCCAAAATCTCCTGAGGGGACTTGAGGGGCGCTTTGAGCCTTTGGTATTGCATCAATACAGCCGGGGAACAAGGTGAGAACCTTTGCGCTGTGCATTTAGATCGCAATGCGCCAGTACTTTTATTTTGCGCTTCACGCATTTTGGTTATTTCTCTCCGCACCAAAAACCTGCGCGAGAATATGATGCAGCTGTTCGCGGTCAAACGGCTTTGACAGATGAAAATCCATGCCATTTTCGAGCGTTTCACGGCTATCGCCCGTAAACGCGTTGGCGGTCATCGCTACAATGCGCACCGTTTTAGCGTCGGCACGCGGTAGTGCCCGCAGCAGCCGCACAGCGGTCAGCCCGTCCATCACCGGCATCATGATATCCATAAAGATAATATCAAAGTGCCCCTCGGGCGAATGGTCAAACAGCTCGAGCGCCTGCGCGCCGTTTTCGGCGTTGGTTACCTCAAGTCCGGCGGCCGCAAGCTGCCGCTCGGCCACAAGGCGGTTGATGCGGTGGTCGTCAGCCACCAGCGCGTGCCGCCCGCCAAACACGCGGCCGGCCACCACAGGGCTGTTGTCGGCGGTCTCGCCGCGTCGGCGGCCCCGCATTGAGACGGTAAAGCCGATGCGGGTGCCCTTGCCCGGCGTACTCTGCACCGACAATTCCCCGTGCATCAGCGCGATCAGGCGCTTGGTAATCGCCAGACCCAGCCCGGTGCCGCTTTTGGCAAAGGAACGGTCAGCCTGACTAAACGGCTCGAACGCGTCGGCGAGAAAGCCCGGCGACATGCCGATGCCGTTATCCTCGACCGTGACCGACAGCGCCACGGCCCCGTCGGCGCTGCGCCACGCGCGCACCGAATAGGCCATCCACCCGCCGGTCGGCGTATATTTGACCGCGTTGGACAGCAGATTGATGCAGATCTGCTTGAGCCGGTTGCCATCGGTATAAAGCCGCTCGCAGCCGTCCCAGTCAAAGCGCGACTTAAACGAGAGCCCTTTTTCCTCGGCCTGCGGCGCAATGACGGCGTCGACATAGGCGACAAATTCGTCGATGTCCATCCATGCCTCGTCGAGCTCCATCTTGCCGCTGTCGATCTTGGACATATCGAGAATATCGTTGATCAGCCCGGTCAGATGTTTGGCCGAGGTGATGGCCTTATCGAGATAGAGCGGCAGATTTTCGTCGGGATTTTCGCGGATGATGTCGAGCATGCCCCGAATGCCGTTTAGCGGCGTGCGAATTTCGTGCGACATATGCGCGAGAAAATCGCCGCGGGCGCGACTGGCCCGCTCGGCCGATTCGAGCGCGCGCCGCAGCAGCGCGTTCTTTTTCTGCTCCTCGTTATAAATATCGGTGACGTCGCTGCGGGTAAGCAGCACGAGTCCCTCATCGCGGTTTAGGTAGGTGTAATGCAGCTTTTTATGGGCGACGCCGCCGTCGGGCAGCGGTGCCTCGACAAACATCGAGTCGCTGGGCACCTCCTCAAGCCGGCGAAGAATCGCTGCGGGAGACAGCGCCGCGCGCTGCTCAGGCGAGAGGCGCAGCTCTTTTTCCGACAGGCGCAGCAGTCGTCCGGTGTAAGGCTCGGCCTCGATGACCGGTCGGGCATGCGCCTCGCCGACCCGCACTGCGTAAACAAAATCGGTGTTGGTGTCCAGACAGGAGACATATTCATAGTCCGACAGCACCGTGCTGCTTGAGAGCATCTCAAGCATTCTGCGCCGTGTGACATCGCGGGTGTAGACAAAGCCGAGCACACTGTCCGACTCGGGGCTGCGGATCAGGTTGACCGAGCAGGAGATCCAGTGCAGGTCGTTTTCGCCGCTTAAATCCCGGCGATATTCGACCTGATAGGTTGTCTGCCCCGCCGCGAAGCGCTCGAGCATGGTCGCGGTATTAAGCCCCGAAAGCATACGCGCGCGGTCGACCTCGCCGGTTACCGTTTGAGACACCTGCGCGATCATCTCGTTAAAGGATCGAAACCGCGTCAGCCAGTTGACGCGGTTATCATAGCTGATCGCGTCCTCAATCGTGTCGGTCGTGGCGTTGATGCGAAACGAGATCAGCGTGTCCGGCCCCGCGAGTTGCCTAAAGGCCATCTCGTCCTGATAGCGCTTTTCCGCCGCCTTCTGGGCCGAGATGTCGCGCTCGACGCCGATGGCCCGCAGCGGGCGGTGGGCGTCGTCAAAAAAGGTGGTGTATTCGATTCGCGTCCAGATAAAGCTGCCGTCGGGTTGGCGCATGCGCATCTCGGCCGAGACCGCGGGCTCGCCGTCCTGCACCCGCCGGTAGAGCGCGAGATAGATCTCCACATCGTCTGGATGTACCCGGCCCGAAGCCACGACGCTGTCCGGCACGTTCTCGATCACCTGATCGGGGTGCTGGGAGTCCTGTGTCACGCGGCGGCCCGGGATGTCGTATTCCCATACGCCGGTGGCCGAGCGCCCCAATGCGAAGGCGAGCTTTTCCTGCTGCATGAGCGCCAGACGCTCGCTTTCGATCAGCTGCCGGTGGCTGCTTTCAAGCACTAAACCGTTATAATGCCCGATGGCCAGCAGCAACGCCGCCGCCAGCCCCAGTGCAAACAGCATCACGAGCATCAAAAGCCACATGCTGCGCGTGTTTTCGGTGATTTGCGCCTCAATCTCGGCGCTGCTCAGCAGGTTAAAGAGCACCCAGCCGTTGATGGTCGAAGGGCGGTAGGCGACATAGCAGCGGCCGCCGGGCACCTCAAACTCAAACACACCGGTATTCCCTTGCCGGATATCGGCCTCAATCTGCACGCCGGTGCGGCCCCCGATTATTTTCACGCGGGAGAGTGCCTCGAAAACGTCGGTTTCCGTCTCGCCGTCAAACAGCACGCCGCCCGTGTCGCCGACCAGCAGCGCCCCTTCGGTATCGCACAAAAAAGCGTGGCCGCTGCCGCCGTAATCGGCGGGGGTGATCAGCCGCCGGATGGTGTCCTCATGGCACAGGCCGAACACGACGCCCTGCGGGTCGCCATTCTTGATAATCGGCACCGACAGGCAAAAATGGCGCTGCGTATCGACGCTGTCGCTTTCGGCAAAGGTCATGCTGCGCAAACCGGACATACTCTGGATAAAAAAGCCCTCGTCCCGCACGTTGGCCGCGTCGCCCGCGTTGGTCAGCGCCGCCCCGCCCGAGGTGGCGATGCCCACCTGATAAAAATCAGAAGCGGCACGCACAATCTCCATTTGTGCGAGGATCTCGCTGCGCCGGTTGGCGGGCGTGCGAGGCTGGTCCGCATAAAGCCCGGCGTACATCTCTAAAATGCGGTATTGCGACTCGATCAAAAGATCGGTCGACTGCATCTCCCGCTCGGCGTTCATCCGCAGCGTATAGACGGCCTGCTCGGTGATCTGCCCCCTAATATGGCGTTCGTAAAAGAAACTGCCCCACGCAGCCGCCACAAAAATAATGGCCAGCGCCGCCAGTGCCGCCCGTCGGCGCAGCCGGGTTCCTTCCGCCGTTTTCATGCTGTTTTCTCCTTCTGCTGTCTTTTTGGCGCGGCGCGCCCGTTGCCATCTGCCGCCCCGGCAGCACGAGGCCCCGTTGCGCGTCGATGGCGGCAAAGCAGTAGTCGCCGTAGTTCCAGTCCGCGACTAGGGTTCACTTGAAAAGAGGTAAAGGGTACGGTCCTTGCCAAGCGTCGGGGCGGACTGCCAAAAAAGTCCGCCGCCCCCGCCCAGATGCCGCGCCGCTTCGCCTCAGGATGATACGGGGACCAATCCATGTGGCTTTTTCTGAAAAGGCCTGTCACTTAAAATGCGCTGCTTGCAGCTAAAAGCCGTCACATGCCCAGCTGCTCCCGCAGGCGGGGGGCCAGATTGGTGTAGCGCAGGGTTTTGCGGTTGTTTTCGACCATGGCGGCAACCGTGTCGGCCTGTCCGACCAGAATCAGCAGGCGTCGGGCGCGGGTTACCGCTGTGTAGAGCAGGTTGCGGTAATGCAGCTTTTTGTGCCGCCCCAGAAGCGGCATCACCACCGCGTCAAACTCGTTGCCCTGACTTTTGTGCACCGTGATCGCATAGGCGAGGTCGATTTCACCCAGCATATCGAAGGCATATTCGGCCCGGCGGTCGTCAAACGCGATAATCACCGAGCGGGTGGGCTTATCGATCATCTCAACAGTGCCGATGTCGCCGTTAAAAACGCCCAAGCCCGCCTCACCGTCGGGGCGCTGCCATTCGATGTCGTAGTTGTTGCGGGTCTGCATGACCTTGTCGCCCTCGCGAAGCAAAAGGTTCCCCGCCTTATGCTCGCTTTTGTTTCGGTCAGGCGGATTCAACGCCGCCTGAAGCGCGCGGTTTAACTCCACGGTGCCCGCCGCGCCCTGCTTGGTCGGCGCAATGACCTGAATATCCCGCACCGGCGAATAGCCGTAGGCGCGGGGCAGCCTGCGCGCGCACAGGTCGGCGACGGTGTAGGCCGCCTGCTCCTGCGAGGGGCTGGGCAAAAAGAAAAAGTCGGCGTCGTTGCGGTTTAAAGCGGGCATGCGCCCCGAGACGATGTCGTGCGCCGACAGAATGATCAGGCTGTCCGCCGCTTGACGGAACACCTCGCCCAAATGGACGCAGGCCACCGCCTCGCTGTCGATGAGGTCGCGCAGCACGTTGCCCGCGCCGACCGACGGCAGCTGGTCGGGGTCGCCGACAAGGATGAGCCGCGCCGTCGTGCGCACCGCCTTTAGGAGCGACGCGAACAGCGCGGCGTCGACCATCGACATCTCGTCCGCGACGATGGCGTCAAAGGGCAGGGGGTTGCGCTCATTGCGCTTAAATTGCAGATCGCCTCGCGCGCGGCTGCCAAAATCGACCTCCAAGAGCCGGTGGATCGTCTTGGCCTCCCGCCCGGTCACCTCCGACAGGCGCTTGGCCGCGCGGCCGGTGGGCGCCGCGAGCGCCACCTTCATCGCGCGGCGCTCAAACAGCGTGATGATGCCGTTGAGCGTCGTCGTCTTGCCGGTGCCCGGCCCGCCGGTTAAAATCATGATCGGGTGCTTCGCCGCCGTAAAGATAGCCCGTCGCTGCTGCTCAGCATACTGAATACCAAGCTCCTGCTCAAGTGCCGTCAGCTCGTCGGGCGTCACGGCGGCATCCTGCGAGGGGAAGCGCGCCATCATCCCGAGTCGTTCGGCGGCGTAGACCTCGGCAAAATACTGGTCGGGCAGATAGAGATAGCGCACGCCGAAGATTATCTCGCTCATCGCCTCGCCGCGCTCGCACAGCGCGTCCGCCGCAATCGCCACCGGCTCGGAGCCGATGCTCAAGAGGCGACAGCAGGCGTCGGTCAGCTTGTCGAGCGGCAGACAGGCGTGGCCGTTATTTAAGTTGTGGGTCAGCACATGTAAAAGCCCCCCTCGCACGCGGCAGCCGTCGGCTTCCTCAATGCCAAGCGCGGCGGCAATGGCGTCGGCGCGCTCAAACGGCACGCCGATTTCGCGGTCGCACAGGCAAAACGGGTCGGCGTGGATGCGCTCGCGCGCCATCGCCCCCCACTTTTTCCACATGGCGACCGCCGCCGCGGGCTCGATGCCGTGCGCCGACAGAAAAGCCATCACGGCGCGCAGCCCCAACAGGCGGGTGTATTCCTGCCCGATACTCTCGGCCTTTTGGGGCGAGATGCCCCGTACCTGAGACAGCCGCTCGGGCTCCTTTTCCATGATATCGAGCGTTCGGTCACCAAATTTTTTGACGATGCGCGCCGCCATCACCGGGCCGATGCCCTTGACCGCCCCGCCCGAGAGGTAGCGCAGCACCGCCGCCGCGGTGGCGGGCATCACCGGCTCAAAGGCGTCTGCCTTGAGTTGCCGCCCGTAGTTCGGATGTACGACAAACCGCCCGGTGACGATGACCTCCTCGCCCCGGCTGATGCCCAGCGCCTGTCCGGTTACCGTAAGCAGCTCATCCCCTGCCTCAAGCTCCAGCACGGTAAAGCCGGTTTCTTCAGAGCGGTAAACCACGTCGCTTACAACGCCCTGAACCCTATCAAAGTTCTCCACAGGCAGCCTCCTTAACATCCTTTTGCGGCGTCGCCACATATCCGGCACCATGCGGAGCCGGTGTCAGTCCCCCGAAAATGCGCGGACGGATAAACACAACCGGCAGGGACAGCGCGCCTCGCCCATCCCGCAGGGCTTGGCGTGCGCTGTCGACAGGGCGAAGCCACCGTTTACAGCGGTTTGGCTGACCACTCAAACGGCGGGTGCCATCCTGCCTGCGCGCGATTAAACTTAAAGTTTGCCCGGGCATTTGAATAAAAAGCTTAACCGTGACAGCCTCCGCGCTTTTCCGGAGCGGACTAACAATATTCCCCTTTAGTATAATACAAGCGCCACCGCTTTGTA
Source organism: Bacillota bacterium (assembly GCA_023391005.1). Lineage (GTDB taxonomy): Bacteria > Bacillota > Clostridia > Oscillospirales > Ruminococcaceae > Yanshouia. The sequence goes on along the minus strand of JAEWBS010000069.1, from coordinate 13,152 downwards.
AATGGCGTCGTTTCCGACCACGCGGCGTAGCTGATCGGGCGTGCAGACCATTGCGCCGGGTCGGCCACGGCAGAACAGCTCGGCCTTGAGCAGCGCGTTTTCGGTCGCGCCGCAGTCGACAATCAGCAGCCGTTCACCGCTGCGGCAGGCGTGCGACTGCATACAGAAGTATTGCCAGCGCAGCTGCCGTTCCAGATTGGGGCACTCGCCCGTCACCGGCAGCAGCGTCACCGTGCCGCAACGCCGCGCCGGGCGCAGCATCCAGACCATCGCTTGCTCAAACAGGACGCTTGCCGTCAGTGTGACGCAGACGCCCACCAGAATCCATAATACATCGCGCATAACCTTCACCCCTCGATTCATGCTATGCCAAAAATGCCGTGACGGTGACGGCAAAATGCGTTGAAAATGAAAAGCGGCATCCGCAATTTGCGGCGTTTGGGGCAGGAAAATTTCTCCTAAGGGCGGTATTCCACCAAAAAACGCGCGCAAAATTTGCTGGAATGTGGTATCATTGAGTGTATTGGATATGCCCCCTGCCCCGATAGCCCGCGCAAGGGCGCGATATTGGCTTCAAACAGGCAGCTGCGCTTTTTGAAAGGTGGAAATTTACAATGGCTTCTAACGATATCGGAATCGACCTCGGTACCGCGACCGTTATTATTTACGATATGCAAAAGGGCTTACTTTTAAAGGAGCCCTCGGTTGTCGCGGTGGACAGCCGCAGCGGCGACATCATCGCAGCGGGGGAGGAGGCGTACCGCATGCTCGGGCGCACGCCCGATCGCATCCGCGCCGCCATGCCGCTTTCGGACGGCGTCATCTCCGACTTTGAGATGACCAAGGCGATGATCACACATTTTATCCGCAAGATTTATCCGAACAACCTGATCAAGCCCCGCGTCGTCATCTGCGTGCCCAGCGGCGTGACCGAGGTGGAGGCCAACGCCGTTGTGTCGGCGGCCCTCTCGTCGGGCGCGCGCAAGGTGTACCTCATTGAGGAGCCGGTCGCCGCCGCCATTGGCGCGGGCATCGACATCTCAAAGCCCGAGGGGCACATCATTCTCGACATCGGCGGCGGCACGAGCGATATCGCGGTCTTAAGCCTCAACGGCGTCGTCTGCAAGACCTCGGTGCGCATGGCGGGGCGCAGGTTTGACGAGGCCATCGTCAAATATGTCCGTCGGAACTTCGGCCTGCTCATCGGCGAGCGCATGGCCGAGCGCGCTAAGATCGCCTGCGGCAGCGTCTCGTTTACCCCCGAAGAGGACTGCGCCATCGACATCAAGGGCCGCGACCTGAGCACCGGCCTGCCCGGGCAGATGACCATCACCCGCGCGCAGCTCTGCGAGGCGCTGTCCGAATGCACCGACCTGATTGTGACGGCGGTGCGCCGCATTTTAGAGAGTACGCCGCCCGAGCTGGCCTCCGACATATACCGCAACGGGCTGACGCTGACCGGCGGTGGTGCGCTGCTGCACGGCATGGACCGCCTGCTGCACGAGAGCACCCGGCTTGACGTGCACATTGCCCCCGACCCCACCGAATGCGTCGCGAAGGGCACCGCCGCTGCGTTTGTCGTTGTCGACAGCCTTGTCGACGGTTTTATGAAGAGCGCGACCTATTTGCATTGACGGTGAGAGGCGCCGCTTTTCACCTAAGTTTAAAGCATCAGTGGGAGGGACAACATGAAACTGGAATCAGCCGAATTTTTGAAGGATTTTGAGACAATGGCCGACATCGGCAAAACGCCGGAGGGCGGCTGCGAGCGGTTGTCGATGAGCGACGAGGACATGCAGGCGCGTCAAACGCTGATCGGTATGCTCGAGCGCGAGGGGCTGGCCGTCGAGGTCGATACGACCGGGGCCATCTGGGCCCGGCTAGAGGGGGCGGAACCCGAGCTACCCGCCGTGCTGGTCGGCTCGCATATCGACACGGTGCGCAACGGCGGCAAATACGACGGACTTTTGGGCGTGATGCTGGGCTTTCAGGCCATGCGGCAGCTCAAGCGCAGCGGCCAGAAGCACCGGCGCGCCGTCGAGCTTGTGGTGTTCCCCACCGAGGAGTCGTCGCGGTTTAACTACCCGACCGTGGGCAGCAAGCTGCTGGCCGGGCGCATCGCGCCGGACAAGCTTAAAGAGATGATCGACCGGGACGGCGTCTCGCTCTATGACGCGATGGTGGCGCGCGGACTGGACCCGGCGCACCCCGAGGCGGGGCGCGAGCGCCTGAAAAGCGCCGCCTCAATGCTCGAATTACATATCGAACAGGGTCCGCTGCTTGAAAGCAGTGGGATATCGGTCGGCGTTGTGTCGGCCATCGCCGCGCCTACCCGGCTGTCTGTCGAAATCAAGGGGGAGTATGCCCACTCGGGCGCCTGCCCGATGCACCTGCGGCGCGACGCGCTGGCCGCTTCCGCCGAGTTTATTCTGGCGGTTGAGCGCATCGGCAACGCCGAGGCCGTCAACCAGTCGGTGGCGGCGGTGACGCTCTGCGAGCTCGTGCAGGGCTCGATGAACGTTGTGCCGGGTAGCGTCAAGATGGCTGTGGATATTCGCGGCATCGACCCGGGCAGCATCAGCCGCTGCGTACAGGGGGTTGAGCGGCAGCTCAAATCCATCGCGGACCGCCGCGGCGTGCAGTGTACCCATCGCGTCATCAGCAGCGATCAGCCCGTTCCGATGAGCGACCGCATGATCTGCGCGATCCGCAAGGCCGCCGACAAGTGCCGCATCAAGTACAAGGTGATGCCCAGCGGCGCGGGTCACGACGCGATGAACGCCGCCGCCGTTATCGACGCGGGCATGATCTTCATTCCCTGTAAGGGCGGCGTCAGCCACAACCCCGCCGAATCGGTGACCGACGCCGACGTCGCCGCCGGTTTTGAGGTGCTGTATACGGCGATGCTGGGAGAGGCGCAGCGATAACGGTCAGTGAAGCGTGTTTGAATCGGTAAAGCGTGTCGGTGTTCGCACCGTGGGCTTTATTCAGGCGACAGCCTTTGCTTTGCCGCTTTTACTTGACAGCGATGAGCCGCCCGAGGCGTCTGCGGCGTTTGAACCGCTGCCGCGCGGGCGGCTCTTTGCTTTTCATTGATATGAAGATCACGGGCTAACCCGGTGGAGGTGTCCCGTTCGCATTAGCTTCAAGCCATTGAGCGAAGTAGATGACAACAATCGGGTTTGTAGCACATGAAGATTCTAGAAATTGACTGCTTTAGCAGTTGTAATAAGGGTGATGCGACCGGCGGCATTTTCAGCCCCTCTTGCGCGGCGCGCCGGTGTCATGCCTCTGTCGGGACCTATGCATCCACGCGTTCAACGTGTTTTCGGGTTTGCTTTTAAGGCTGTTTGTCTGCGGCGCGTATATAACGCCGCAATTGCTGGTCACTAATCTTCAGGGGGAAATTTTGATGAACTTTAACCTCGACTGGTTTTCGGCTCAGGGCGTCGGCGACGCGGTTACGGCCAGCGGGCTGCTGCCCGCGCTTTTGGTGCTGCTGCTTTGTCTGGTGGGCGTGCGGGTGCTCATGGGGCTGTTCACGCGGGTGCTCTCAAGGCTCAAGATTGAGAAAACGCTGCATACCTTTTTGCGCTCGGCCGTGCATATTCTGCTCTATCTGCTCACGGCGCTCATCGTGGCGGATAAGCTGGGCATTCCGGTCACGTCGCTGATCGCGGCGTTGAGCGTCGCGGGCTTGGCGATCTCGCTCGCCGTGCAGGGCGCGCTCTCGAACATTGCGGGCGGCGTCATGATTTTGCTGACCAAGCCGTTTGTCGCGGGCGATTATGTCGACGCGGGCGACGTTTCGGGCACGGTGGATGAGATCGGCCTGAGCTACACTAAATTCCTCACACCTGACAACAAGACGGTGTTCGCGCCCAACAGCGATATTGCGGCGGCTAAGATTACCAACTACACGCAGGCGGCGCAGCGCCGTCTTGAGATTAAGGTATTGGCCGCCTATGCGAGTCCGACGGCGGGCGTTAAGGACGCGTTGCGCGCGGCGGCGGCCCGCCACCCCGAAATTTGTGCCGACCCGCCGGTGTTCGCCGGTATTTTCGGCTATACCGACGCCTGCGTCGAATATGTGCTGCGCGCCTGGGTGCCGACGCCCGACTATTGGCCGCTGTATTTTTCGCTGCTCGAGGATATCCGCGAGGAGTTTGAACGCGCCGGCATCGAGATGGGCTATCCGCGCATGAATGTGCTGCTCAAGCCGCGAGAGAAACGCGGGGGAAAGTGAAGCGTTAAAGGCAGTGGCGTACCCGCTTAGGGGTGCGCCACTGCCTTAGTTTGTCGAAAAAATGACGGCTAGCCGCCATACGGTATTACCGGATCAGCTGCACCAACAGCTCGGTCATCGAAGCAAAACAGCCCGACGGGTTCTCCCGGTCAGTCATAATTGAATATACCCACTGTTCCTGCTCAAAATTTCCCAACCGCTCCCGCGTCGTCTCAATCTGCTGTTGCAGCCGGTCAATCGCCTGCTCCTGCCGCACCTCGGGGAGATCCTTAAGCGAATAACCCACAGCCGCCACACCGACGTCCATCCGCTTTTTATCAGGTCGCTGCAACGCAATCCGATACTTCTCGTTGGCCCCAAGCTTAACCGCAAGGTATAAAACCGCATATATCCCCGCCGTCTGCTGTGCCGGATGATGGTGCAGCGTCACCTTGAGATCGCCATACCGGGCCAAGAGCACACGGTTGCCCTCCTCAAGCGTTTCTTCCACCGCAAAGTGATGCATCTCAAAGAAGTTTTTAAACTCATGGCAGGCCCGGGCCAGCTCAAATTCGGCTCTGTCCCGGATTTTATCCTCCAGCTGCGCCTCAATGCGGCCCAGCAGCGCCTTTTTGTCCTCAATCTCGATCAATAACGCCAGACTCATGTCCTACCGCTCCTTTTGCCGTCGCTTTTTTAGCGCAGAATGCTTGCGCCGTATCTCATCGTCCAACAATTTAAACCTCAGATTGCCTTGGCGAACTATGCTGCGCCAAGCCGATCCAATTTTAAGCCGCTTGACCATATCGTAGCACGCGCGGCGCGTGGAATCGCACAATATTTGGGGTAATTTGTAAGTCGATTAAATTATCCTACATCCCGCGCCCGCAGCCCGGTAATGTATATTTGCGCGCTTCCTGCCCATAAAATAGTTGTTGGCAAATAATCAAAATAAGGGGGCGGCCAAACTGAAAAGGAACAAGCTTTTATCGGCGCTGCTATTGCTACGGCAGGGGCTTGGGCGCGCGCATGTCGGCGTCTTTGCGGCCTCGGGCACCTTTTATCTCTTTCTCTCGCTCGTGCCGCTGGCTATTTTGTTTTTATGCCTGCTGCCCTACACCTCGCTGACGCAGGGGCTTATCCTCAAGCCACTGCTCGATTTTGCCCCCGCGCAGTTTCAACAACTGATCCACGGTATTGTCGCTGAGGTTTACGCGGGTTCGCTGACGGCGCTTTCCCTCTCGTTGGCAGTCGAGCTGTGGTCGGCCTCACAATTCTTCGCATGCCTCGCGCAGGGCGTCGGCGAAATTTACGACGGCTATCAGGAGCAAAGCTTCTTTCAGCTACGTCTGCACGGCGTTTTATACACCGGGCTCTTAATTCTATTTGTCGTTCTCGATTTTTCGATTGTCGTGTTTGGTGAGCACCTTGCGCAGATTTTAACCCGTCATTTTCCCTATTATGCCAGCCTGTGGCATGCGCTGCTGCGGCTGCGGGGCGTGATTTTCATCGCGTATCTCACCTGCTATAACGCGCTGCTGTTTAAAACGCTGCCGCGCACTAAGCTGCGCTTTAGGCAGCAGCTGCCGGGGGCCGTCTTCTCGGCGGTTGTCTGGTTTCTGTTTTCAAAGCTGTATTCGCTGGCGGTCGAGCTCTTTCATATGTACGGCATCTACGGCAGCCTGACCATGATCATCATCTCGATGGTCTGGATCTACTACTCGATGTTTATTCTCTTTCTCGGCGCTTATCTCAACGCCTTTCTGCTGCGCTATAAGCCGCGGTGGTGGCGGAAGCGGTTTGAGTAAAAGCAATTGAAAAAGCGAAGTGTGCCGGGCGTCCGGACACAGCGCGCTAACGCTCTATGCGTCTCACTTTTCACTAAAAAATCCCCCGCCCTCGGCGTACAAACGCGCCGTGGGCGGGGGAACAGCTTCATCGGGGGATTTTTTACAGCGCCCCGACTTCCTTATAGTACTTGGCGGCGCCGTCGTGCAGCGGCAGGCTGGCAATATCCTTAACGGCCTCTTCGGCGGTCAGGCCCTTGAGGCTGCTCTGCGATTCGCCGAGCGTGTCGATGTTCTCCCACAGGGTTTTGGTCAGATCATAGACCGTCTCTTCATCGAGGTCGGCGCTGCAGAACATCACCATCTTGATCGCGGTGGTCTGCACATCCTCGTTCTGGTTCGGGTAGGTCCCGGCGGGGATGGTGTAGGCTGCGTACCACGGATATTCGCCCTGAAGCGTCGCGATGATCTCGTCACCGATGTTCAGAAGCTTGCAGCCCGAGGTGGCGGCCTGCGTTACGGCGGCGGCGGGCGCACCGCTCATGATCCACGCGCCGTCAAGCGTGCCGTTTTGCAGCATGTCGGCAGCGTCGCCAAAGGCGAGCGGCTCGGTGTTGATATCAGCGGGGAAGTTCAGTCCGGCGGCGGTGAAGTGGTTCTTGCACTCGCCCTCAACCGAGGAGCCGGCGGCGGCGACCGCAAAATGCTTACCCTTGACCTCAGCCAGCGTGTTGACGCCCGATTTCTCGGTGACGACCACCTGATTGGGGTTAAAATACAGGCCCGCGATGACGCGCAGCTTATCGTTGGCGGCGCCCTCAAAGCTGTCGGTACCGTTCATGCTCTGGTAGCAGTTGCTCGAAATGGCGATCGACACCTGCGCCTCGCCGTCGGCGACCTGATTGAGGTTGTCGATGCCGCCGTTAGAGGCGCGGCTCGACGCGTTGACATAGTCGATCTCGGTGCTCCACAGGTCGGTGATGGCCGCGCCTACCGCGTAAAGCGCGCCCGAAGCGCCAGCCGTCGGGAAGTTGATAACCACCGGCGCGTGGGGTGCAGCCACCTCAGACGGCGCGCCGTTAGAAGACGCCGCAGCGCTCGAGGCAGGCGCAGAACTGCCGCCGCAGCCAACGAGGGCCATGACCAGCACACATGCGCAAAGAATCATTGTAAGGGTCTTTTTCATGTTGATTTTCTCCTCTTTTTCCTTATATTCATCTATCTCAGGCGGCCCTGATCAGGGCCGGTGTGAGGCTAAGCTACTTTTACTTTTTACGCCATCCAAGCGCTAGGGCGTCTCTTAAAGCCAAAAAACGATGAGGAATTCGCTGAAAAAGTATAAACGCAAGAAAATACTGGATGTATCACGAGCATTTTTGATGCGGCGATTCGCTTTTTCAGTCGGATTATCCCAAGTTGGGACCTTTTAAGAATGCCCCTAGACCGCTTTGCCTGCTTTTTTAGCTCTGGATGCCTTATAAAACTGCAATGCCAGCACCGCCACCAGACCGATAAAGCCGATCGTGTCGGTGCGAACGCCCGGGTCGATTAAGCAGAGCGAGAAACCGAGCAGTGCGACGCGCTCTAGAATATTGCAGCGCCCGAGCAGCCAGCCGCCCAAGCCGCTGACCATCGCGAGGGTGCCGATAATCGCGGTCGCTGAGGCCCAAAGCGTCTGCGCCATCGTCACATCGGGCGAGGAGCCAATGAGCAGCATGGGGTTATTGAGAAAGAAGAACGGAATCACAAAGCCGACCAGCCCTAAGCGTACGGCGATAAGACTCGTTTTAGTCTGATCCGACCCCGCGATACCTGCCGCGACATAACTGCTCATCGCAACCGGCGGCGTGATATTCGAGAGGCAGGCGTAGATGAGGCAGAACATGTGCGCGGCCATCGGCAGCACGCCGACCTTGATAAGCACCGGCACGGCGACCGCCTCGACAATGACATAAGCCGCCACGCCCGGCACGCCCATGCCCAAAATCGTGCTCATAACCATCACGAGGAAGCCGGTCAGATAGATCTGGCTGTTGTCGACCAGCCGCAGAATCAGATAGCCCATGTTGAGCCCTAGGCTCGTCAGCGTCACGGTGCCGATGATGACGCCGATGATCACGCAGGACACGCCGACGCCCACCGCGCCGCGCGCGCCCTCGCAGACGGCGTCAAGAATCTTTTTGAGCCCCATGCGGGTATCCTTTTGCACCCAGCTGACCGCGACGGTCACAAAGATTGACGCCACGGCCGCAAAGAGCGGCGTATAGCCCATGAACATCATCGCCATCAGCACGATGAGCGGCGCCAGCAGGTGGCCCTGCGTCTTCATAACCCGCTTGGCGTCGGGGATATTCTCCTTGGCAATACCCGAGAGGCCCAATCGCTTGGCCTCAAAATGCACCGAGAACAGCAATCCGAGGTAGTAGAGTAACGCGGGGATGATCGATGCGATCATCACGTTGGTATAGCTGATGCCCAAAAACTCGGCCATGACAAAGCCGACCGCGCCCATAATCGGCGGGCAGAACTGGCCGCCGGTGCTGGCCACCGCCTCAACCGCGCCCGCAAACTCCTTGCTGTAGCCGGTGCGCTTCATCAGCGGAATCGTGATGGTGCCGGTTGTCGCGACGTTTGCGATGGCGCTGCCGTTGATCATGCCCATCAGCGCGCTGGCCAGCACCGCCACCTTGGCGGGGCCGCCGGGGGTCTGACCCACGAGCGTCAGCGAGATGTCGTTGATGAACTGGCTAAAGCCGCTGTGCTTTAAAAACGCGCCAAACAGCACAAACAGGAATATGTAGGTTGCCGAGACGCCGATGCCCACGCCCAGAACACCCTGTGTGCCCCAAAACTGGGTCAGCAGCACGCGCTTGAGCGTAAAGCCGTTGTGCCCTAACCGCCCGGGGATATACTGCCCCAGAAAGTTATAAGCCAAAAACCCCAGCGCCAAAAATGCGAGGTTACCCGAGGCGCGGCGCGCCGCCTCAAACACGACAAGCAGCGCCAGCCCCGCGACGATTAAATCGGTCTGGGTGCCGCGCCCGCCGGTGGCGGCAAAGCGGGTATAATTTAAAATCAGATAGCCAAACGTGCCGACCGAGAGCGCAATCAGCGCCACATCCCATACCGGGGGCAGCGCGCGGGTGCGCCGCTCGCGCTTGGCGGCGGGAAAGAGCAAAAATGTAAAGCACAACAGAAAAATGCAGTGAAACGCGCGCAGATTGATCGCGCTCATCGCGCCGATCGTGTTATAATAGAGCTGAAAGACGGTCCAGATAACCAACAGCGCCGTCACAACGGTCGCGAACGGGCCGGTGTAGGCGCGGGTTCTGGCCTCTGAGTCCTTTTCTTCGAGCAGCTGCTGCGCCTTTTGCTCAAGCGCGCTTTGCTCGCTCGCCGACAGTAGCGGCTTATTTTCCGGCATGCGGATTCCTCCTTGGGTGGGTTAATAGGTTTACAGATTATTTTAGCAATTTAAACCAGCGACGTCAATGCAATTTGCGGTTTTTGCTAGCTTTTTGGTGGCAATTTTGTTAATTTCGCCATTTTGACGGTAAATCATTGCCTGTACACGCTGATATATGGAATATTCTCAATAATTTTTATCATAAATTGTGATTCAGTCACAGCAAATTTGACTTGAATTGTGGTATGATATGGACAAGTTTTTGCGTGATGGTTAAAGAGTAGCTATTCCGTTTCGTGAATGCGAGTTTGAAATGTGGCCGCATAACGCCGCTTGACGCCACACCGGTACAGCGCGCGTCACGATGTAAAATGCGCCGCCACTTTTCACCAGTCTCTCCGTGCGTCAAAAACCCCGCGCGGCCGCGGGAACGCCCTTGGCCGCTTCGTGGTTTTTATATTTGCATCCCGCATTAAAAATCGAAAGGCAGGTACCAAAAATGAAAAAATATGTCTGTACAGTTTGTGGCTATGTTTATGACGAGGCTGCCGGCGATCCCGACAACGGCGTCGCGCCCGGCACCAAGTGGGAGGATGTCCCCGAGGATTGGGTCTGCCCCGACTGCGGCGTCGGCAAGAGCGAGTTCGAGCTCGAGGCTTAAAGCCCTCTGCGGCTGCCGCATTCCCCCACCGCAGGCAGCGCAATCATTATGCGCCGCCTGCGGTGGCTTTTTTAAGTGAAGAGTGAAAATGGCGTCGCGCCATGCGCGCCATCTGAATCGACGCATGCTTTGCGTCTGCACAACAGGCAGACGCGCCGGGCATGCGTTATAGAGCGCGCAAAACAGGTGTTGCCGCTTTATAAAAGCGACCCTCGATGCGCGAAAAAGCATCCGCCACCGTATGGCGGTGCTTAATGAATCGCGCCGCACGGCGCGCCGCGCATAAAACGGCGAGGGGCCCACAGGGTCCATTCATGAAGCGCCTCAACCTGAGGTCTTTATGCGGTAAAGCTCTGTAGACTTTGTATGCCCTGCACAGCAATAAACGTCGTCTATTTATGCCCGTTGCCGAGGAGCACATGAGCCTGCCCCTATACCCCGCACAATAACCCCACCCGCACGGCGGCGCGATGGGAGCGCCGCCGTGCCCTAAGAAGTCCCGGTCCCACAAATGCAATTGGTGCGCATCATCACCTAACAAATCTGGATGCGCGCCCACTAACAGTGCGTGGGTAGGCAACATCCTCACGTGGGGCATATAGTCAAGAACCGTATTCTTTAAGCGCCCCCGTTGTTCCAAAATCCCACCGGAGATCAGGGGGGCGCGGGGGAACAGCGTCCCCCGCCCGCGAAGCGCTTCGCCTCTGTAACGCAGTGAAGATGCCCGCATGTTCCGCAGAACATGCAATCGCCGAAGGTGGGGGCCGTTCCTGCGCGTCGGCGCAACACAACGTCGGCTATTTATGGTGAATGCCGAGAAGGGCGTAACAACCCGCCGCTGCGTTGTAGCGCGTTGCCAAGAGTAAAAATGCACGCGATACCTTTAATGCCACGGCACAAAAAGTTAAACGTTAAAAGCGCGAATGCCGCTCAACCGCGGCATCGGGAGAACCCCCTTGCGGGATTCTCCCACGCAAAAACAGTCCCCCGGACTGTTTTTGCTCCCTCTCCTGCGCTTTTTTCGACTAAGCACGAAGCATGCGGGCTTTGCCCCGAACCCACAAGCTTTGAAAAAGCTTGACCAAAACTTTTAATCTAATGAAGGAGGTCATAACATGAGCAAATACATTTGCACCGTCTGCGGCTTTACCTACGACGAAGCTGTCGGAATGCCTGACGCCGGCATCGCCCCCGGTACCCGGTGGGAAGATTTACCCGACGATTGGCGATGTCCGCTGTGCGGCGCACCCAAAGCGCTCTTTGAACGCGGGGAAGAATCCGCGCCCGCACCCCAGCCCGTACCGCCCGCCAAAAAAACCTATGCCTGCGCCGTCTGCGGCTTCACCTACGGCGAATCGACCGGTGCGCCGGACGTCGGCATCGCCCCCGGCACCAAGTGGGAGGATATTCCCGGCGACTGGGTCTGCCCCATCTGCGGTGCGCCCAAATCGGTGTTCGAGCCGCAGCAGCGCGAGGTGCAGGCCGCCGCGCCAAAGGCCGTAGCCCCCGCTGCCCAAGCGCATCCATACGCCGAGCCGCTGCGCGAGCTGACGGCCGGCGAGCTGTCGGCGTTATGCTCCAACCTCGCGCGCGGCTGCGAGAAGCAATACTTAGCCGAAGAATCGGCGCTTTTCACCCAACTGGCCGACTTTTTCAAAGCTAGAACCCCCGCCGAGCACGAAAGCGATTTTGCCGCGCTGCACGCCCTCGTGCAGCAGGACCTTGAAAGCGGCTTTTCCGCTGCCGACGCGGCGGCATCTCAGAAGCCGGATCGCGGCGCCCTGCGCGCACTGGTCTGGAGCGAAAAGGTTACGCGCATCATTAACGCGCTGCTCGCGCGTTATGAAGCCGAGGGCGAGGGCTTTATCGCGTCAACCAACGTCTATGTCTGCGAGATCTGCGGCTTTGTCTACGTCGGGAATGCGCCGCCTGAGCTCTGCCCCGTCTGCAAGGTGCCAAGCTGGAAGATCACCAAAATTGAGAGGAGGTAAGCCATGAGTAGCATTAAAATCGCCGTCAGAAATCTGCGCCTGTGCACCAAGGATTGCCTGTGCCTTTACGTCTGCCCAACCGGTGCGTCGGACACCGAAAACAGCGTTATCGACCGCGCCGTCTGCATCGGCTGCGGCGCCTGCGTCGACGCCTGCCCCTCGGGTGCCATCTCGATGGTACCGCTGACCCTCCCACCGCAGCAGCTCAAGGGCATACGTGTCACCGCCGCGCTGCGCGCCCTTGCCCGGAGTAAAACCAAACAGGAGAAGATCGCCCGGCAGCTTAGCGCGCAGTCCCAAAGCCCTGTTGTGCGGCAGCTCGCCGAGGCGGTTGCAAAGTCCAATCGCTTGATGTCCGAGGACCTGCTGCGCGAGGCGGGCTATATGCTGCCGCAGAGCCAAAACGCCCGCGATTTCTTGCAGTCGCTGCTCGATACGCCCCCGGCGTCAGATTTCCCCACCGGCGCGGTGCGCCGTCTGCTCGAGCTGCTGCCCTGCAACGAATAGCTTTGTAAAAATTGCCTAAAGGCTTCGCCGCATTAAATGCGGCGGGGCCTTTAGGCAATTGATAACGCGATAGCTGCATTTTCCCTGATGGCCATTATAAAACAGCAACGGCCGTTTTGCCGTTTGAGCACGGCTGCCAAAACATCGGTGTTTTTTCGGCAAACTGGCGCCACCCCGTTTTACCGGGGTGGCTTTTTTACATCATACGGGCGTCGGTGCTATCCTCCCGCCATTTCCCGCATAATATAATATGTAAGGGCTACATACGCGCCTACACGCCGTTTTTTATTAAAAAATATCCGCCTGCCGCCTTGGCGCGGCACGCCCGCCCCCAGTTCCGGCCGCGCCGCGTGCGGCGCATCTTCGCTATTCACGCGTTGCATTTAACTTTTCATCGATCTTGGCCCGCTGACATCAATTGTACGGCGGCCAAACGTCACAAAAAAGTGTTTTACTCATACTATATAGTGAGTACAATCTGATATATCGAACAGGAGGATTTGTATGGCAACAAGAAACGCCAACGACAACCTTGCCGGACGCGCGGCAAATGTCTTTCGTGAGGCTGTTTGCAT
>JAEWBS010000047.1 GCA_023391005.1 Bacillota bacterium | reverse complement strand
GCATGTTGGGGCGGAGGACATGGGACGCGTCATCGGCAAGCAGGGGCGCATCGCCAAGGCGATTCGTACTGTGGTTCGCTCCGCTTGCGGCAGAACCGGCGAAAAGGCCGTCGTCGAAATCGACTGACTTTTTTCGGTTTTAAAAAACGAAAAGGGAGTGTCTCCAAATGCATCCCGTGCATTTAGGGGCACTCCTTTTAACCATCTGCTAAGAGTGGGATGCCGTTTTTTTGCCATACAGAGCAAAAGCAGGATTTATAACGTAAAGGCACCGATGCCGCTAACGCGGCGTGGGGGCCCCTTGCGAGGGTTCTCCCACGCAAAAATAGCCCCCGGACTGTTTTTGCTCCCTCTCCTGCGCTTTTTAACGATAAAAACGCGGGGCTTTGTCCCGATCCCCACAAGCTTTAATCTGCACACGCCGATAGGCGGCGTTTAAACCGATCCGCCAAACTGAGGAGAACAACGAATGAAAAAGCAATATCTTGAATGCGGCAAGATGGTCACGACCCACGGCGTTTTGGGCGAGATCAAGGTACAGCCCTGGTGCGACGCGCCCGAGGAGCTGGCCCAAATCGCGACGCTGTATCTTGACGGCGGCAAAAGTCCGCTGGAGGTCGAGCGCGGCCGCGTTCATAAAAATATGGCGCTCTTAAAGCTCAAGGGTATCGACAGCATTGAGCAGGCGCAGCTGCTGCGCGGCAAAGTCTTATGGGCGCACCGCGACGATATTCCACTGGCCGAGGGTCAGCACTTTATTCAGGACATGATTGGCCTCACCGTTGTCGACGCCGACGACGGCCACACCTACGGCACGCTTTCAGATATCACCGAGACAGGGGCCAACGATGTCTACCATATCACCTTTCCGGACGACAGCGTGCGGTTGATACCCGCCATTCCGCAGGTCGTCATTTCCACCGATACCGATGCTGGAATGATGCGTATCCGTCCGCTCAAGGGGTTGTTTGACGATGAAGATTGAGATCGCAACGCTGTTCCCTGAGATGTGTGAGCGGGTGCTGGATGAAAGCATCATCGGGCGGGCGCGGCGCGCGGGCAAGCTGGACATCTCCTGCGTCAATATCCGCGACTATTCCGACGACCGCTTTCACCGTGTCGATGATACCCCCTACGGCGGGGGCATGGGCATGGTGCTCGAGGCCGAGCCGCTGGCGCGCTGCTGCGAGGCGTTCGGGCAGCGGCACCAGACCGGCGAACGCCCCTACGTCGTCTACCTCTCGCCCAAGGGGCGCGTTTTTAATCAGCAAAAGGCGATCGAGTACGCGAAAAAGCCCGCGCTGCTCTTGATATGCGGGCATTACGAGGGCGTCGACGAGCGGTTTATAGAGGAATGCGTGGACGAAGAGCTGTCGGTCGGCGACTATGTGCTGACCGGGGGCGAGCTGGCCGCGCTTGTTGTCACCGACGCGGTGGGGCGGCTCTGCGAGGGCGTGCTCTCCGACGCCGAGTGCTACACCGAAGAGAGCCACTACAACGGTCTGCTTGAATATCCGCAGTACACCCGCCCGCCCGAGTGGCGCGGCAGGACGGTGCCCGAGGTGCTGCTTTCAGGGCACCATGCGAATATCGCGGGCTGGCGGCGGGTGCAGTCGCTGCGCCTGACCGAGGCGCGCCGCCCCGATTTATATGAGCGGGTCGAGCTGACCAAACAGGATCGAAAGCTGCTGGACAAGCACGCTAAAGAAGGGGAGTCTTAAGGTATGACCGGAACGATTGTCAATGCGGTGGCCATCGCGGCGGGCGGGGCCATTGGTCTGCTATTTAAAAAGGGTTTGCCGAAACGCATTGAAGAGAATGCTCTGAAGTTTGTCGGAACCGGCGTCGCGATATTGGGCTTAAACGGCGTCATCTGTGCGATGATCACCGCCGACACCGCCACGGGGCTGCTCTCATATGAGGGGGGCATTCTGCTTGTGCTGAGTCTGGCAGCGGGCGGCATTATTGGCGAGCTTATTTGCATTGAGGACAAGCTCAACGCAGGCGGGCTGGCCATTGAGCACAAGCTGGGCGCACAGGGGTTTGCCAAAGGGTTTGTGTCGGCCTCGATGCTGTTTTGCATCGGCGCTATGGCGATTGTCGGCGCTATTTCCGACGGGCTCAACCACGACAGCAGCATTCTGTTTGTCAAGGCGACGCTCGACGGCATCACGTCGATTGTGCTTGCGGCGGCGCTTGGGTACGGCGTACTGTTTTCGGCCGTCGCGGTGCTCGCGTATCAGGGGCTGATCACGCTGTGCGCTGGGCTGCTGGCCCCGGCTTTAGACGGTACGGCGCTGCTCAACCAGATTTGCATGGTGGGCTACTGCATCGTGCTGCTGATCGGCACCAATATGCTGGGATCGACAAAAGTTAGAACCGCAAATCTTTTACCCGCAATGTTGGGGCCGGTCGTGCATAATTTGATAATGATGTTGAAAAATACTTAGTGAAATGGCACAAACGTTTTGGCTGTATTGGCCTATTTATTGCGTAGGTGTAGAAAATTTGCCAGATGATGTGTAATTGCCTTCTGCGTGATTGACGTCGTGCCACAATACCCGTATAATGATGATGGAACGAATCGACTATGTGAATCATTGTTTTAAATCATCGATGATAGGAGATATGTATTATGTATATGAAGGAAGTTAATGTGCAGAATCAGATCGGTCTGCATGCCCGTCCCGCTACTTTTTTCATCCAGAAAGCCAATGAGTTCAAAGCGTCCATTTGGGTTGAGAAGGATGAACGGCGTGTGAATGCCAAGAGTCTTTTAGGTGTACTTTCTCTGGGCATCGTCGGGGGCTCTTCTATACGTATCATTGCGGATGGCGCTGACGAGCAGGCCGCTGTTGACGGCTTGGCAAAGCTTGTTGAGACCGGCTTTACCGAGCAATTCTAAGATTAGAACTTTTGGCGAGGCGGTGTGCTGCTCCCCCACTGGGGGCGGCACGCCGCTTTTAATTCGCGGCACATGTTTTTGTCGCGTGGTGGCGATGGGGGAAGACTTATGTCGGAAGAAAGAATTCGGGCGCTGCATCAAAAATCCCGTTCGCTCACCAGCGAACCGGGTGTTTATCTGATGCGCAGCAAGACCGGCGAGATTATTTATGTCGGTAAGGCCAAAAACTTAAAAAACCGTGTTTCAAGCTATTTTCGTGCGCTCGATAAGCATCTGCCCAAGGTGCTGGCAATGGTCCTGCAGGTGCAGGACTTTGAAACGATTGTCACCGCCAGCGAATTTGAGGCGCTGGTGCTCGAGTGCAGTCTGATCAAGCAACATACGCCCAAATACAACATCCTGCTCAAGGACGATAAGGGCTACAGCTATCTGCGCATTGACAAGGGGGATTACCCGCGTATCACCGAGGTCAAGCAGAAGGCGGACGACGGCGCCGTTTATATCGGGCCGTACATGTCGGCGTGGGTGGTCAAAAATACCGCCGATGAAGCGAACAAGGCGTTCGGCCTGCCGACCTGCGCGCGGCAGTTCCCGCGTGATATCAAAAAAGGGCGGCCCTGCCTTAACTACCACCTCAAGCAGTGCATGGGCGTGTGTCGGGGCGGTATTTCATCGGTGGAATACGCCGAGATTATGCGGCAGGCGATCGAGTACATCAAGGGCGGCAGCGCCGAGGCGCAGCGCGTTCTTAACGAGCAGATGGAACAGGCCGCCGAAAATCTCGAGTTTGAAAAGGCGGCCAAATACCGCGACCGGCTGCGCGCCATCGCGCGTTTTGCCGACCGGCAGCGGGTCGTCTACACCAACGTCGCCGATCAGGACGTGATGGCCTTTGTGCAGGCGGGGGACGATCTGTCATTATCGCTGATTAAATTCAGGGGGCAGCGGCTCGTCGATAAGCTCGACTTTCTGTTTCCCGATGTCTCATCGGTCGAGGACGCACGGGGTGAATTCATCTCGCGCTATTACTCCGACCCGCTGCACGAGCTGCCCGCGCAATTGACGGTGGATGGCGATTTGACTGACAAAGCGCTCATCGAGCAGCTTTTGTCGCAGCGCTTAAAGAAAAAGGTCGCGATTGTGCAGCCGCAGCGCGGCGATCTGGTCAAGCTTGTCGAAATGGCGCGGCTCAACGCCGCCGAGCAGCTGTCATTACGCAGCAGCGGGCGCACCGGACGCGAGCTGGCCGCGCTCGACGAGCTGGCAAAGCTCTTAGGGCTGCCCAAGCCGCCGGTCTGGATCGAATCCTACGATATTTCAAACATCGGCAGCGACGTGATCGTCGGTTCGATGGTTGTGTTTGAGAACGGGCGACCGCAGAAGGCCGCCTATAAGCATTTTTCGATCAAGGACATCGTCGGTCCCGACGACTACGCCAGCATGGCGCAGATGCTTAATCGCCGCTTCGCGCGGTATCTGGCGCAGGAGCCGGACGGCGGTTTTTTCAACCGCCTGCCCGACCTGCTGCTCATCGACGGCGGCCGGGGTCATGTTTCGACCGCCAAAGGCGTGCTCGAGGCACTCCCGCTTGATATCCCGGTTTTCGGCATGGTCAAGGACGACCGGCACCGTACCCGCGCCATTTCGTCGCAGGGCGGCGAGATCGGCATTGCCTCTCACCGCAGTGTTTTTACGCTTGTGACCGCCATTCAGGATGAAACGCACCGTTTTGCCATAAACTATGCGCGTAAGGTGCATAAAAAAACGGCATTCGAGCTGTCGCTAACCAAGGTGGCGGGTATCGGCGAGGTTCGTGCGCGCGCGCTATTTGCGCATTTTAAGACCAAAAAGGCGATTCTCGCCGCCTCTGAGGAGGAATT
>JAEWBS010000015.1 GCA_023391005.1 Bacillota bacterium | reverse complement strand
GCCTCGGCGACGAGGTGACGGTGGAATACGGACAGCAGCGCTATTCGGCCACCATCACTGAGATCGGCACCATGATCGACGCCGTAAGCGGCCTGTTCCCTGTCAAGGCCCGCCTGCACGAGGGGGGAAATATGCTCTCGGGTGTTTCGGTCAAGCTGACCGCCGTCACAGCCAAAGCGCAGGATAGCCTGATCATTCCGCTTTCGGCCGTCTATTACGATAACGGTGCGGGCTACGTCTACACTGTGACCGACAATGTTGCCGTCAAGACCCCCGTTGTGATCGGCATCATCTCGGGCGACAACGCCGAGGTTATTTCCGGACTCGACGATACCGCACAGATCATCATCACATGGAACCCCAATCTGGCTGACGGCGCGGCGGTTGAAGTCAGCGAGGAGGTTTGACAGGTGACCGGTTTAACAAAATTAGCTTTAAAGCGTCCGGTTTCGGTCGTTATCCTCGTGCTGGCACTGCTGATCTTCGGCTCAAGCACCATCTTTTCGACCCCGCTCGAATTGATGCCCGACATTGAGATGCCGATGCTGATCATCTACACCATCTATCCCGGCGCGTCCCCTCAGGACGTTGAAAATCAGGTGACCTCTCACATTGAGGACGCCTCGGCCACGCTAAGCGGCATCAAAAACATCGAATCGATGTCGATGGAAAACGCTTCAGCGGTTTTTCTCGAGCTGGAATATGGCACAAACATGGAACAAGCGCATTCCGACCTGAAAAATAACATCGATATGTACCGCAATATGTTGCCGGATGACGCGCAGGACCCCATCGTGTTCGAAATGAACATGGACATGATGCCGGTCATTACGCTTTCGGCGGTGGCTACCGGCGACGTCGACCTCAAATATTATATTGAGGAAGAAATTCAGCCCGAGATTGAAAAGCTCAGCGGCGTCGCCTCGGTTGAGGTTGCAGGCGGCGCGGAGGATTATATCAAAATCGAGCTCAAGCGCGAAAAGTTGGCGCAGTATAAGCTGACGATGGGCAGCCTTGCCAACATTGTGGGCGCAGCCGACTTCTCTTTGCCCGCCGGCAGCATCGAGCAGGGCAATCTTGACCTGATACTGCGCGGCGGCGTCAGCTATAACACCGCCGAGGCGCTGCGCCACCTGCCAATTACGCTCCAAAGCGGCGACATTATTCATCTGTCGGATGTCGCCAACGTTTATCAGGCAAAAAAAGATCAGGATTCGTTGAGCTATTACAACGGCCTTGAAAACGTGACGCTCAGCGTCACCAAGCGCCAGAGCGCTTCAACCGTCGCGATGGCCCAATCGGTCAAGAAGGTTGTTGAAGAAATCAACCACTCAAACCGGGGCATTAAAATTGAGATTGTCGACGACACGAGCGAACGCATTGTCTCGGCGATCATCTCGGTTGTTGAGACGCTGCTGCTCGGCGTCGTGCTCGCAATGGTCGTGCTGTTTATCTTTTTGGGCGACTGGCGCGCTTCGCTGATTGTCGGCTCTTCGATACCCCTTTCACTGCTGGTCACCATGCTGGCCATGAGCGCGATGGGCTTCTCGTTTAACATGCTCTCACTGGGCGGTCTGGTCATCGGCGTCGGCATGATGGTCGATAACTCCATCGTCGTTATCGAAAGCTGCTTTAGACTCAAGACCGGAACCGATTCTTACCACAAGGCCGCTATAGAGGGCACAAAGGTGGTTGCAAGCTCCATTATCGCTTCAACCGCCACAACGGTCGTCGTGTTTTTGCCCATTGCGTTTATCAAGGGCTTGTCGGGGCAATTGTTTGGCCAGCTGTGCTTTACAATTGTGTTCTCGCTCATCGCCTCGCTCATCGCGGCGCTCACCGTTGTGCCGCTGGTGTTTTACCGCTTAAAGCCGGTGGAGAAGGATCAGGGCTTTATGATGCGGCTGATGGATAAGCTCTCGGCTGCGTACGCCACCTTTTTGCCTAAGACCTTCCGCCGCAAAAAGACGGTCGTGTTGATCGCGGTGGTGCTTTTGGTCGCGTCGGTGGTACTAGTGCCGTTTATCGGCATGGAGCTGCTGCCCGAGACCGACGACGGCATCATTACGATTGCGCTTGATGTGCGCCCCGGCACGAACCTTGACCGGGTCGGCGCTCTGTTGGCCCCGCTTGAAGAGATGGTCAAAGCCCATCCCGATGTCGACCATTATTCCATGACGGCGGGCGGTTCGGCGATGTCTACGCTGATGGGCAACAGCTCCGACGCCTCGATTACCGCGTACTTAAAGAAAAACCGCGGCACCCGCACGAAAGATCTCGTGGACCAGTGGCGCGGTCAGACGATTAACCCCGTCGATTGCGATATCAGCATCTCCTCCTCAAGCCAGACCGCCCAGATGACCGGCGGCAGCGACATTGCGCTGTACGTGCAGTCGACCGATTACGAAAGCCTGCAACAGGGCGCGTTGCAGCTTGAGGAAATGATGCGGCAGAACCCGAATATTCTGCGCGTCAGCTCAACTGTCGGCACCGGTAACCCGCAGGCCGAGATTAAGATCGACCCGGTCAAGGCCAGCGCGCGCGGTCTGGTGCCCAAGCAGGTCATGGGCGAGATTTACAGCGTCATGCAGGGGTCGAAGGCCTGCGATATCACAAATAACGGCCGCGAATATGAGGTCCGGGTGGAATACCCCGCCGACAGCTTTAAGACGGTGAGCGACCTTTCTTCGCTTACCCTAACCAATGCGGCCGGCATGTCGGTGCCGATGTTCGACATCGCCACGATTGAATATTCCAACAGCCCGTTGAGTATTTCGCGCCAGAATGGCCGCTATATCATCACGGTAAAGGGCCAGCCGGCCTCCGACGCGCCCAAAACTCTGGCTAAGACACTCAAGGCACAGGCCGAGGGGTTGACGCTGCCCAACGGCGTTGAGTTGACCGACACCACCGACTCGGAACGCATGATGGAGGAGTTTACCGTCCTGCTGCAGGCGATTGCCACCGCTGTGCTGCTGGTGTTCATGGTCATGGCCATGCAGTTTGAATCGCCGCTCTTCTCGATTGTGGTCATGATCTCGGTTCCGTTCGCGCTGATCGGCTCGTTCTTAGGGCTGTTCGCCTTTAACAGCACCATCAGCATGCCGTCGCTGCTCGGCTTCCTCATGCTATCGGGCATCGTCGTCAACAACGGCATTCTGCTCATCGACACCGCGAACAATATCCGTTCCGAGCGCAACCTTTCTGCCGAGGATGCGCTGCTCACCTCCGGCATGCTGCGTATGCGCCCGATTTTCATGACCACGCTGACCACCGTGCTGGGCATGCTGCCCATGGCCATCGGCATCGGCGGCAACGCGGCGCTGATGCGCGGCCTTGCGCTGGTCATCATCGGCGGCATGATCACCTCGACTGCGTTGACGCTGCTGCTTATCCCCTCGTTCTACCTGCTGTTTGACAAGCAGGAGCGGCTGCAAAAAAAGCAGCTGCGGTTAGAGAAAAAGGCTGCTAAAAAGGCCGCACGAGATGGCGGTCTAAGCTAAAGCCCCTATTGCAAAGCGACAAACACCCCGCGATACGGCGCAAATTGCGCTGGTACCGCGGGGTGCTTTTTGATTTAAGGGACGATCCGGGCCGCCGACATAGTAAACGATTTAAAAACAGGCGTCAGATTCGTACAGGTATTTTATACGCGCTTAGGACAGAAAAGCAACAGGGCGAGACACAAAGCAAGCTGCTCAAACAAGCCTATTTTCAGATCAACCGGTCCATAAAAGGCGTAGGACAAGCAAGCGGCCGACAAAGCCGACATTTTTCAGCGGGAGCGCTATATCAGACAACTCTGTCGGAATCGTCCCCCGCCTTCAGCGACTGGATGGCGTGGCTCATATGGATAGCCATGGCATTGCGCGCCATCATGGCGTCGCGGTGGGAGAGTGCCTCCATAATCAGCGCGTGATCTTGCAGCGTGTTTTTGGCGAACAGCTCGTCGGTGCCCATGCGCACCAGCGTGTCGCTGACCGCGCGGTAGATCATCGGCACAAGGTGCACCATGAACTCGTTGTGCGACGCGGCGGCAATGGCGTGATGAAACTGCTCGTCGGCGGGGGTGCGTCCGGCCCGCTCGGTGATGCATTGGGCCACCTGCTGGCCCCAGCGGAGAATCTCCTCAATCTCGTCGTCGCTGGCGCGCTCGCAGGCCATGGCGACCGCCTCGGTCTCGACGACGCGCCGCAGCTCGAACAGGTCGATAAGCTTCATGCGCAGCTTGCCCAGATCGCCAAACTGAATGTCCCGGTAGTGCTTGACCTCTTTGGACACAAAGGTACCCCGCCCATGCGAAACCTCGAGCACCCCCTGCGTCACCAGCGCGCGTATCGCCTCGCGCAGCGTGGCGCGGCTGACGCCAAACTCCGCCGACAGCTCATTTTCGTTAGGCAGCTTGTCGCCCGGCGCATATTTTTTTAGCGTCACAATCTGCTCATAGATGGCGTCTGAAATCCTTTCGGACAGGCTGGTTTTAACACGCATGGCACTGATCTCCATTTCATCGGCCGATGAATGACCGTTCTTTTTTATTTGCAAAAACTTGTCTAAATTTTATACCTATATCATAAGATTGTCAACGAAGGCATTGGCATATTATCACTAAATTCAGATGCTTGTCTTTAAACAATAGAGCGATTTTGCTCAAAAACATTGACTTTTACCTAAAAAAGGATTACGCTGACATCAGACAACCAGAATGCGAGAAACGAGGTGCGCCATGCTGTCTACCCTCAAGCGTATCACCGTTATTTCGGGGCACTATGGCAGCGGAAAAACCGAATTTGCGGTCAATTTCGCCTTTTGGCTGGCGGATGCCGGCAAACGGGTTTCGATAGTGGATCTCGATATTGTCAACCCCTATTTCTGCTCGCGCGAGCGTGAGGCGCAGCTTTTGCAGAGCGGCGTCACGCTGATTGCCCAAGCTGCCGCCTGCCGCAGCGCCGATGTCCCCGCGCTGCCGTCCGAGGTCGCGCGTATGTTTTTTGACAATGCGGGCAGTTATATCGTTGATGTCGGCGGCGACGACGTGGGCGCGCGGGTGCTGTCGCGCTACCAGCCCGAGTTTGAGAAAACCGATTATGACCTCTGGCTCGTCGTAAACGCCAACCGCCCGCAAACCGGCACGCCCGATCAGGCACTGAACTATCTGCACCGCATTGAGCAGGCCAGCCGCTTAAAGGTCAGCGGCATTGTCAACAACACCCATCTCTGCGGTCAGACCACCCTCGATGAGGTGCGCCGAGGCAACGCGCTGTCGGTACGGCTCTGCCAAATGACCGGCCTGCCGCTGGTCTGCAACGTCATCCCTCGGGCTGTGCTGCAAAAGGACAGCGTCACCGAAGGGCTTGAGGGTGCGCTGTTCCCGATCGATATCTGGATGAAAAAGCCCTGGGAGGCTTAAAGCAAGCGTTTTAGCACGGAACGGTTTTCGTGCTTTGAGGTTATCTCAATAGAATGGGAGGAACAGATGCTATGGCCGCGAAAATCACCTTTGCGCAGGAGCTCTGCAAGGGCTGCGCGCTGTGTACCGCCGTGTGTCCGCGTCACATCGTCGCCATCGACGACGCTGTGACCAACCGCAAGGGGTATCATCCCGCCACCGTGACCGATCTTTCGCTGTGCATCGCCTGCGCAAGCTGCGCAAAAATCTGTCCGGATTCGGTCATCACCGTTGAAAAAGTCTGATTGGGGGAAAAAGCTATGGCAATGGAACTCTGGAAGGGCAACGAGGCCATCGCGGAAGCTGCGGTGCGCGCGGGCTGCCGCTATTTTTTCGGATATCCCATCACGCCGCAGAATGAGATTCCCGAGTACATGTCGATGCGGCTGCCGCAGGTGGGCGGCTGTTTTCTCCAAAGCGAGTCGGAGCTGGCCGCCATCAACATGGTGTACGGCGCGGCAGGTGCTGGCGCACGGGTCATGACCTCCTCCTCGTCGCCCGGCATCAGCTTAAAGCAAGAGGGCATTACCTACATGGTCGGGGCCGAGCTGCCCGCCGTCATCGTCAACGTCATGCGCGGCGGCCCGGGGCTTGGTACGATTCAGCCCGCGCAGGGCGACTATTTTCAGGCCACACGCGGCGGCGGCAACGGCGACTACCGCACACTGGTTTTAGCGCCGAACACAATTCAGGAGGCGGTTGATCTCACGCAGGACGCGTTTGATTTGGCCGACCGCTACCGCAACCCCGTCATGCTCTTGGCCGACGGCATGATCGGCCAGATGATGGAGCCGATTGAATGGCGAGAGCGAGGCGAAAAAGCGCTGCCCGCTAAGGTCTGGGCCACAACCGGCACCAAGGGGCGGCGCCCCCACAATATTGTCAACTCGCTGTTCATCGACCCGGCAGCGTGCGAACTGCACAACCGGCGTCTCGATGAAAAGTTTCAGGAAATCGCTAAGAACGAGCTGCGTTATGAAGAAACCAATACTGAAGACGCCGAGCTTTTGCTCGTGGCCTACGGCACGCCGTCGCGCATCGCGATGAGCGCTGCCGATTTGCTGGCGCAGGAGGGCATTAAAGCAGGGCTGTTTCGGCCCATCACGCTCTGGCCGTTTCCTGAGACGGCGCTTCGCGCGGCGATCGCGCGTCCGTCGGTCAAGGCGGTGCTCTGCGTCGAGATGAGCATGGGCCAGATGCTAGAGGACGTCCGCTACGCGGCGCTGGGCCAAAAGCCGGTCGCGTTCTGCGGCCGGTCAGGCGGTATGATACCCACACAGCATGAGATTGCGGCCGCCGCCAAAGCGGCGCTGGGGAGGTGAACGGCATGGCCATCATCTATGAAAAGTCCAAAGCGCTGACCGACAAGGAGCTGCACTACTGCCCGGGATGCTCCCACGGCATTGTGCACAAGCTGATCGCCGAGGTTCTGGAAGAGCTGGGCTTGACCGAAAAAGCGGTAGGGGTCAGCCCGGTGGGCTGCTCGGTTTTTGCCTATGACTATTTTGCCTGCGACATGCAGGAAGCGGCACACGGTCGCGCCCCGGCGGTCGCGACCGGCATCAAGCGCGTGCTGCCTGAGGCGGCGGTCTTCACCTATCAGGGGGATGGTGATCTCGCGTCGATCGGCATGGCCGAAATTGTCCACGCGGCGGCGCGCGGCGAGAAGTTTACGACTATTTTTATCAACAACGCCATCTACGGCATGACCGGCGGCCAAATGGCCCCGACCACGCTGATCGGGCAGCGGGCGACCACCGCGCCGCTCGGGCGTGACAAAACGCACTGCGGCGCGCCGATACGCATGAGCGAGCTGCTCGGCACGCTCGACGGCGCGGCCTATGTCGCCCGCGTGGCGGTCGATACGATCCCGAATTTAAACAGAGCCAAGAAGGCGATCAAGACCGCCTTTGAGCTACAAATGCAAAACGCGGGCTTCACCTTTGTCGAGGTGCTGGCGGCCTGTCCGACCAACTGGGGCAAAACACCGCTTGAGGCGATTCAGTGGTTACAGGAAAATATGCTGCCCGTCTACCCGCTCGGTGTGGTCCGGGATATCCGGGAGGTGGTCGCGGTATGACGAGAGAAATTATCATCGCGGGTTTTGGCGGGCAGGGCGTTATGGCGATCGGCAAGACCATTACCGAAGCGGGCCTCGCCGAGGGGCTGCATGTGTCGTGGCTACCCTCTTACGGGCCGGAGATGCGCGGCGGCACGGCCAACTGCTGCGTCGTGCTCTCGGATAAGCCGGTCGGCTCGCCGGTCGTGCTCAACCCCACCGAGCTGATCGCGATGAACAAGCCCTCCCTCTTAAAGTTTGAGCCCATGGTACAGCCCGGCGGCGTCATTCTCCTCAACAGTTCGATTGTGGATATACGCCCCGCACGCGACGATGTCAGGGCTTATGGCATCCCCTGCGTCGAGATCGCCTCCGACCTCGGCAACGCCAAGGTAGCCAATATGGCCATGCTGGGGGCGTATCTTGAGGCGACACACGCGCTGAGGGTCGAGACGGTCTACGACATGCTGCGGCACATTTTCCACGGTCCCAAAGAAAAGCTTATCGACATCAATATCCGGGCCATGTCCGCGGGTGCGGCCTGCATTAAATAATACCTCCTCTTACATTCGGAAAGGGCGGCTCTTCACTGGGCCGCTTTTTCCGTGCAAAAGCCGCCGGGATGTGCTAAAATAGCAACAGAGCGACTTTGTGGCCGATAGCGCGCCACACAGAATGAATGATGACGAGGAGCGTACGATGAAGAAGAATCTCACCGCGACCCTTCTGGGGGTAATGCTTTTATTAAACATTATTTTATGGTTTCGCACAATAGCCTTAGGACAAAATATCGAAAATTTGCAGCGCAATATGTCCAATCAGTTCAGCCATCTATCCAGCGAGGTACGCGGCATCAGCTATGATGTCTCGAACACAATAGAGCGGCAGGCAAGCCTTTTTGAGGATGTTTCGTGGGCGTTCGGAGCGGTCGATGCCGAAAGTCTGACCATCCCGCTGACCGTCTCAGCCATACCTAAGGAAGCCAGCGCGACCACCACAGCCACACTGACCGTCAACGGCGCGTCAACACAGATGACCCGCGACGGCCTGCAATTTACCGGTATTCTGCCGGTCGGCCTGTTCACAACTCTAGATGTTTATGTCACCTTTGACGCCGAGGGCACTCAGCGCAGCCAGCAGGTGGCCACCGGCCTGCGACCGTTTGAAGAGCGGCTGCCCACCCTGTTCGCACAGAATGCCGGCGGCAGCAGCTTTGAGCACAACGCCAGAAAATTCACACTCGACGGCAGAATACAGATCGACCTGAAGGCGCCTCAAAACACAACCATCACATCACTTAAAATTGTCACGACCGACAACGGAACGGTTATTCATGAGCTGGAGGCAAAGCCGATTTTGGACCCGCCGGTGTACTCCCAGATGGTTGACTACCCGTTGGAGATTACCTTTGAGCCCAACCACACCTACGAGACCGCCGTGGTCGCCACCGATGGCTATGGCCTGACCTACCGCACCATCGTCGACCGCCATGTCATCGGCGCTGACGGGGCCCTACCCGATTTTGGCCAGATGGAATGGTGGGGCAATACGACCATTCTCGATAAAAACGGCCGGGTGCTCTACGACCCGATACAATAGCGCCTTAAAAGGCTATAAAAACAAGCCGCGAAAGAAGTTCATCGCTTCTTTCGCGGCTTGTTTGTCTTCCGGAATGGACGCTGCTTTACCGGCTCGCCCCGCGCTAATTTTATACGTTATTACAGCCATGCTTAAACGGCAGAGGTCGTTTAGCGCTGACGCGCAGGAACGCCCCCACCCCCACCCTCTAGCTCCGGCAGGGGACCGAGGGGGCGGCAGATTGTCAAGTCAAGTGCAACAGGAAGAGAAAAAGACCTGAGCAGGGGGATGCCACGCCTTCTCAAGTGATTTCTTTCGGTATATCCTGTAAGCGCTTTCCTTTTTAAAACAGCATAGATCGTCGAGTGACTGACATGCTGCGAAGATATTTCGTTCCATTTTGCTGCGATAATTTCAGGGGACCAATATTGATCGAGTCCCTTTATAACAAAGTGTCTGAGCGCTTCGTCTGTCTCTATACGAAGCTGACGGCGGCTATTTTTTCTGCGGTATAGATATAGAGAGACTCCCCGCCATGCGTTATATGTGCCATCCTTGTTACCATTGCGCTTTAGCTCCCGACTAATGCTTGAGACATTTCTATCAAGCTCTTGTGCTATTTGCCGCAAACTTTTTCCTTCTGTTTGTTTTATCCGTAGACTTTCCCGCTCATCCAGTGTAAAATGTTCATATGATCTCATGGTAGCCTCCGTGTTAATGGTGTGTGGTAACTTCATTTTACACCTTGGCTGCCTTGAGGTCTATTTTTTGTTGCACTTGATATTGTAATCTGCCCCCCGCAGGGGACCGAAGGGGAACGGCGGAGCCGCAGCGGGCATTCATGCCGCCCGCTGCGATCAGCGCAGCCGTTCGACCGCGAGCGCCCATATAGGCGAGCGGTCAGAACTCCCTCCCCCTGAGGGGGCTTAAAGAATACGGTTATGGTAATTTTATGCCCCACGTGAGAACGTTACCTTCCCACCCTTGCGTTAGTGGGCGCGCATCCAGACTTTGTTACGTGATTATGCGCGCCACCTGTGTTTGTGGGGCTTCTTAGGGCACGGCGGCGCTTCCATCGTACCACCGTGCGGGCAAGGTATAGTTAAATGGTAAAAAATGGGCTTCGCAGTTCAAAAATGCCGCGCAGCCTAATTTATATTCTATTAAAAAGCCGGTATCGTATAAAATTTCATCGTACCGGCTCACGGCTGCTGCAAAAATAGGCGCGCCTCTTTATTTTGCGGCGCGGCGATGACCTGCCGCGCTTTGCCTTGTTCGCAGACCTGACCGTGTGTCAGAATGGCGGCGTCATCGCAGCAGCGCAACGCCTGCGCCGGATTATGCGTCACGAGCACGACGATGATCTCCCGCTTGAGCTGCGTAATCAACTGCTCAATTTTATGGGTCGAAAGCGGGTCTAACGCGCTCGTCGGCTCGTCGAGCAGCAGCACGCGCGGCCCCACCGCCAGCGCGCGGGCGATGCAAAGCCGTTGCTGTTGCCCGCCCGAGAGGGACAGCGCGCTGTGCTCGAGCCGGTCGACCACTTCCCCCCAGAGCGCCGCCCGCGTCAACGCCTCTTTAATCCGTGCGTTTAAAGCATCCTCACGCAGCCGCTCGTGCAGGCGGATGCCGTAGGCCACGTTTTGCGCAATGCTCATCGGGAACGGCGCAGGGGTCTGAAACACCATGCCCACCCGCCTGCGCAACTCGGGCAGGTCGACCCGACTGCCCAGCAGTTCTTCGCCGTCGAGCTTGATGCTACCGGTGACGCGCAGGTCGTGCTCCTGCTCGTGCAAGCGGTTGATGGCTTTTAACAGCGTAGATTTACCGCAGCCCGAAGGTCCCAACAGCGCCGTGGCGCTGTTGGATGAAAACCGCAGGCAGATATCCTTTAGAATCTGCCTGTCGCCCCGCCAGAGCGACAGAGTGTCAAGAACAAGCGCCACGGCGTTTATTTCCCTCCCCTTTTCTGTTTTTTATCCGTCAGATACGAGGCAAACAAGCTGCAAAGACCCGTGAACAATAGCAATATCAGCGCCGACGCAAAGGCGGCGGGAATATCACCTTCGAGCACCGACTGGTAGAGGCCCACCGCCAGCGTCGCCCCTGACGAGGTAAAATAACGCAGCCAACCGTCCAACGGCACCGCCTTGCCCACCCCCGCTGTCAGCAGCAGCGCCGCTGATTCGCCCGCCGTCTTGGCCACGCACAGCACCGCCGCAGACGCCAACCCGCTTTTAGCGGCGGAAAAGACGATATCCAGCAGCATTTCGGCCTTGGTCGCCCCCAGCGCCAGCGCCGCCGACGAGAGCTTATCATCGACGGCGGACAGGGCCGCGTGCGCCGCACCCGCCGCCACCGCAAACAGCATGACCGCCATGGTCAGAACGCCGGACAGCACCGAATAGCGCAGCCGCATAAGCTGTGAGAACACCAGAAAGCCGAACAGTCCGTACACCGCCGACGGAACAGCCCGCAGCGCGCCGAGAACCGTTTCAATTGTCCCGGCCGCGCGGCTGCCCCCGCCGTAATAGAGCAGGTAAACCGCGCATAAAATGCCTGCGGGCATTGCCAGCAACAGCGAACACCCGCAGATGACCGCCGTATTGACGATTTGTGGCAGCAGCCCCACCGTTCCGGCGACCGTGACGGTCTCCCCTTGCAGCAGGTTGACAAACCGCTCCGCCAGCGCCTGCCCCCCGAACCGCAGCACCAAAAATGCCACGGCGGTCATCAGCCCGAGGCAGATTGCGCCGCACAGGAGCAGAATCAGGCTGCGGATGCACTCGGTCAAGCGTCTGTACACATTTATCACCACCATCGGTTCATACTGGGAATAGGCAGATTGACGCAGGCGTCCCCTCGGTAAAGATGAGGAAAATACGCTATCCACCCACCATAACAACGGCGTAAAGCGCGCGTTCTCTGCTAAGCAATCGCTTTAATTGCCATCGTCATAAGAATCCAGCCGCTTAAGCAACCCTTCGGACAGTAACGCGACGGCGAGCAGCACAAGGCCGATGACAAACAGCGCCCCCCGATGCACGCCCCCGGCGTACCCCATTTCGAGCACCATGCCGGGCGCCAATAGCCGCGCGCTTTTAAAGAGCGCGGGCATGCGCACCACGTTGCCCGAGACGAGCAGCACCGCCATCGCCTCGCAGAGCGCGCGCCCGATACCGGACGCACCGGTTTTGACAACCTGCCGCCGGATGGCGGGCAGCTCGGCGCAAAACACCGTCTGCGTCACGCTGGCCCCGAGTGCGAACGAAGCGTTGTCGACCCGAGCCCCCGCCTGCTCGAGCGCGTCGAGGCAGCCGATAAATAAATTGGGCAGCAGCATGG
>JAEWBS010000115.1 GCA_023391005.1 Bacillota bacterium | reverse complement strand
CTACCGCATTGTGCAGCGGATATTGCATCCCCTTTAACGTCACCCCGACCGCCTTGCCCGCATAGGCGAATATTGAAAAAGTATACGCGCTATTTCGCGGAACGTCAAGTGCGCCGTTTTTTAAGAGCTGTACCCGGTCCCGGGGGCCGATCAGCATACCGCTGGCCCCAAAGTCGTCTAAAAAGGCCAGCGCCTGCAAATTGGCAAGCGTGTGGTCAAGCCTGCCGCCCAGCGCAAAGAGCAACACGAACTGCCGGTAACCGCGCCGCAGCCCCTCGCGCAGCGCCAGCATGCTGTCGGTGTCATCCTTCTCCACCGGGAAACGCAGCGTCTCGACTGAATCGGGCAGCGGTTCGCGGTAGGAATCAAAATCCCCGATCAGAAGATCGGGGGTGACGCCGCGACGCTTTGCAGCCGCAAGGCCTGCGTCACAGCAGATGATAAAATCCTCAGGGCTAACTGAGAAGTCGATATCGCCCTCTTCTCCCGCGCAAAAAATCACACATCTGCGCGCCATGCTGACACCTCCCAGTCCTTGATCTGTCTGGCCTCTTCGTACATTGCAAGATAGCTTTCGTGCCGGGATGCGGCAATCTCGCCCGACTGCACCGCTGAAAGCACCGCACAGCCCTTTTCTTTGGTATGCGAGCAGCCGGTGAAGCGGCATTGCCCTAAGTAAGGCGCAAATTCGCGAAAGCACAGCTCGAGCGCGTCCTTTTTAATAAGCTCAAGCTGCGCCGTCTCAAGCGAAGAAAAACCCGGTGTGTCGGCGATCAGACCGCCACAAAGCGCAAACAGCTCGGTGACGCGGGTTGTATGCCGCCCGCGCCCGAGCTTTTGGCTCGTCTCACCGGTTTTGAGCGCCAACGCGGGGTCAATCGCGTTTAAAAGCGTCGATTTGCCCACGCCGGTGTTGCCGGCCAGCACACAAAGCCGACCCTCGATAAGCCCGGCCACCGCCTGCGGCGAATCGGCTAGGCTGTTCAGGCAGACCACCTCGTAGCCGACCGAACGGTAGAGGTCGCACAGCGAATTGGTATCCGCCAAGTCGGCCTTGGTCACAACAATGGTGGCGTCGATGCCCTTATATTCGGCGATGGCCAGCATTTTATCCACAACCAGAAGATTGGGCACCGGATCGGTGATCGAAAGAATCAGCAGCAGGCGGTCAATATTCGCGACCGGGGGGCGGATCAGACTGTTTTTACGCGCCGTAAGACCGATGACAAAGCCCTTGCCGCCATCGGTGAGCTCCACCTCGGCCATATCCCCTACGAACGGGGTGATGCCCTGCTTACGGAACAGCCCACGCGCCCGGCACTCGATGACCGCGTCGCCGGTGTCAACGTAATAAAATCCGCCTGTCTGCCGAATAATGCGTCCCTGTGGCATGAAAGTCTCCTCTTTAACGATGCATGTCAGAATTATCTTCCGTCAGCGTATAGCTGCCGGTGTTGAAGTTCACCTCGTAGGTCTGGTACAGGAAGTCGTTATAGAGAATAAAGATCTTCGCCACACCCGCGCCCTCGAACATCGGCTTCCAATACAGCGCGGTGGAAGGCTGCAATCGCTCCTCACGCAGAATGCGGCCATCAAACATGGCCTGCATCTTGACGATGTCGGTCACATCGCCCGGCAGCGAAATGTGCAGCGTAATCTGATTCTTCTGGTTCTCACCGCCCGATACGTTCAAATTGACGAATGCGCCGGTGGCAATCTGCGAGGTCGGCGCGGGATCCTGCGAGATGACAATATTTTGCGCCTTATCACTCGTGACGTAGCTGATGCCGCCAATCTCAAGCCCAAGCTGCTGCAGCAGCGCTCTGGCCGCGTCGATATTCATACCCCGCAGATCGGGCACCTCGACCACCTTGTTTTCAGGCCCCATGCTGATTTGCACCTTGACAATCGTCGAGGCGGGAATCTCGCTGCCAAAGCCCGGGTCGGTCGCTACAACGGTGCCAACCGGCTGCTGAGAAAACACCTCGGCCTTTTGATAAGAGAGATCGAGGTTCGCCAGCTCCTGATAGGCCTCGGTCTCCTCCATACCGATGAGATTGGGCATCAGCACGACCTTGGTGCCGTTTGAGATGACGAGGCGCACGACCGAATTCTCCTTGACCTTGGTGCCCGCCTTGGGCTTCTGGCTGACCACCGCACCGCGTTCATAGAGGTCGTTATACTGGTTATCCTCCACCTCAAGAATAAATCGGGAATATTCCTGCGCGTTTTTGATCGCGTCGTACTTAAGCCCGGTCAGATCCGGCATGATGACATCCGGCACCTTCTCAAGCGGATTATTCAAATACAACATCGCGCCAATAAACGCGACCGAGATGACGACAAACGCCGCCGTAATGCCCGCGAGCGCCATCAAAATGGAGCCTCTGCGCGGCTCTTCCTCTTCATAGTCGCGTCGGCCGGCGCGGTTTGGCGTGGGTTGTTCTTTTTCTATCGGTTTTCTCGGTCGTTTTGGTGTCATACGTTCTCCCTTGCCGTCGCGCAATTGCTTTGCGTGGCGCATGTTGCGGCTGAAATGGTCGCTCTGCGCCTTGTCGTCGGTCAGATATTGATATTCAAAATGCACCGAGGGGTTTTGCTTAAACGCCTCGATATCTTTGAGCATGTCGTCCGCCGACTGATAGCGCCGGTCGGGGTCCTTCTCCATCGCACGCAGCGTAATCTCCTCAAGTCCCTCAGGGATATCGGGGTTGATGCCGCGCGGCGACGGCGCTTCGACTTCGATCTGTTTTAACGCAACCGAGACAGGGCTGTCGGCGTCAAACGGCAGCTGTCCGGTGAGCATCTCGTAAAGCATAACGCCGATCGAATAGATGTCGGCGCGCTGGTCGGTATGGTCGCCCCTCGCCTGCTCAGGGCTGATGTAGTGCACCGAACCGATGGCACGGTCGGTCAGCGTATGCGACTCGCTTCTGGCAAACCGCGCAATGCCAAAATCGGTGATCTTAATTTTGGCGTCGGCAAGCAGCATGACGTTCTGCGGCTTGATGTCCCGGTGAACAATGCCCTTGGAATGCGCGTGGGACAGCGCCTTTAGAATCTGAAGGATAAAGTGCACCGTCTCTTTCCAGCCGAGCGGCCGCTGCTCCTCCATATATTCCTTGAGCGTGATGCCGTCGATATATTCCATGACGATGCAGCGCATGTTATGCGAAAAGCAAACGTCGTAAACCTCAATAATGTTGGGGTGCGACAGCATGGCGATGGCCTTGCTCTCGTTTTTAAAGCGGCGCAGCAGTTCTTCGTTTTCGTAGAACTCCTCGCGCAGTACCTTGACCGCGACCGTCTTGCCGTCCGAGAGATCGGTGGCCTTGTAGACGTTGGCCATACCGCCGACGCCGATCAGCTCGCTGATCTGATAGCGTCCCTCAATCTTTTTTCCGATAAAGCTATCCAAGCGCGCCCACCTCCTCGGCTACGCAGCAAACCACCGCGGTAATATTGTCTCCGCCGCCGTTCTCGTTGGCGCGCTCAATAAGCGGCGCGACGCTCTTGCGCCGCACGGCAATGGCGGTCAGTGCGCAGATGTCCTCGTGACTCATATAATTATACAGGCCGTCGCTGCAAAGCAAGAGCGTGTCGTTGGGCAACAGGTCGATCGAAAAAATATCATAGTTAATCTGCGGCGCAACCCCGACGGCGCGGGTGATATAATGCCGCTGCGGATGATTTTTAGCCTCGTCCTGAGAGATCTCGCCCCGGTCGATAAGCATCTGTACGACGGTGTGGTCAACGGTGAGCTGAGTCAGCACGTCGTTGCGCAGCAAATAGGCCCGCGAATCGCCCGCATGGATGAAATGCGCGTTGTGCGCCAGCACCACCGCGCCCACGAGTGTTGTGCCCATGCCGGCCAGAGCGCTGTCGGCCTGCGCCACGTCAAACACCACGCTGTTGGCCGCGGCCCCCGCGCACTCGAGCACCCGGCGTATCGTCTGCTCATCGGTGACGCCCTTTAAATCCCGGCGCAGCATCGCCGCCGCCGCCTGAAGCGCCAGCTCGCTGGCCTGCTCGCCACCCTGTTCGCCGCCCATGCCATCACAGACCATCAGCAGTTGTTTGGCGTCGAGCGCCTCGGCCAAGAACACATCCTGATTGTTATGCCGTTTCTGCCCCACATGGGTGTCGCCTGCTATCCACATTGCGCATCGCCTCCTTTCGCGTCTTTTCTTCTCAGCTGGCCGCAAGCGGCGTCTATTTCGCCGCCAAGCTCCCGCCGGATTGTGGCGGAAAGTCCGCCTGATATCAATATGTCCCTGAATTCCTCGGCCTGCTTGCGGCTGCCGCGCACAAAGCCGGTTCCGGCCACCGGGTTGACCGGGATTAAGTTCACATGACAGCTCTGACCTTTGAGCAGCGCCAAGAGCTTTCTAGCCTGCTGCGGACTGTCGTTGACCCCCGCAATCAGCGCGTATTCGTACGAGATGCGCCGCCCGGTCTTCTCAAAATACCGGCGGCAGGCCGCCAGCAGCGTTTCGACCGGATAGCGTTTATTAACCGGCATAATCTGATCACGCGTCTCATTATCACAGGCGTGCAGTGAGACCGAAAGGGTCAACTGATAAGAAAGTGCAGCTAAATCGTCAATTTTATCCACCAACCCGCAGGTTGAGAGCGAAATATGTCGGTGCGAGAGGTTTAAACCGTTCGGATCGCGCACCAGCTCTAAAAACCGCACGACATTCTCAAAGTTATCAAGCGGCTCGCCGATGCCCATCATAACGACCGAATCGACCCGCTCACCGGTCTCTTTAGTCACGGTGTAGAGCTGGGCGAGAATTTCGGAGGCGGTCAGGTTGCGCACCCTGCCCCCGATGGTCGAGGCGCAGAACCGGCAGCCCATCAGGCAGCCCACCTGTGACGAAATGCACAGCGAATTGCCATAGTCGTGCCGCATAAGCACCGACTCGATGGTGTTGCCGTCGGGCAGCGCAAACAGATATTTGACCGTGCCGTCCGACGCGGTCTGACATCGCCTGACTTCAAGCTGCGTTATGTAGCAGCGTTCGGCCAAAGCTGTGCGAAACGCCGCCGGCAGATTGGTCATCTCATCAAAGCCGGCCGCCATTTTGCCATGCAGCCAGCCAAAAAGCTGCTTTGCCCTAAATGCGGGCTGCCCCATCTCGCGCACGAGCGCTTCAAGCTCGGCGGGCAGCAGCGAGAGAATATCCAGTTTTTCGGCGACTGTCTGCTGTGCGTTCATCTGTCTCTCCTGATGCGTGAAATAAAGAAGCCGTCGCCGCCTTGGCGCTGGGGCAGAAAGGTCTTGTGCCAGTCGGCCCCCTCAAAGGGCGCGGGGGAAAAGTCGGGGTGTTCCTTTAAAAAGGCCTCAACCACCCGCTCGTTTTCAGCAGGGTTGATGGTGCAGGTAGAATAAACCAAAACCCCGCCCGCTTTTAAATAGTGTGCGGAAGTTTTTAGGATTTTATACTGGAGCTCGGGCAGCCCCTTTAGCGATTGGGCGCTGCGATATTTAATCTCCGGCTTGCGGCGCAGAACACCCAGCCCCGAACAGGGTACGTCGCAGAGAATGCGGTCAAACTGCCCCAGATCGTCGTTTAGCACGGCCCCGTCGTTGGTTTTTACCGTGATGATGCCGATGCCAAGCCGCTTGGCACCCTGACGGATGAGCTCAAGCCGCGCGGGGGCGACGTCGCAGGCGACAACCTCGCCGCGGTTTTGCATCTGCTGCGCCAGCACAAAGCTCTTGGAACCGGGCGCCGCACAGACATCCAGAATACGCTCACCGGGGGCGGCTTCCAGCGTCAGCGCCGCCTGCTGGGAACAGACGTCCTGCACATGGAAAAAGCCTATTTTATGCGACACGGTGTGTACCGCGTCGCCCTCTATCTCAATGCAGTTGCCGTCCAAAAGGCGGTCAACGGCCTTGCAGTCATGTTTTGAAAGATGCGAGAGCAGCGTCTCAGCATCGGTTTTAAGCGTGTTAACGCGGATATAAAGCGGCGGGCGGCCCATCGAAGCCGCGAGCAGCGCGCGCGTTTCTTGCTCGCCGCACCAGTCTAGAAACAGCGCGGTCAGATCCTCGTTGCAGGAATATTCAATCGCAAGTTTGGCAGCCAGCCCGCCTGAGACGGGCGGAATTGCGCAGCCATCGCGCAAAAAGCTACGCAGCATACCGTTGACCATACCTGAGGCGGCGCGCTGCCCCATCGCCTTGGCCATATCCACAGCCTCATCGACGGCGGCGTGGTTCGGGACTGAATCCATATAGATCAGCTGATAAAACGCCAGCCGCAGAATGGCTGCCACCGTATCGGTCAGCGGGTGGCGGGCGTATTTGGCAATGCAATGGTCCAGCGTCAGCCGCCGCTCCAGCGTGCCATAAAACAGTGCCGAGGCAAAGGCCGCGTCACGCGCGGGCAACCGCGCCTTTTCGAGCGCGGCGTCCAGCGTCAGCTGCGAATAGCCGCCGCGGTCAACGCGCAGCAGCGCCTTAGCCGCCACCTGTCGGGCAGTAATACTCATGCATGATCCTTTCTGTGCCGTCAGGGCGACACTGTCGCGGATAGAATGATACGGATATTCGGCAAAAGCTAAACAAATTGTCCGTTCTGAGCGGACGATACGGACAAGGGCTGATCGATCGCCTGCCGACCTTGAAACAGCGCGGGACGGCAAAATAATACCCGTTTTAAAGTATTCTTAAAAGCAAAAACCGAGAGGATTGCGCGGGCAAAGCGCAAAGCATAAAAACGCCGAACGCGGAGTGCATTTCAAGCATTTTGCCCTGACGATTAGCTTTGTCTATACATATCAAAGGCCTGATACTTCTCAAAATTAATCGCGCCTGCGGTTAAACAGCAGCACAAGGCGCAATAGCTGCGCCGCCGAAACGATCAACGCGGCCACATAGGTCAACGCGGCGGCTGTGAGCACCTTACGGGTCTGAGGCACCTCGTCGCCCTGCAAAATGCCGTCTCCATCGAGCGTGCGCATGGCGCGGGCGCTCGCATCAAACTCCACCGGCAGCGTAATAAGCTGGAACAGCGTCACCGTCGCAAAACAGAGGATGCCAATGCCGATCAGCGATTCAAAGTTGAGCAAAAAGCCCGCCAGAATCAGCGGCATAGCCAGCTGCGAGCCGAAATTTGTAATCGGAATAATCGCGTTGCGGATGCTCAGTGGTCCGTAGCCGGTGGCGTGCTGTACCGCATGCCCCGTCTCATGCGCGGCAACACCCAGCGCCGCGATCGAGTTGCTGCCATAGACGTTGTCCGAAAGACGGACGACCTGATCCCTCGGATCGTAGTGGTCGGTCAGCGACCCTTTGATATGCTCGATGCGCACGTTATAAAGCCCGTTGTCGTCCAAGATACGCCGGGCCACGTCCGCACCGGTGTAGCCGGAATAGCTGCGGACTTTTTGATAGCGCGAAAAAGTGCCCTGCACCTTGGTCTGCGCCCACAGTGAGAAAAGGATAGCCGGCAGCACCAGAATCAGATAAAGGCTGTCGATGCCGTAATATCCGCCAAGTCCAAACATGCAAACTCCTCCTTTAAAAGGTGTTTTAGAATAGCTTGCCCAAAGTCAGCCGCTGTCCTCGGATAAAATCCGCCGCCGCAATACGTTTTGCACCCTCGAGCTGAACCTCAAGCAACTTGATCGCGCCGCTGCCGCAGCCGATAATTAGACGCTTGTCATCCAGCAGCGCGCCGGGCATGCCACCGGCCTTAACATCTTCAACATCGCTATATACAGCCGCGCGGTGAATCTTCATCCGCTTGCCGTTAAACAGCGTATACGCGCCCGGCCAAGGTGTCACGCCCCGAATGCGTGCGTAAATCGCTTTTGCATCTTGCGACCAGTCGATCTCACCGTCGGTTTTTTTGAGCGGCGGCGACCAGCAGGCCAGTGTGTCGTCCTGCGGGATGGGTGTGAGGGTATCCAATATCGCAATTGTTTTTGACAGCGCCTCAGCGCCCAGCGCCGCGATGCGTTCAAACAACTCGCCGGCTGTTTCGTTTTCACCGATCGGCGTTTCTTTCTGTAACAGCATATCTCCGGTATCGAGCCCCTGCGCCATCTGCATGATGGTCACGCCGGTGACCGGCTCGCCGTTGATAACCGCCCACTGAATCGGCGCGGCCCCGCGATATTTGGGCAGCAGGGAACCGTGCACGTTGATGCAGCCCTTCGGCGGAATATCCAGCACCGCCTGCGGCAATAGCTTGCCGTAGGCCGCCACCACAATCAGCTCAGGCGCAAGCAATGCAAGCTGTGCCTGCGCCGCGGCGTCTTTGAGTGTCTCGGGCTGATAGACCGCAACGCCGTGCCGCTGCGCCAAGACCTTGACGGGCGGCGGGGTCAGCTCAAAGTGCCGCCCCTGCGGCTTATCGGGCTGGCTGTAGACCGCCGCGATCTCGTGGCCGTCGTCGATTAAGCGTTGCAGCGAGGGCACCGCAAAATCGGGCGTGCCCATAAACACAATTCTCATGGTTAAATAGTCCTCCCTGCGCGCCTTAACATAAACAGTTGCTAAAAGCGCAATGCCGTTGATGCGCTAATACCGCATCGATCTGAAATTGTGGTGCTTATTATGCCACCGGCATAAGTGAACGATATAACCGGCGTACCACAAAGCGGCAAGCCGTTGTGCATCATTTAATATTCGTCTTCATCGAGCATTCTCGAGACAAGATCTTTAAACAGTCTGCCGTTGAGGTGATCGGTCTCATGGCAAATGGCGCGGGCCAAGAGCCCCTCGCCCTCAATCTCGCACAGATTGCCGTGTCGGTCAAAATATTTGGCGCGCACCTTCTTCGGGCGCTTGACCATGCCGTATTCTCCGGGGGAGGAGAGGCAGCCCTCGGCGTCGTCGATCTGCTCGGCGCTCTCGTAAACCACCTCGGGGTTGATCATCTCAATGACGCCGTCCCCAACATCGATGGTTACAACGCGGCGCAGCACGCCCACCTGCGGGGCCGCCAACCCCACGCCGTTGGCCTCTTCCATCGTTTCGGCCAGATCGTCTATCAGCGTGTGAAGCCGGTCGTCAAATTTCTCCACCGGGCGGGAGGTCTTGCGCAGTATCTCGTCGGTCTCATTTAAAATTCTGCGTATTGCCACTTTGTAACATCCTTTCGTTTGAGCGTCACGCCAAAAAAGCGTTTATCATCAGAGGTTGGAATCGTAATAAAAATCCAGCGTCAGAGCCGCCGTGTTTTTTTGGTGATGGTACCATTCGCGCATCTCGGCAAACAGCGCCCGCGTTCTTTTACCGCTGCGGCATTTGACCAGCAATCGGCAACGGTACCGCCCCGCCACGCGGTAGGGCCGACATTCGGCGGGGCCGAGCAGACGTATCGGCAGGTCGGGATAGTTTTGACGTGCCAGCTCAATAAACTGACGGCTGTAGGCTTTGGCACTCTCAACGGCGACCGCTTCTTTTTCGGCCCAGAACACGGCGCAGACCATATCGCAAAAGGGCGGATACAGCCCTATACGGCGATAGCCGATTTCTTCGGCGTAAAACGCTTTGTAGTCCTGCGCAGCGGCGAGCGCGAGAATGCGGTTTTCGGGCGTAAAGGTCTGTATGATGGCGCGGCCCGGCTTTTCAGCCCGTCCGCAGCGCCCCACCACCTGTGTGATCAGCGAAAACGTCCGCTCAAAGCTGCGAAAATCCTCGCCGTAAAGCGACTGGTCGGCCGTCAGCACCCCCACAAGCGTCACGTTGGGAAAATCGAGCCCCTTCGCGACCATCTGGGTGCCGACCATGATATCATAATCGCCTCTGGCAAAGGCCTCGAACCCGCGCTGGTGTGCAAAGCGCGACATCGTGGTGTCCATATCCATACGCAGAATGCGCGCGGGCGAAAACAGCGTGTTGAGCTCTTCCTCGATGCGCTGGGTGCCGACGCCGGTATAGCGCAGCATGGCGCTCTTACAATGGTCGCACGGCGCGTTTTCGGCACGGGAGTAGCCGCAGTAGTGGCAAACAAGCCTGCGGTTGGCCGCGTGGTAGGTCAGCGGAATCGAGCAATGAGGGCAGCGCGCTTCCTCCCCGCAGGAGGAGCATTTGACCATCGTGTTGTAGCCGCGCCGGTTTAAAAGCAAAATGGCCTGCTCACCGCGCTCGATCGTTTCTCGAAGCTGCTCGCAAAGCTCTTCTGAAAGCGTGTTTGAAATGGCGCTCACCGGGGCGGTACGCATGTCCACCGTCAGCGCGTCGGGCAGCGGGTTGGCCGAATAGCGCTCGCCAAGCTCCACCAGATGATAGCGGCCGTTGACGGCGTTGTAATAGCTCTCGACCGAAGGGGTCGCCGAGCAGAGCAATACCTGTGCGCCATGCGTCTTGCCGCGCAGCCGGGCGATATCCCGCGCGTGGTAGCGGGGGGCACTCTCGGAATGATAAGTGTGCTCCTGCTCCTCGTCGATGACGATGAGCCCGATGTTCCGTAGCGGCGCGAATACCGCCGAGCGGGTACCGACGACAATATCGGCTCTGCCCTCGCGGATGCGCTGCCACTCGTCAAGCCGCTCGGTCATTGAGAGTGACGAGTGCAGCACCGCTACCCGCGCGCCAAACCGCGCGTTGAATTTTGCGACGGTCTGCGGCGTCAGCGATATCTCAGGGATTAAAACCATCGCCTGCCGGTTCCTAGCCAGCACATCTTCTATAAGGCGTAAAAAAACCTGTGTTTTGCCGCTGCCGGTTACGCCATGCAGCAGCGAGGTGGTGAATTCGTTTTTAGCGCCGA
>JAEWBS010000119.1 GCA_023391005.1 Bacillota bacterium | reverse complement strand
GGGCTTTTCGGGCACCTTTATGAGCGTGCCGATTATGGCCTACACACAGGAAACCATTGCCCCCGAGATGATGGGCAAGGTGTTTTCGCTGTTGATGACGGTGATGACGCTGGCCATGCCGGTCGGCTTGCTCGTGGCCGGGCCGGTCAGCGAGGTGGCGGGCGTCGACGCCTGGTTCTTCTGGTCGGGTATCGCGCTGATTGCGACCGGCATTCTCTGCCGCCTGCTGACGCGGCGTTTTGACGCCCAAACCTTAAAACCGGATGAAAAACCGGCGGCGGAGGCGTAACTGCCCGAGGTGGGACGCGCGGAGGGTCTTTTATACGGACGACAGGGGGCATTTAAGACCATAACTTGCAATAGATGCAAGGTGTCTGGCAAAAGGCCGTTGAGACTATATGTCTTAAACATCGCCACGCAAAACAAGGGACGCTTGCGTACGGCATGTTGCCGTTGCTGAGTGCAACTTTACTGACGACAGGCTTTTAGCGCTGTTAATGCGCCGCAAAAAAGCACCGGAGAAACAGCTGTGTAAGCTGCGTCTCCGGTGCTTTTTTGCAAAATGCATCGTGCGTTTTGACGGGTAGACTTAAAGGTGCTGTGCTATGGATGCGAAGCTATAGGCCGTTACTAGGGATGTTAACTGTCCGCGGCACATCGGCCTGAGACGTTATCCATGTTTACCGAATCAAAACGCTTAGCGCTTTATTTTACAGCAATTTACTTATCGCTCGGATTAATAACGCATCTTGCTTACATGCGGTTGAACATAAAGGAAGCCCAGTAACCGAATAATAAGTTCCAACCGCGATAGTTGGCGCTTGTTATAGACAACCTATAACAAGCGCCTTATCACGCCTTTTAATGCGGCGTTACCGCCATTTTTACTGCTTGGGCGGGAAGATGACGAGCAACATCATCTTAAATGCTTCCTTAGCGTAGACGGCGTGCGGCTTTTTGGCGGGCATAATCAACGTCTCGCCCGCTTGCAGCACGTAGTCGACGCCGTCGACCCACAGCTGCCCGGTACCCTCTAAAACGGTAACCATGGCGTCGCCCTCAGAGTCGTGCGCGCTGATCTCTTCGCCCTGCGCAAAGGCAAACAGTGTGACGCTGACCGCCTTGTTCTGCGCGAGTGTTTTGCTTACAATCTGTCCGGGCTGCGCCTCTACCTGCGCTGCCAGCGACAAAACCGTTTCGTGCGGCAAATTCTTGATCAAGTTCATGCACCTCGCTGTCGTATTTATTCTGTGATGTCAATTGCGTTTACGGGACAGCTGTCCCGCGCTTCGATCGCGGTGTCTTGCAGATCGGCGCCAATGTCGTCCGGCGTGGCTTCAGCCAAACCGGCATCGGTCATGTGGAACACCTCGGGACAGAGGCTCGCACAAAGCCCGCATCCGATGCATGCATCATTAACGAACGCTTTCATAATCATACCTCCTGATTCGATTGTAGTTACACCCTGATTTTGTGCCATATCTGCTCTCTGTAACCCTATTATATAAAATTTATTTTCCTTAATCTGTTGTAAAAGCAACAACAATAAAATTTTAACCGCCGCCCTTAAAGGCTGGCGACCGTGGCATAAAGTGTCGGCCCCCTCCTTCAAGACGGCAAGCATCTTGGAGAAGGGGGCCGACAGCAGGAAGAAAAGAGGATTGCAAAAATGAAAAAGGTAAGAGGATATCAGAGCATGACGCCGTCTTTAAAGATGGCGATTTCGCGCGCACCGCTGCGCTCGGTTGTGGTTTGCGCGCCGCTGGCTACTTCCAGCACATAGTTGAGCAGGCGGTCCCCGGCGTCGTCAAGGTCTTCGCCCTGCGCGACGGTTCCGGCGTTAAAGTCTATCCAGTTGCCCTTTTTTTCAAAGAGCGGCGTATTGGTTGAAATTTTGATGGTTGGGGCGGGCGCGCCAAAGGGCGTGCCTCGCCCGGTGGTGAAGAGCACAAGGTGTGCGCCCGCGGCAGTCAGCGCCGTTGCGCTGACCAGATCGTTACCGGGGCCGCTCAGGAGATTAAGGCCCTTTTTGGTGGCGGTGTCACCGTAGTCGAGCACGTCGACAATCTGGGCGCTGCCGCCCTTCTGGACGCAACCGCAAGATTTATCCTCAAGCGTCGTGATGCCGCCGGCCTTGTTGCCGGGGCTGGGGTTTTCGTACACGACCTGCCCGTGGTTGACAAAATACTGCTTAAAGTCGGAGATCATTTTAACGGCCCGCTCAAAAACAGCTCTGTTTTCGCAGCGGTCGAGCAGAATTGATTCCGCGCCGAACATCTCGGGTACCTCGGTCAGAATGGTTGAACCGCCAAGCGCCACCAGCCGGTCGGAGAACCGCCCGACCACGGGGTTGGCCGTGATGCCCGAAAGCCCATCCGATCCGCCGCACTTCATACCGACAATCAGTTCGCTGGCGGGGATCGGCTCGCGCGAGAAGGCGGCGGCATAGGCGGCCAGCTCGGCCAGCAGTGCTGAGCCTGCGGCAATCTCGTCCTCAACCTCCTGACAGATCAGGAATTTGACGCGGCTGTCGTCCCACTCACCGAGTTCCTCTTTAAATTGCGAGAGCGTCAGGTTCTCGCAGCCGAGACCCAGCACCAGCACGCCCGCGGCGTTGGGGTGACGGGACAGCGCGGCCAAAAGCTTACGGGTTTGAGCGTGGTCGTCGCCCATCTGGCTGCATCCAAACGGATGCCCGAAGGCGTATAGCCCCTCGACCGTGCCGGTGACGAGATGCTGATTTTGTTGCACCAGATGCTGGGCGATGCTGTTGACGCAGCCTACGGTGGGGATGATCCATAGCTCGTTTCGGATCGCCGCCCGGCCGTCGGGACGCCAAAAGCCCATAAAGCTTTTGGGCTCAACCTCGGGCAGCGGAAATTGCTTGTGATGGTAGGTATAGTCCTCGGCTTCAGACAGCGTGGTCTGTACATTGTGGGTGTGCACCCAAGTGCCCGGGCTGATAGCCGCCGTTGCGCGGCCGATGGGGTTGCCATATTTGATGATCAACGCGTTTTTAGAGATCGGTGTCAGCGCCAGCTTGTGCCCCTGTGGAATCACCTCAGCGGCGGTGATCTGCCGGTCTGAGACGGTCAGCACCTCGCCCGGTTCAATCTGAGACAGCGCAATGGCAACATTATCCGATGGGTGAATTTGAATCAGCTTCATAAACGGGTCCTCCCGGTTGTTATAGCCTTACAGGCAGTCCTTCATGGCTTGATACATGCCGACCGCTTCAATGCGCGCGAGCGCGGCGGCGACGGCCTCTTCAAAGCCGGGCAGCTCGGCCAGCTCGGCTCCCCACATCTTGTCGTTGTGGATAACGGCGTGGGCCAGCGCCTTTGAGTCGTCGT
Organism: Bacillota bacterium; assembly: GCA_023391005.1. GTDB lineage: Bacteria > Bacillota > Clostridia > Oscillospirales > Ruminococcaceae > Yanshouia. Next base: position 7,308 of record JAEWBS010000119.1, on the reverse strand, counting down.
CCCGGTGGTCGTAGTAGAAATCGAGCGCCCATTGGTCGTCTTTGATTTCAAAGGTAGTCTCTCCGCGCCTGCCGATCAGGCAATCGGCGCCGCGTTCGTACCCCGCGTGATAAAACGCGATGTAGGCCGCGAACGAGAAGGTGATGCAAGCGGGCAGGTTCCCGGTGCGCTTTTTGTACTCAAGCAGGCTCGGCATGACGCGGGCCTTCCACTTTGCGGTGGAATTGAGCGAGATGGCCAGCAGCGCGTGGTCGATATAGGGGTTTGCAAACCGCTCGGAGACGGCGGCGGCAAAATCGGTGAGATCCTCGCGGGGCAGGTCGAGTGTCGGGATAATCTCCTCATAGATGGTCTTGTTCATAAAGCCGCGAATGACGTCGTCCTTCATGCAGTCGCGGACGATATCCTGCCCGGCCAGATAAGCGCCGAGCACCATCGAGGTATGCGCGCCGTTTAAGATGCGCACCTTGCGCTGCTTATAGGGGGTGTGGTCGTCGACGATGATGACCGGCAGGCCTGCCTTTTCAAACGGCAGTTCTTCTTTGAGCGACTGCGGGCCTTCAATAACCCAAAAGCCGAACACCTCGCCGGTGTCGATGAGGTTATCCTCATAGCCGAGTTCCTCGCAAATGGCCGCGGCCTCAGCACGGGGATAGCCCGTGACAATACGGTCGACCAGCGTCGAGCAAAAGATATTTTCGGTCCGCACCCATTCGGCAAAGCCCTCGTCCAATCCCCAGAGGTCGATATATTGGCCGACGCATTTTTTCAGCTCCTCACCGTTGTGGTCGATGAGCTCGCAGGATAAAATCACAAAGCCGGGCAGCCCGAGCTGATGGCGCTCATACAAAAAGCGGGTCAGCTTGGCCGGGAAGCTGGCGGGCGGCGCATCATCAAATTTGCAGGCGGAATCAAACACAATACCCGCCTCGGTCGTGTTCGAGACTAAGAACCGCAGATCGGGATTTTTGGCGCAGTCAAGCAGCGCGGTGTAGTCCTGATAGGGGTTGATACAGCGCGACACGCAGGAGATTACCCGCTTGCGGTTGACCTTCTCACCGTTTTCCTGCCCGCGCAAAAACAGGGTGTAGAGCCCCTCTTGGCTGTTGATGACCTCGGCCAGACCGGGCGCGATGGGTTGGGTGAGCACCACCTTGCCGTTAAAGCCGGCCTTTTCGTTTAAGTTATCGATAAAATAGTCCACAAAGGCTCTCAAAAAGTTCCCCTCGCCGAATTGCAGCACCCGTTCGGGGGCCGATTCGAGCAGGTAACCCTCAAAGCCCTGTGCTTTTAGTAGCTTGTAACTGAGCTTATCCATGCGTTTCTCCTTTCAGAAATAAGCAATTTACGCCTTGCGAACGCTTAGAATGCTAAAGATGATCGACAGCACGAGCAAGAAGGTCAGCACCACCACAACGCTCATACCGGCGCGGATACCCGACTGTTCGGCCACAAAGCCGACGAGCGCGGGGGTGATAATGCCGCCGGCGCTGCCGGTGAAGATCATAGCGCTTGAGCCTAAGTCGTTGCCTTTGATATAATCGCTGCCAAAGGCAAAGGCCGTGGGGTAGATGGTGGCCATAAAGAAGCCGACACCGATGATGCCGATCGTAATCGGCAGCGTGCTGCGGCTGAAAAACACAAGCAAAAAGAACAGGAAAAACCCGACGCCGTCAATCAGCAGCACCTTAGCACGCGAAATTTTGCCGGTAATAATCGCGCCCACCATACGTCCGGCGAAGATGACCAGCCACAGCAGGCTGTTCATCATTTGCGAATGGCTGGCGCTCAATACGCCGATATCCTGAAAATAGGTGACGAGCCAGCCGACAATGGCATATTCGCAGGAGATGTAAAAGAACAGAATCGCGGCGGCCAGCCAGAACTGCCGGACCTTTAAAAAGCTGCGGTCCACCGTGCGGATGCTCTTTGCGCCCGATTCGGGCGGCATCGGCATGCGCAGATAGACGACAAGCTGGCTGAGTACCAGCAGGAACAGGAACCCCGCCATCAGCCGCCAGCCGTAACCGGGCCAGCGCCGGGTTAAGGCGACCAGCAGCAGCGGCGAGAGCAGCGCGCCCACGGCAAAGCAGCCATGCAGCAGGTTGTAGCCGCGCGTGGCCTTAGGCTCGGGCAGCGTGCTGATCATCACGCCCGAAAAATTGGAGTTGCCGCCCCGGGCAATGCCGGTCATCAGAAAGGCCAGCGCCAAAAGCAGCGGATTGCCCCAGCCGCTCGCAAAGATCAGATAGCCCGCGGCCATCCAGACCGCCGTGCTTAAAATGCTGCGCCGCCGCCCCAGATAGACGGGCAGCACCCCGGCCAGCAACACCGCGCAGAGGTTGCCGATCGACTGGCAGGAGAGCAGAATGCCCGAAAAATCGTAGCTGAGCCCGTAGGTCTCGCGCAGAAACGGAATGAAAGACCCCAGCGGCTGCGACGCAGCGCCACTGACAAAAAAAGCGTACAAAACATTGCGAACAAGCGCGTTTTCCCGCTGCGACTCTTGCCGCATTGGTGTCAAAGCGTTCACGGCTCCTTACATATTGGTTTTAAAAACTAATCGTTAATTTCAAAATAGCGCGCGGCGTTGTTGTAGCAGATACCCTCGACAATCTTTTTAAGCGCCTTCTCGTCGTTGGGATATTCGCCGTTTTCGACCCAGCCGCCCAGCATGTTGCACAGAATGCGGCGGAAGTAGTCGTGCCGGGCGTAGGAGAGGAAGGAGCGCGAATCGGTGAGCATACCGACAAAGTTGCCGAGCAGCCCGACATTGGCCAGCGCCCTCATCTGCGCCTCCATGCCGCTCTTGGTATCGTTAAACCACCAGGCCGAGCCGTGCTGAATCTTGCCGGGCAGATCGTCCGACTGGAAGCAGTTGAGAATCGTCGCGATCTGGTCGTTGTCCGACGGGTTGAGCGAGTAGAGAATCGTCTTGGGGCACTCGCCGGTCAGATCAAGCGCTGAGAGCAGCGCCGCGATATTGCCGCCGCAGGCAGTCTGGGCGATCATGTCGTAGCCGGTGTCGGGGCCCATTTTAGCGTACATCTTCTCGTTGACGTTGCGCAGGCAGGAGTAGTGCAGCTGCATTGCGATGCCCCGCTTGTGATAAGCGCGGCCTAGCGCCACGAGAATCGCAGTCTGATATTTCTCGGCCTCTTCAAGTGAAAGAATATCGCCCGCCATCGCCTTTTTATAGGCGGCGTCGGCCTCTTCCATCGTGAAGGGGCGGTACATGACGTAATCTAAGCCGTGGTCGCTCGCGCGGCAGCCCATCTCGTAAAAGAAATCCAGCCGGGTTATCAGCGCGTCGCAGACGTCTTGCGCCGAATCCAAGCTTTCTTTGCCGACGCTTGCGGCCAGCTTTGCGATATAGTCGGCAAAGCCGGGCTTGGTGATATTGATGGCCTTATCCGGCCTGAAGGACGGGCAGACCTTGAATTTGATGGTTGGGTCGGCCTTGATCTTGGCGTGCCATTCCAACGTGTCGATCGGGTCGTCGGTTGTGCCGATAAAGGCGACGTTCGACTGCTCTATGAGCCCGCGCACCGTGAGCGCCGGGTCGTTGTGCAGCTTGTCGTTGCAAAGCGCCCACACCTCGGGTGCCGTCTCGGGCGAGAGGTAGCCCTCGTAGCCGAAAAACGTTTTCAGCTCAAGGTTGCACCAGTGGTACATGGGGTTGCCGATCGCCATTTCAAGCGTCTCGGCAAATTTTGTAATGCGAAGAAGGCCGTCGGCGCTGCCGGTGACAAATTCTTCGCTGACGCCGTTGGCGCGCAGGAGCCGCCACTTGTAGTGGTCGCCAAAATAGCTGCCGTCGGGTTGCTGTCCCCCAAGCCAGACCTCGGCGAGATTAGAGAACCGGCGGTTCTCATAAATCTCCTTGGGCGAGATGTGGCAGTGGTAATCGATGAGCGGCATTTTGGCGGCGTAGTCGTGGAAAAGGTGCTTTGCGGTTTCGGTTTCCAGCAGAAAATCCTGATCCATAAAAGCTTTCATAGCATTTTTCGCAGCGCGGAGAGACCGCTGCTGCGCGCCTCCTTTTCATAAAAGTAATGGTTATGATCAGCGGGTCATCTCATCCGCTGAAAATTGATGATGGTCGCGGATGATACGTTGAATTTCGCCAAAACTTGAGCTGGGCAGGTCACCCGGGACGGTGTTTTTAACGCTGGACATGGCGTTGCCGTACCAGACAGCCTGCTGTGGATCATTGAATTTTAACAGCCCGAACAGAACACCGGCGACATAGGCGTCACCGGAGCCAATGCGGTCGATCACGTCGATGCCGCAATAGGGGTCTTCGGTGTAAAAGGTATCGGTCGCCGCGTCGTAAAGCGTCGAGGTAAAGTCGTGCTTTTTCGGGCTTTGAACAAGCCTTTGGGTGGCGGCGACGACCTTGACGCCGTAATCCTTGGCGTAACCGCGCAGAATATCGGCCAGTGTGCCGGTTTTTTGAAACATCCGGCGGCTCGTCTCTTCCGAGACAAACAGGATATCGGTCAGCGGCAGCACCTGTTCAATTGTCTCACGGGCGGTCTTTTCATCCCAGAGCGTGGCGCGGTAGTTGACGTCAAACGAGATCAGCGCCCCGTTTTGGCGAAAACGCCGGATCGTCTCAATGACGGTGTCCCGCAGCGCGGGCGAGAGCGCCAGACTGATGCCGCTGGTATGGAACATCCGGCAGGAGCACCACAGGCTGTCGGGCAACTCATCGAGCGTCAGGCGGTTGACCGAAGCACCGCGACGGTCGTAGACGACGGCGGGCTTTCGGGGCGATGCGCCCATCTCGTAATAATAGATACCCAGCCGCGCGTCGGGGTGGTCGTCGTAGATCAGATAATCGTCCGAGACACCGACAAACCGCACACGGTTTTTAACAAAGGTGCCCAGCTCGCTTTGCGGCAGCTTGGACAGAATTGCGGTGCGCAGCCCCAGCTGCGCCACGCCCGAGGCGACGTTTAGCTCCGCGCCGCCAGCCCGCTTTTCAAAGACGTCGCCGTCAGCAATGCGAGCGTACCGGGGCGGGGAGAGCCGCAGCATAATCTCGCCCAGTGTAATCAAATCAAAATCGTAGGCTTGTATGGCGTATCCCTCCATATGTGCCTGCGGCAGCCCCTGAGGGGGCCATGCCACAGAGAAATTACCGCTGTACGCGGCCCGAGGCGTCGCCGCCCGCGAGCTTTTCAACCTCGGCAAGGGTGACGCGGTTAAAGTCGCCCTCGATCGAGTGCTTGAGCGCCGAGGCCGCCACGGCCAATTCAATGGCATTTTGAGCATCCCGGCCGTTTAACAGCGCAAAGATCAGGCCGCCGCCAAACGAATCGCCGCCGCCGACGCGATCAATGATGCGCAAGCTATATTCCTTCGAGAAATAGAACGCCTCGCCGTCGTAGAGCATGCCCGCCCAGTCGTTGTCACTGGCGGAGATCGAGGTGCGCAGCGTGATGGCGACCTTTTTAAAGCCGAACCGCTCAACCAGCTGCTTTGCCACCGACTTGTAGCCCTCTTTGTTGAGCTTGCCGCCCGTAATGTCGCTGCCCTCGGCCTCAATGCCAAAGACATCCTTGGCGTCCTCCTCGTTGGAGATGCAGACGTCGACATATTGGCACAGCTCGGTCATGGCCTCGCGTGCCTGCGCGCGGGTCCACAGCTTGCCGCGGTAGTTTAAATCGCACGAAACGGTGATGCCCTTAGCCCGGGCGGCTTTGCAGGCCTCCAGACAGATCTGCACGAGATTCGGGCCAAGCGCCGGGGTAATACCGGTGAAATGGAACCAGTCGGCTCCTTCAAAGATGTCGTCCCAGTCAAAGTCGGCGGACTGTGCCTCTTGAATGGCCGAATGGGCGCGGTCATATATGGCGACGCTGCCGCGCTGCGAAGCGCCCTTTTCTAAATAGTAGATGCCGACGCGGTCACCGCCGCGCACAATTTTAGAGGTGTCAACCCCCAGCCCGCGCAGCGTGTTTACCGCCCCTTGGCCGATGGCGTGGGCGGGCAGCTTGGTGACAAAGGCGGCGTCAATGCCGTAGTTTGCAAGCGAGACGGCCACATTCGCCTCACCGCCGCCAAAGGTGGCCTGAAGCTGGTCGTCCTGAAAGAAGCGGTAATAGCCGTTGGGGGCTAACCGCAGCATAATTTCACCAAAGGTAATCACACGTTTGCTCATAAAAATGCCTCCTTATTTCTGCACGAGGTGAACGGCGAAGCCGCCGATTTCGTCCTTGACATAAATCGCCTTGGGTGTTCCCTTGGCATCGGTTTTAAGGGTGGATTCATCAAATTCAACACCCTGAAGTCCCAGATGGAACATAGCGCGTGCCACCGAGTGGGTCGCGATGGCAATATGCCCGTGCGTGCCGAGGTACGGGCGCTTCATGCACTCGACCGCAGCCCCCGCAAAATCGGAGCTGTTACCCGGCTTATAGTCAAAGCCAAAGAGAGTGCACAGCGTCTTGGCGGTTTTCTGGGCCGCTGTTTCGTCGGCGCAGTTGATGCCGACATGCCCGAGCGAAAAGCCCAGCATGGTTTTGACGGCCTCGCGTGAGATGCGGGTGATCTCGTCCCAGTTTTCGGCGTCGATCAGCTCTTTTTTGACCATCCAGGTGCCGCCGCAGGCCAGAATCTGATCAAACGAGAGATAGTCCATCATATTCTTGGTACTGACACCGCCGGTGGGCATCCATTTAAGATTTTTATAAGGCCCCGCGACTGCCTTTAAGGTCGCGACACCGCCATTTTGCTCAGCAGGGAAGAATTTAACCGCCGAAAGCCCCAGACCCATAGCCTGCTCCATCTCGCCGGGGGTGGCAGTTCCGGGCATGATCAGCCCGCCTTTTGAGAGGACATACTTGACCATTTCGGGGTTAAAGCCCGGGGTAACAATAAATTGAGCCCCTGCGGCCAGCGCCCTGTCGGCCTGATCAGGCGTCAGCACTGTGCCGGCGCCGACGAGCATGTCGGGCACCTCTTTAATGATGGCGCGCATAGCCTCCTCAGCGGCGGCGGTACGGAAGGTGACCTCAGCCGCGGGCAGGCCGCCCGCCACCAGCGCCTTCGCGAGCGGAACCGCCTTGGCGGCGTCCTCAATCGCGATAACCGGAATGATGCCGACATTTGAAATGCGTTCAAGAATTTTGTTCATAACAACTATACCTCCTATCGTTCAAAACCACAGACCATCTGTTACGGGTTCATTATGCAGATTATAATATCATTATATAACTTGTATACTAGAATTCAAGACAAGTTACAACAAAATTTAATCCGCTTCTTTTGTATACTTTGCTTGAAGCGGCTAACGATTAA
>JAEWBS010000037.1 GCA_023391005.1 Bacillota bacterium | reverse complement strand
GCCTGACCACCCGTAAATTCGGCGCAAAAATTTATGTCGACGTCTGCATTGCGGCGGACGGCGCTTTAAGCGTTAAAGAAGGGCATGACATCGCGCAGGCGGTGCACGAGCAGATTGAGCTGCATTTCCCCGCCGTTAAGCACTGCATGGTACATGTCAACCCCTACCCACTCAACGACGCGTCCTTATAACCGGAGCAAGCACCGTATCAAACAGGTGTAATGGCCGCATTGCGGTTATTATACCTGTTTTTTGCGCGGCTGACCAGTGTTATCATTGCCAAATCGCACCGCCGTCTTTATGCGCCGGTACAATCTTTTTTGCCATCCCACCGGCGTTATTCTTTTATTCCAGTATGGGATATGCTAGAATAAGGTGACTATCCCGTGAAATTTTGGGCGGAAGCTGGCAACAATACGCCCTGATTTATACACTAATTGACCGGATACATTTTACAGGCGAAAGGAGCAGGGCGGCATTTGGATAATATTATCACCATCAAGGGCCTCTCCAAAATATACCGCGTCGGGGCTGAAAAGGTCAAGGCGCTGAGTAATATCAACCTTGCTATCGGCAGAGGAGAAATCTGCTGCATTCTCGGTACCTCAGGCTCGGGAAAATCCACGCTGTTAAACCAGCTGGCCGGACTTGAAAAGCCGACGGCGGGCAGCGTTTACATCGGCAAAACCAACATTTCACGCCTCTCGGAGGATCAGCTGGCGGGCTTTCGGCAAAAGTATATCGGCTTTGTGTTCCAGTCCTACAACCTGATTCCCTCGATGACCGCGACCGAAAATGTGGCCATGCCGCTGTTGTTTAGGGGCGTTTCGCGCGAGGTGCGCGACCGTGAATCGTTGCAGATGCTCAAAAAGGTGGGCTTAGGTAACCGCGCGCGGCACAAACCCTCTGAAATGTCGGGCGGCCAGCAGCAGCGCGTGGGCATCGCGCGGGCCTTTGTGGCAAAGCCGAAGATCGTCTTTGCAGACGAGCCGACCGGCAACCTTGACAGCCGCACAACGCTTGAAGTCATGCGCCTGCTCATTGAGATGGCGCATGAGCATGGCATCACCTTTGTGTTGGTCACCCATGATACCGAGCTGGCTCGCTATGCCGACCGCATTATCACGATACGCGACGGCGTCGTCGTCAGCGACGAGACCAACGCGCACCCGGCCTATCTCGACCCCGCACCGGATGGCGAAGTGGCGGTCAAGCTGCTGCCGGTATTAAATGACACACAGCAAAAGGCGCTGCCACCGGCTGCGGAAGACACCGGCGCCACGCAGGATGGTGCGGCCTTTGCGTCCGATCACGATATATCGCCGTCGGGTAGCGCATCGATCGACGGCGGCACGCCGGAGCCCCTGACGGACACCCCAACCGAAGTCCCGACGCCCCCGGGCGATGCGAAGGCTGAAGCGGACATACCGCAAAGCGAAGCGGCAGTCCATACTCCGACGGAGGGCAAACCCGATGAATAACAGCAAGGAGAGAACGCGCTTGAAAATGATAAAAAAACTGTTTTGTTTAATGGTTGTGGTGATGCTGGTGGCATCGATGTTGCCCGCGGCGGTATTTGCGGCGAGCAGAGAGGTGGTTCTGGTGACAAACAGCGGCCTGTCCGTCGAGGGTTACCCCAATTCAGCGTTGCCGATCGGCAGCGGTTATGAAATCAAGGTTGAAAAAGAAGGGGCCGCATTGGTATTAAAGCTCTATGGCCCCACAAGCACTTCAAAATATAATGGCGAAGTCATTTACAACAATCTTTCTGATAACCGGGGTTATATTACATGGAACGGCATCACCATTTCCCGCAATAGCAGCACCGACGGCTGGATTGAAAATCAATATTGCAGATTCGATGTTGTGGACGACGACAGCAATACTTCTGTCAGCTCGAATAACATCACCCTTCTCAATATCAGCAGAACCAAGATTGAAAAAAACTATCAATTTACGGTGACCTTCCAAATCATCGACTACAATGTCGATGACAGCACCGTTGAAGCCGACGTCGTACCTTATCTCACCGGCTATAACTCCACGGGTTCCTTTGTCTTGCAGGATTCCGATACCGGCGGCAGTGAAAAAATCGTGTTTGAAAGAATCAAACACGCCAGCGGCAAATTCGCGTTTACCGCCAAGTTCCCCTTAAAATATACCGGTACCGGTAACACGCTCTCATTTACCGTCGCGTATAAAAACAAGCAGGGCACGCTGCGCACCATTGACTGCACTACAACCATTCCCCGCACGGTGGCTTATGTCGAAAAAGACGATGACGACGAGGACGACAAAACCGACCCCGACTCCCCCATCCCCTATATCATTGTGGATAACTACTCCTACGGCGGCAACAGCGTGACAGCGGGCGACGAATTCACCTTGAAGCTGACGCTGCGCAACACGAGTTCTACCCACTCGCTTGAAAATATCGTCATGAATATTTCACCGATGGGCGTATTCTCGATGGCCAGCTCGTCAAACACCATCTTTATCAATCGGTTGCAGGCAGGCAGCGTCATGGAGCGCGAGATTAAGCTCAACGCGGGGCTGACCAAGGTGACCGACGACAAGGACGCTAACTCGATCGACATTAAATTTACATATCAATATGCCGGGACCGATGTTAAAAAGCTGCAAACGGGAAACTCGAATGAGAGTATCACCCTGCCGGTGAATTTCCCCGACCGGTTTGAGCTGGGCATTCCCGAATCGGACGACATGGCCTTTGCGGGAGAGGACTTTTATATCTCAGTGCCGATGGTCAACAAGGGGCGCAGCAGCGTTTATAACCTTACCGCCTTTGTGCGCGGCGACGGCATCAAAAATCAGGGGCAAACCCAATATATCGGCAACCTGGCCGCCGGCACCGAATCGAGCGCCGATTTTTCGCTGCAATATCTCGAACCCGGCGACTACAGCGGCGAAATTGTCGTGACCTATGAGGACGCCAACATGAACCCCAAGGAGATGGTCGCAGTCTTTAACGTCACCGTTGAGGATATGTGGGGCGGCGGGCCAATGGAGCCGGAGTGGCCCGGCGGCGTTGACCCCAACGAGCCTTCCGAACCGACCAACGCCATACCCGAGGAGGATCCTGTGCGGCCGGTTAAAATTGTCGTGGCCCTCGTCGTCGGCGTCATGAGCGCCTATGTGACCATCCAGAAGGCCAAGGCCAAGAGGAGTATCTATTTAGATGAAGACCTTTGATATCGTCCAGATGTGCCTGCGCAACCTGATCCGGCGCAAATATCGCACGTTGCTGACCTTGGTCGGCGTGGTCGCGGGCACCTGCGCCGTCGTGCTGATGATCGCAGTGGGCCTTGGCATGAAGGCCAGTCAGGAAGAGCAGCTCGCGCAGATGGGTGACCTGACCATTATCGATGTTTACAGCTATGGTAAAACCGATAAAATGGGCAACAAGGTCGTCATGGATGATGCGATGATCGAGAAGATCCGCGCGATGCCCGGTGTGCTGACCGCGACGCCGCTTTACCGCCCGGAGAATCTGAGCGCGCAGCTTTTCGCTGGGAAAAACGAGCGGTATATGACTTATTTTTACAACGTCATTGGCATTTATCCCGACGCGCTGCCCCTACTGGGCTATGAGCTGCTCGAGGGGACTTGGGAAGAGGCGTTTTCAACGCCCTACGCGATCGCCGTTGGGCAATACGCCGCCTATAACCTTCAAGACACCCGCAAGACGCGCGGCAACAACCGCGTCGACCCCTACCCCGACCGCAACGGCAAGATCGCCGAGCCGTTTGTCAACCTGCTTGAGAGCAAGTTGCTCATCCGCTTGCAGCTTGAAAAAGAAGGGGCCAAAAAAATCGAATACAAGCCCAAGGTCACCGCCGTCATCAAAGAGGACTGGCAGCGCGGCTACGAAACCTCGCGCGGCATGTTTATGTCGATCACCGATCTCAAAAAGATGGAGGCCGACTACATCAAGGCCAACAACATCAAGGTGGACAAAAACAACAATTACGGCTATCAGGAAAGCAAGGTCAAGGTCATCGATATCAACTATGTCGATGCGGTTCAGACCGCGATAGATGAAATGGGCTTTGACACCTGGTCGATGGAAAGCATCCGCAAGCCGATGGTGGAGCAGACCAAGCAAATTCAGATTTTCTTGGGCATGATCGCCGGTGTGTCGCTCTTCGTCGCGTCGCTGGGCATTATCAACACCATGCTGATGAGCGTCTATGAACGCACACGTGAGATCGGCGTCATGAAGGTCGTCGGCTGCCACGTCCGGGATATCCGCACGCTGTTTCTCATGGAGGCGGGCTGCATCGGCCTGCTAGGCGGCATTGTCGGTATCGTTTTAAGCGGCTCGATCGCCTATCTTGTCAACTACATGGGGCTGAGCATTAATTTTGGCACCAACTTTTGGGGCGGCGGTAATGCGCAGCAAATGTTTATCATCACGCCGTGGCTTGTGGGTCTGGCGCTCGTATTCTCAACGCTGATCGGTATTCTGTCGGGCTATTATCCGGCCAACCGCGCCGTTAAAATCTCGGCGCTGACCGCTATTAAAACCGACTGAGCCTCTACACCATCGACCCTTGTCGATGCCTTTATAATCTTAAATATGTCAAAAGCCCCTAATGCGGTTATGTGCCGCATTAGGGGCTTTTTTAAGCCAAAATAGTCGTATTTCCGTTCCGCCCAAAGCGCGAGGGCCTAACCGTTGGCGGTTGAAACGGCCAAATTGCGTATCTCAACATGCTGTTCCCAGTCCCAAAGGCTCTGGTAGCGCACCGACGCGCGCAGCGCCTTGTCGGCCGCTTCGCTGAACTCGCCGTAGTTCGGAACGCTAAACTGAGCGCCCAAACTTTCAACATGCGCAAAGCCCTCGGCCTCCTGCTGCAATACCAGCTCGTCATTGGCCGCGATCGCATAAGCGGTCGCCTCGGTGAGCACAGCCTGCTCGAAGGCGCTCAGCGACTCTTTCGCCGTCTGAGACAACACCAGCCAGTTGACGCGTGCGCGGTGAAAGCTTTTACAGACGTAAAATTCTGAATTTTCTTTAGGGATGCCGATCTCTCTAAGCGAGAGCGTGTCGCACTCCATGACGGCATTATCTCGGTTGCGGCCAAAATTCAGCACCAAATATTCGCTGCTGCGCTCTTTCACCGTAGCGCCCAGCGCCTTGAGCACCTCGGCCAGCAGCGGATCTTCCTGAATGTTGATGATGCTATCCTGAAACTGGTCGATGGTGTCATAGATCTTTTCGCGCGAGGAAAGGATCACACTGCTGCCGTCGTAGAACGCGCCGATCGGCATGGCGTTCATCAGGCTGAGGTTGGTTTCTCGAATAATATCGTAAAAGCTCTTGGAGTTGAGGGTCAGCGTCAGGTGCTTATAATCGTAAAAATAAAAGGGCGAGGTATAGGAATTAAAGTTGCCGTTGGCGCGCGCAAGCTCGGACGACGGGCCAAAAATCAGCTCGCAGCCATTGTCGAGCGAATCGAGCAGATCGTCGCTGTCCACCACCTTGACAACCAGTTGCCCGCCCGAGAGCTGGCGCACCTTTTGGGCAAAGCAGTCTGCGCCCGCCTGCCCCTGCGTGGAAATGTCAGTCTTAACCGCGAGGGTTAGCGTGCGAACCTCTTTTCTGTTTTCGGCGCGCTCTGCCCTGCCACACCCGGCAAGCAGGCACAGCGCCAACGTTACGCCCAGAAAAGCCAACCGTTTTTTCATGATTACTCCTACTGTTGCTCCGCTGCGGGCTGTGCCTGCTGCGGGTCGGTCTGGGGCGCGTTTTCCGCAATGTCCGGTGTCTCGGGCGGCGTGTAGGTGCGGCCGGGCAGCGAAGCAAGCTCCTGAATTCTGACGGCGGTGTGCGCCGCCGAGATATTGTTGATGAACAGCAGCTCGTTGATATTAAACTCCTTGAGCAGGTCGTAAAAACCCTTTTCGAGATAGCGCTGGTCGATGACGACGACCGTCTCGTAATGGTTGACCAAAAACGGAATGAACGCGTTGCCAAACGATTCTTTAACGACGGCGATCCGTCTGCCGTTCTGAATTTCGGTATCGACGACCGTCACCGGAAAATCGCCGTGCATAAACACCGAATAGGAATTATAGCTCTTGGCATATTCGCCGTAAAGCGGAACCCGGATGGCGGTATCGGGCGAGCCCTTGCGGTACTGATAACATTTGTAGGCCGTCGGCATGATGTAGTAATCGACATAGTCGGGGTTCGCAGCCATTTTGGAGTTTTGCGTCTGGGAATAAAGCGTGCCCAAAAAATGATCGAGCGTGCGCTTTTCCATCTTTTCAAGTGGCAGAGGCTCAAAGCCCGCCGCCTTGGCAAACTCCACATAAGCATAGTATGCGCCCAAAGTGCTCCAATGATGATCGGTGCGGTAGTATAAATAGTCGTTTTTGTGCTGCGAGAGTACATCGTAGACATTCACCGAGGTGATCGCCGGATCAAGCTGAGCCGCAATATTCTCAAGTTTGGCCTTCTGGGGCGTTGTAACGCTCTGGTAACGCGCGGGCAGATTAAACTCAATCGCGGAGGGTACCACAATATTATAAAGCTTAATATGGTCGCCCAGCACATTCTGATAGGCGTTGAGCACCTGTGCGTACCACTGCCCCATGCGGTTGCTACCGCCAAAAATGGTATATCCGCTATCCTTGTAGATAAAGATAGCGCCCATGCGCACACCCTCTTCGACCGAGTCCATCACACCGGCGCCATCGGTGGGCAGAGATAGGCCGGCATTCGCGGCCGATGGCACCGCGGACGGCGGATTGGCAGCGCCGCTCGGGTCGGTATCAGCCGCACCGGGCGCGCCCGGCGCCGCCTGAGTCTGCGTGCCCTCCTGCTCGGGGGACACGGGCAAAACCGGCAAAACAGCCGGAACCGCCGCCGAATCATCCGGCAGCAGCGGCAGATTGGCGTCTATGCCCGACGCCTGCTCAGAAGGATCATACAGCAAAACCTCGTTAAAGCGAAAGCCCCTGTGTTCTCTTAATGAGCCCGCCAGCAGCACAAGCTGCTCCCGTGCGGGGAAAGTATCGGCAAAATAGGCCGAAAGCTGCTTGGTATACTGCCCGTGGATCAGCGAAGAAACCGAAAACGCGGGCAGCGTCGTCAATTCCCGCTTCTCTATTTCAGACACGGTCGGCCGGTCGCTATATAGGACAGCGACCATACCCACCGCCCCAAGGAGGACGGTGACGGCCAGCACATTGATGACCGGCAGGATCGGGAACCCTTGTTTTTGATTCTTCTTTTCCATTAAGTGATACTCCTAAGCGCACAGATTATACTGGTGCCGTCCGGCAACCGCAAAAGCGGATGTCGACAGCAAAATTTATAAGACACATTTTTGCTCAAACGCGAAAAACGATAAAATCTTTGTTTTGACCGGTGGGCCGCATTAAAACCTAAAATACATAAAGGGATTATAGCTCTGCCCCACCAACAGCGCAGTGCCGGTTATAAGAAGCATGATATTAAACACAGGGCGCAGCCAGCCCAGCTGGCTTTGATGTGCTTTGGGCAGTCGCTCCCATATGCACTCGAGCAGAACGGTCACGGGCAAGCTAAACAGAATTGAGAAGCTGAACCACAGCCCGTTACTGCTGATGTCGAGCAGCACCGAAAGGTCATAGAGCGGCGCGCCGTGCAATCCGAGCATTTTACCCATGTATAAAAATGCATCCGGCAGACTGATAAAGTTAAACAAAACCCATCCGAACAGCATAAGCACGACAAAATAAAGGTGGGAGATAAATCGCGGCAAACGCTCGAACCATTGAAGCAAAAACAGGCGCTCAAGCAATATCAGCACGCCGTAATAGACGCCCCACAGTACAAAGTTCCACGAAGCCCCGTGCCACAAGCCGGTGGCAAACCAGGTGACCATCAGATTAAAGACCATGTGGCGGCGGTTGCCGCCCATCGGTATGTACAGATAATCTCTGAAAAAGCGCCCGAGCGACACATGCCATCTGCGCCAGAACTCGGTGGCCGAACGCGATATGTAGGGGTAGCGAAAATTCTCAGGATGCCTAAAGCCGAACATATGCCCCAGACCGATAGCCATATCCGAATAGCCCGAAAAATCGTAATAAATTTGCAGCGCGTAAAGCGCGATGCCAAACCACGCCCCCAGCACTGAAAGCGACGCGATATTGCCCTCAAGATAAGGGATGGCGAGCTTGCCGGCCGTATTGGCCACCAAGGTTTTTTTGGTTAGGCCGATCAAAAAGCGGTTGATACCGCTTGAAAACTCGGCCCAGCTCTCACAGCGTTCCTCAATGCGCTCGCTGATCTCGCTGTAGCGCACAATCGGCCCCGCCACCAACTGGTGATAGAGCGAGACAAACAGCAGAAATTTGCCGAAGTTGTGCTGGGGCTCGACATCGCCGCGGTAGACGTCAACCGTATAAGAAATGGTCTGGAAGGTATAAAACGAAATGCCGATCGGTAGCGCAAAGGACGGCGGCGTAAAAGTGGTGCCCAAAAGGTTATTGACCGTCACGACAATCAGTCCGCTATATTTAAAGCTGGCCAAAAGCGCGAGGTTGATAATCAGCGAGGAAACCACCGCAAGCTTGGCGCCGAGTTTTTGGCGCTGCTGCTCGATAATCAGGCCGTGTATATAATCCACCGTTGCCGAAAACAGCAGCAACGTGATCCAAATCGGCTCGCCCCACGCATAGAAGAAAAGCGAAAACACCACCAGCACCGTGTTGCGGTGGGAGCGGTTTTTGGAGATATAATATAAAATTAAATTAACCGGCAAAAAGAGATATAAAAAAATCAGATCAGCAAAAACCATGTGGGATGTTTCTCCTCTTAACGCATTTCTCCGGACAGCGCCGCCAGACGCTAAGCGCAATGATACGCTGCAATGCCAAAATTGCGCGGTTGCCACAGCGCAGCGGTCGGGCCGCATTGAGTCCGCCGGATTAAACGGCGCGGTATGGCGTAAATCTCCCCCGAGCGACCGACCGTCGGACGGGCGCCGCCTGTACAAAATGCGCTGCCGTCAATCCGACGGAGGCGGCAGGCACGTCACAGGTTTGGCATAATCCCGCGCTACTCTGCGGTTATTATACCGCAAATGACTGCAAAAAGAAACAGCTTTTATACATATTTTGAACACAAATGCATTTTCAGGGTTTTCTGCCAGCATACTGCCAAAAGATTGGGCCGACTTTCCGGCAGATTTTTTATCCCGCAGGGATGGCGTGGACAGCGCATTGAGATGATTCGACCGGTTTAAACCACGGTGCAAGGGCCTAAAACCCGACGCGCACAGCGCCATTTTTTCGGTGAAACAGCGGTATTGGTTTACAACCCGGCATATCTGCGTTAAAATAGGGCTGTTGCAACTGTAAAAAGGAGGCGGGGCGTTTTGTTGGATGCTTCTCAAAAAAAGGGCATATTAAGTCTGGTGATCTGCGCTTGTCTGTGGAGCACGGGCGGGCTGTTTATTAAGCTGGTGAGCTGGCATGCGATGGTGATCGGCGGTTTTCGCAGCGCCATCGCCGCCGGTGTTTTGTGGATTGTGCTGTGCAAATCAGGCTATCCCCGCCCGATCGTCAATCGGCAGACGCTTTTGACAGGCTTTTTTCTGGGTGCCACCTGCGCGCTGTTTGTGTCGGCCAACAAGCTGACCACCGCCGCCAACGCCATTGTGCTGCAGTCGGCAAACCCCATTTTTGTGCTGCTGTTCTGCGCGCTGTTTAAGCACGAGCGCATTACCAAGCGCAACGCGGCGGTTGTCGCAATTGTCATGGGCGGCGTGGCGCTGTTCTTTTTCGACGAGCTATCGCCCGGCGGCATTCTGGGCAACGTGCTGGCGCTACTTTCAGCTGTCATGCTGGCCAGCGTCTTTGTCTTTGCGTGCGGCTCGGGATCGCTGCACGAGAGCATGAGTGGCGTGCTGTTCGGGCATCTGTTCAGCATGCTGATCGGCCTGCCGTTTGTGCTTGTCTTTCCACCGCAGCTTTCTTGGCCCTCGGTGGGGGCGGTCTTGTTTCTGGGCGTGTTTCAGCTGGGCATTCCCTATGCGCTGTTTGCGGTGGGCACCCGCCATTGCCCGCCCATCGCCGTGTCGCTCATCTGCATGCTCGAGCCGATATTTAACCCGGTGTGGGTGGCGCTGTTCCTTCACGAGATACCGGGTCTGCCGGCCATCGCGGGCGGTGTCATCGTCATCGCCACGCTGGCGTTTTGGTGTGTCGATAACGCCAGACAAACCGCCGCGCCGCGCTGATCGGCGCGCTGTGCAATCAACACGTTGTGCCGCCGCCCTAAGAAAAGGATGGCGGCGCATTTTTTATGGGTAAAACGTACAACACGGCAGCGTATGGCGTTATTTTATCCGCCATGCGCTGCCGTGTTATTGACGCTATTGCCGTCAAGCGGTCATTCGTAATATTCCACACCGTCGACGCTGACCCGCGCGAAGATGAGCGGCCTTTTGGCGGGCGGCGCGTCGTCGATTTTAAGTGCCGCCAAAAATCGCGCCTCAGCCGAAGCCGTCGCGTCGAGCCGGTTGGTATAGAGGGTCGCAAGCGGCGCGCCCGATTCGACCCACTGGCCGGTTTTGGCGTGCAGGATAATTCCGGCGGCAAAGTCGATGGCGCTCTCCTTTGTCTCGCGTCCCGCGCCCAGCAGCACCGAAGCGTTACCGATCTCCTCGGTGTTCATCGCCGCGATATAGCCCGCGCGCCGCGCCCGGATGGTGTGGGCAATGCCCGCCCGCGCAAACAGCGCCGTATCACGCAGCACGGCGCTGTCGCCGCCCTGCGCGCTGACCATTGCGCACAGCGTTTCAAATGCGCTGCCGCTGTCCAGCGCTTCTTGCGCAAGCGCGCGGCAATCGGCAACCGCCCCTTTACCGCCCAGATACAGCATATTGGCGGCCAGCTCAAGCGACACCGCCGTCAGGTCAGCCGGGCCGTGTCCGCGCAACGTGTCCACCGCCTCGATAACTTCCAGCGTGTTGCCGATGGCATGCCCCAACGGGCAGTCCATGTCGGTGATCAGCGCGGCGGTCTTTCTGCCGGTGTGACTGCCGATCGACACCATCTCCTCCGCGAGTGCCACGGCGTCGGCCACCGTCTTCATAAACGCGCCGCTTCCGGTTTTGACATCGAGCACAATGCCGTCGGCCCCCGACGCAAGCTTTTTGCTCATGACCGAGGCGGCGATCAGTGAAATATTCTCGACAGTGGCCGTCACGTCTCGCAGCGCGTAGAGCTTTTTGTCGGCGGGGGCGAGATTGCCGGTCTGGCCCGCCACCGCAACGCCGGTTTTGCGCACCGTGTCAAAAAAACGCTCGGTTGAGAGCGCCGTGCAAAAGCCCGGAATGGCCTCGAGCTTATCGACGGTGCCGCCGGTGTGGCCCAGCCCACGGCCCGACATTTTGGCCACCCGCACGCCGCAGGCCGCGACGATGGGCGCCACAATCAGCGTGGTTTTGTCCCCGACGCCGCCGGTGGAATGCTTGTCCGCCTTGAAGCCCTCGATCGGCGACAGGTCGACCATGTCGCCCGAATGCGCCATCAGGTCGGTGAGGTCGGCGGTTTCCCGCCGGTTCATCTTTTGAAAATAAATCGCCATCAGCAACGCGGAAATTTGATAATCGGGTATCGAGCCATCAGTGACGCCCTGCACAAAAAATTGCAGCTCCTCACGGGTCAGCTCGTCCCCGTTGCGCTTTTTATGAATAATATCGTACATCCTCATAGTCAATCCCCCAGACAGGCGTTGTGTTGCGGTCTATTATCAGTATACCGCACCTGCAAAAATTTTTCCAGATGATTCGCAGGAATCGTCCACGCCCTTTTATTTGCCGGTTTTTTTTGCTATACTGATAAAAACATCTGATTAAAGGAGCCAAAAGCACATGAACGACACCATTGCGGGTTTGTTTGAGGTCATCCGGGCGCGCCAGGCGCAGCCGCAAGAGGGCTCTTACACCTGCTATCTGTTTGAAAAGGGGACCGATAAAATCCTTAAAAAAATCGGTGAGGAAGCGTCTGAGGTTATTATCGCCGCGAAAAACGGCGATAATGACGAAACCTCCGGCGAGATATGCGATCTGCTTTATCATCTGCTTGTGCTGATGGCACAGCAGGATATTCCGCTGACGCAGGTGATGGAGATACTCGAACAGCGCCGACAGAAAATCGGCAATCTCAAAACCTTTCACAGCAGCGATCATCATAGCTAATCCGTCTTAAACGACCACCAGCGGCGCACACAAAATTGTGCGCCGCTGGCGTCTGCCTGTGAAAAAGCTCTTTTATGAAAGCGCCGCGCCTAGGATGCGCGGCGTTTTTATATATTCAGTGGCGCTCTAATGTCAACATCAATTGTAATATTCCAGCTTGTAGAAATAGGGATATTCTTTCATCAGCGTGGCCAGCGTTGTGCGGTAATCGGAACCCGGATCGTTGATCAAAAATCCCGATGTGGTCAGTGTGCTGCCGCCGGTATAGCCCTTGACGACAACCCAGTGCATCCGCCCAGCCGAAGTTTTGGCCCCTAAAATGACCGGCTTACCCGCACTAAGCTGCCGGTACAGCATTGAGAGATAATCCGAGCCGGTGTAGTTGAGATAATCGCCCGGCCAATAAACATCGCCTGAGGCATTATAAGAAAGCCGATACAACATGGTGGCGGGCGTCACGGCGCTGCTGCCTTGACGATAGCTTTCAAGATCGGCGATCGCCGTCGTCACACAACCGATTTTGCCAAGCGTCTTGCCCGAGCCGCCAACCCTCAACGACGCCCACCGGCTGTCGTACTGCTTATAGTCCGGCACCGGCAGCGCAATTGCCTTATAGGTCGCCGCCCGCGTCTCGGCATAAGCAGAAAGATACTGGCTGCTGGCGTAGCCGATAGCCGTACCATTATAGAGCACCCGGCTCCAGCCGCTGTTCTCTGAGAGGATGACCAAGCCCGTTCCCTTGGACAGCTGCGCCGCCACTGCGGAAGACGCGCTGCCCTCTGTGCGTATGTTCAGTGCGCCGCTCGCGGTCGCGATATAACCCGCCCGGCTTGAAGCGAGCTGTGTTATGTAGCTTGCGTGGCAGTACCCGTACCGGCCCGCCGAATATTCGACATACCACCAGTCGCCCGATTTTGAAATCAGCGTAACCGTGCTGCCCTTTGCGAGCGTCGCCGAAGCGGCAGAATTAACCGAGGCGGTGGCCCTGACCGTCAGCGGGCTTGAGACGGTACTGACAACCCCCGCTGTCGCACCGCTGCCCGCTGCCGCCGAGGTCATTGCAAAGGCAGAGAGCGCCGTTGTCAAAACGGCTGCCAAAAACAGTGTTTTAAGGCATTTCATCAATGCTTTACCTTTCCTTTCCGTTATTTAATGCGATATTTGTTCCCTTTACCATTTCAATGCTAACACATCTAGCCTACTATTTCCGCAGTAAATATCTTCCCTTGGGCGTTTTTGAGGCGGTTTCCAATTATTACTTTCCCCATGCGGAAAAATACAGAAGAATAACTATTTAAAAGTTGGAAATGCAAAAACTTACCCGGTATAAATGATGTGCGCAAACAAATAATAAAGAAAGACCCCAATAAAAAGCGAGGTGAAAAGCAATGGACAAATCCGCAAACAAGAACATTGGCTGTACCGTTACGCAGTGCACGCATCACTGTAAGTCTGAGAATTTCTGTTCTCTGCCCAAGATCAACGTCGGCACCCATGAACCGAACCCCACGATGATCGAATGTACCGACTGCAACTCCTTTAAGCTTCAGGCCTAATTCGCAACACAAAAACGCTCCTTTTGCCAAGCCGTGTATACGGCCTGCGAAAGGAGCGTTTCTTAATGCTTTTTAAAATTTAGCTCTTCTTCGGGGAGGGATTGGGCTCGACCTTCATCGTTAGCTTATTGGTCGAAATCTCGTTAGAGGGCAGCAGCTTCGCCATCACAACCATGCGGTAGTCATCCTTGGGCTGATTGTAAAGTCCGGTGCAGGTCGAGAGGGTCAGAATCTTGTCCTTCTCGGTGACCGGCACATCGATGAGATATTCGCTTCTGGCCTTCGCCTCGCTGATGATATTCTTAAACTCGGCATCGCTGGGGTTATCCTGAATATAGTTGAAATTGATGTGGGTGTAGAAAACCGCAAACACCTGCCAGACCATATCGTCCTCAGCGGTGGAGAAGTAGATGTAGGGGTTGTTGCGGACAAACTCGATGTCCTTGGCATAGTGGAAAAGCTGCGAGAACTTTTTGCCGTTGGGATCATCCTTATAGTCGGAGTGGCCGTAGATGATGGTGTTTTTGCTCAGCCCGTCACGCGCGCCGACCTTGCAGCGGAAATCGGCATAATAGCAACCGAAAATAGAATACGTCTTATCCTCGGTCAGGCGCAGATAATAGTCGTTGTCCTTGGCCTGAACAACAGCGTCGTCAATTTCAGTATTGGGAATATGGAGCCAGCCCTTGGTGTCGGCGTTGCGCTTAATGCCCTCGTCGATTTTCTCAATCTGGAAAACGCGCACCACGTCGGCGTCGTCATCCTCATCATCCTCAATAGTCGAGGAGCTCGTATCGGGCCCGGAGGGCTCTTCAGACGAAGACGGCTTTTTACCGCAGCCGGCAAATGCCAGCACCATAACCAACGCCAGAATCAGCGCAATCAGTTTTGTAGAAAAGATTTTGTTCATCATGTAATTCCTCATTTTCTCTTAAGATTTAATAGAAAATACCTGTCCCTTATCAAAACACTACACAACAGTTTAATAAAAAGCTGAGGGCCTGTCAAGTAAAACAAGCGCCGCCACATTAAAAGACATAGCAAAATGCGTCTGTTCGTGTTATGATAATAAAATACGGGTGTCGTTAAAGCGCAGTCTTTTCAGCCCTTAGCCGCTTTAAAAGACGCCGACCGAAAGGACATATTCAAAATGAAGCTGCTTTCAATCGTATTGGCCTGCGTGTTTTTGGGCTGCTCGGCTTTGACCTTTGCGCTGTGCGGCATTGATAAACGCGCGGCAAAGTGCCTGAAAAGACGCGTGCCCGAGAAGCGGTTCTTTCTGCTGGCGCTGTGCGGCGGCGGTGCGGGGCTTTGGTGCGGCATGCTTTGTTTTCGTCACAAAACACGGCACTGGTATTTCTGGGTTATCGCCGTTTTAACAACGCTTGTGCAACTTATCATTTTAATCTGGCTGGCCTTAAAGGTCGGCGGGACAATATAAATGTGGGAATTGCCACACCATTATATTGCAACTCAGAAAAAATTAACAGAATATACATAATTTCATCTTTGCTTGATGATTTGCCGTTTCTACATATGGAGGTACCATGCATTATCAAACCATTCTTTTTGACGCGGACGGGACGCTGCTGGATTTTTCTCAATCACAGACGCAGGCACTACTAAAAAGCTGCACAGCGTTTGGCATTTGTGCCGACGCGCGGCTCGTGCAGTGCTATGACCGTATCAACCAATCGCTGTGGACACAGCTGGAGCGAAAGGAAATTACCCGTGCCGTGCTACTTAACAAGCGATTTCGCCTGTTTTTTGAGCAGGCCGGCATAACCGGCGTTGACCCGGACGCCTTTAATCGCCACTACGCCCACGGCCTTTCGCACGGCTTTTATCTGGTCGAGGGCGCCATCTCGATTTTAGAGGCGCTCAAACCGCATTTTCAGTTGGCCATTATCACAAACGGCATTGCCGACGTTCAAAAAAGCCGTCTGGCGGGCGCGGGGCTTACGCCGTTCTTCTCGCACATCATCATCTCAGGTGAGATCGGCTGCGAAAAGCCCGACCCGCGTTTTTTTGAACAGGCGCTGCTGCGCTGCGGCGTATCCGACCGCAGACATGCGCTTGTTGTGGGCGATTCGCTTTCGGCCGACATTGCGGGCGGCAACGGCTGCGGCCTTGACACCTGCTGGTATAACCCCAAGGGCGCACCCACGCCCGAAACGCCGAAGCCCACTTACAGCATCGACAGCCTTTACACGCTGCCCGCGCTGCTTAAAATACACGCACATCTTTAGCACACCCGCCGTTTACGATATAAAACGGTTATCGGGTTTAAATTTATTTTGTCCAAAAGGCTTTAAAAACCGCCCCTTGGCCTGAGACGGATAAAATTTTTACCGATATGGCGCTGTGCATTCTTATGGAATCGAACAAACGAGGAGACACTTTAATATGAACTACAAGCTTTCTGCTTCTCCGTTGCTGCCCAGCCTCTTGCTGCTTTCGGTCGCTTTTATCTGGGGCGGTGGCTTTATCTATACGAACATTGCGGTGCAATACGGCATCTCTCCGGCGCTGCTGCTCACGCTGCGTTTTTTTATTCCCGCCGCGATTATGGCGGTATTATTTGGCAAAGAATTGGCCGTTTCAAGCCTAGAGGACTTGAAATTTGGCCTGATTGCGGGTACGATATTATTTGCCGCCTTTTTTTGCCAAACCTATGGCATTAAATTCACCACACCGGCCAACAACGCGTTTCTCACCGCCACCAACGTCATCATGGTACCATTTTTAAGTATGCTGCTTTTTAAACAGCAACCGGGGTTGCGCGCGACGGCCTGTGCCTTTGTCTGCTTTGTGGGAGCTGCCGTTCTGTCGTGGTCGCCGGGCGTGGGCATCACCTTTAATATCGGCGATTGGCTTTCGCTGCTGTGCGCGTTTTTGTTCGCCTGCCACTACGCCTATCTGGGGGTTTCAGCCAAACTGATACGCAGCGCGGCGGTTTTAAGCTTTTTTCAGCTGGCGGTCGTGTCGGCGCTCGCGTTTGTCACCTTTTTGTTGTTTGAGCGACCGCTGTTTTCGGCTGTAGCGCTAAAATCAGGCATGGGGTCCATTCTTTATCTCGCGCTGTTTTCAACTGGCTATTGCTATTTTGTACAAAGCTGGGCGCAGCGGCGGTTCTCGGCTTCGGGCACCGCAATCATCCTCTCGACCGAGGGGCTGTTCGGCAGCGTGCTCTCGGTGCTTTGGGGCTTTGATACCCCCACGCTGACGCTGCTTGTGGGCGGCGGCATCATTTTATTCTCAGTCATATTGGTCCAATTGGATTTTGATGAAATAAAGCGCCTTTTTGGTAAGAACGTGTAATCCGATTGCGCTGAAGATATAAGCTGTGAAAGGGAGTTGTAATTTTGAGTGTTTATCTGGACCTGTTTTGGGCCTTTTTCTGCATAGGCGGCCTGACCTTCGGCGGCGGCTACGCGATGCTGCCGATGTTGGAGCGCGAAATTGTTGAGCGCCGCCAGTGGGCCACCTCCGAAGAGCTGCTCGACTTTTATGCCGTGGGACAATGCACACCCGGCATTATTGCGGTCAATGTCGCAACCATCATCGGGTTTAGGCAGAAGCGCTATCTCGGCGCCGTGTTCAGCACGGCGGGCGTTGTGGCGCCCTCGTTTATTATCATCAGCCTTATTGCGGGAGCGCTTAAGGCCGTCGCGGGCAACGCAATGGTTGCACACGCTTTTGGCGGTATCCGCGTGGCGGTTTGCGTGCTGGTGATCACGGCGGTCGTCAAGCTGTTTAAGCCCAGTGTGCCCGATAAGCTGACGGCGGTCATCTTTTTCACGACCTTTGCCGCAATGGCGCTGTTTAATGTTTCGCCCATCGCTGTCGTGATCGTCGCGGGGCTGCTCGGTTATTTTGCAAAGCGCTCGGCCCAAAAGGGAGGGACTCAGCCATGACCTATCTGCTTTTGTTTGCGGAGTTCTTTAAAACCGGCCTGTTTGCCATCGGCGGCGGGCTGGCCACGCTGCCCTTTTTATTTGATATTGCCGACCGTTACCCATGGTGGTTTGACCAGTCCATGCTGCTTGATATGATTGCGGTTGCGGAATCGACGCCCGGTCCCATTGGCATCAACGTGGCGACCTACGCCGGTTTTAACGCGGGTGGTTTGTTGGGCGGTCTGATCGCGACCTTCGGCCTTGTACTGCCGTCGTATATTGTCATCGTCCTCATCGCGCAGTTTTTAGCCAAATTTTCAAACAGTCCGATTGTCAAATCAATCTTCTACGGCGTCCGCCCCGCCGCCACCGGCATGATCGCTGCCGCGGGTTTTGCGGTTTTACGCAGCACGCTGCTGTATACCGACCGTTTTTCGGGTTTTAACAGCCTTTTGTCGGTGCTCAATCTCCCGGCTATCGTTTTATTTGCGGTTCTCTATTATCTGTATGTCCGGTTCAATAAGCACCCTGTTTTCTATATTGCGGGTGCGGCGGCCATCGGTATTATTTTTAAACTCTAATTATTAATTAAGACAAAAAGCTTTTGCGCCCGGTATGAAGGTGCAAAAGCTTTTTTATTGGCTTTTAAGCAGGATATCCATCTGTGAGTTGGTACGCACGCTGCCGTCCGGCATGACCCAAAGCGCGGCGATATTTTCCCGAGCGGCAAGAGCCGCGCTTTGTTCCCAATCGACCAAAAAAAGCGCGGTAGAAAACAGGTCGGCCTCGCCCGCGTCGCGGCAGGCCACCGTCACACTGCGATAATACTGCGCGGGATAAAGCGTCACGGGGTCTATCAAGTGATGATACCGCCGCCCCTCATACCAGAAAAAGCGCTGATAGTCCCCGCTGGTGGCCACGGCCATATTATTAATCAAAAGTGTGCCCAGCGTGCCGCCGCCACCCAAAACCGCCGCGTCGGGATTTTGTACGCCAATGCGCCAGCAGGCCTTGCCCACGGGCGGCGAAAACACCCTAATGTTTCCGCCGCTTGAAATAGCCAGCCGGGTCAGGCCCTGCGCCGCCAACTCGCGGCCAACGCGCTCGGTGGCGTAGCCCTTGGCCATAGCGCCGACATCGATCAACGCATTTTTTGACAGCAACGCGGCGCTTTGGGTGCTTGTATTAAGCCTAAGCACCTCAAAACCGGTGTTTTGCGCCGCTCTTTGCAGCGATTCGAAACTGGGCGGCCTGCCCGAGCCGTTTTTCGCATCGATAATCTGTTTTCGCCACAGCTCGGTCACCGCGCCGAAGGTTGGCATTACGCAATAATCGGTCCGCTGGGCGCCCTGTTGCGCAAAGGAGAGCAGATCGAACAGCGCCTTTGAAATGGGGACATCTCCCTGACCGGCACGACGGTTCAACGCGGCGAGATTGACAATTGTGCCCGGGTCTAAAAACCTGTCATAATCGCGGCTAAGCTCGGTAAACCTAGCTATAGCGGCTTCAGTCAAAACATCAAATTGCTGCTGAGATTCGGCGTTTGCCGTAATGGTAATCATCGTGTCGAAGGCACCCCAAAACGTCACGCTATAGCGTTCGCAGCGTTCGGGACGAGTCAACAAAATTAAAAAACTGATTAAAACGAACAACCAACGTTTCATAACACACCTTCATCCGCTCTCCAACCGTAGCTTTCCCATGCCGAAGATTTTTATCGCTGAAAACTTTCGGCAAAAGAAAGGCTAAAAACCAAACAGGAGGATTTGATATGAAACGGTTATCTATTATCGCGGCGGCGGCAGCATGCTGCCTCTTGTCAACAGCTTGCACCTCTCCGTCAGCAGGCAGCAGCGTGGCTCCCGGAAGCTCAACCCCCGGAGGCTCGGCGAGCAGCCTGCCGTCCTCTTCCGCCGCCGGTTCCAAAACGAACGGC
Organism: Bacillota bacterium; assembly: GCA_023391005.1. Classification (GTDB taxonomy): domain Bacteria; phylum Bacillota; class Clostridia; order Oscillospirales; family Ruminococcaceae; genus Yanshouia. The sequence goes on along the minus strand of JAEWBS010000037.1, from coordinate 7,133 downwards.
GACGTGCGGGTCGGTCTGGGCTTTGCCTCGACCACATCGGAATCTAACGCTGCCAACGCTGAAAAGTCTGGCAATGCAAAATTCAATGTGGAGGCCTGCGCGCTCTGTATCGACGCCGACGGCAAAATTCTCGACGTCAAGTTTGATACGCTGCAGGCCAACGTAGGCTTTGACGTCAGCGGTGCGCTCACCGGCGACGTCGCCTCCGAAATTAAGACCAAAAAGGAACTCGGCGACGCCTATAACATGAAAGCCGCTTCCGGCATTAAAAAGGAATGGTACGAGCAGATTGCAGCCCTTGAGGACTGGATGCGCGGCAAAACCGTCGACGACGTTCTGGCCATGAAAGTCACAGAGCGTGACGATGGAAACAAAGATATCCCCGATGAGGACGACCTGAAAACCTCGGTGACCATTTCGGTGACTGATCAGCTGCATGCGCTTGAGAAGGCCTATGCCGACGCGAAGCGGTAGCGGTATTCTGACCGATACAACGGTTGTCTCATAACGTACGCCAAGATTTAAAACGCCGCAAAACAAGAGCCGCTGCAAAGCTGAATACAGCTTTGCAGCGGCTCTTAATTTAGGCGCCGCCTATCGGCGATGCGCAAACTAAAAATATTTCCGATATTTTTAAATAAACGACTATGAGATAAGCGCATAGCGCAGGATGAACAGCACGCCCAAAATCGTCAGTGTCGGGTTGAGCTCCTTGCCCTTGCCGGTGATGAACTTAATGACCACATAGCTCATGATGCCAAACGCGATACCGTTGGAGATGCCATAGGTCAGCGGCATCATGACCATTGTCAAAAAGGCGGGAACCGCTTCGGTCGGGTCGCTGAAATCCAGACTCTTGAGCGCAGAACCGATCATTAGCACGCCGACATAGATCAGCGCCGGGGCTGCGGCCGCCAGCGGAATAATGCCGATAAAGGGCGCCAGCAGCAGCGAGACCAAGAACATCAGCGCGGTGACCACCGATGCCAGACCGGTACGGCCGCCCTCGGCCACGCCGGAGCCGGACTCCACAAAGGTCGTGACGGTGGAGGTGCCGAAAAACGCGCCCGTCATCGTGGCGATCGAGTCGGAAAGCAGGGCCTGGCGCATGTTCTTGACCTCGCCCTTCTCGTCGAGCATACCGGTACCCTGCGCCGTGCCGACAAGCGTGCCAATGGTATCGAACATATCGATCAGCGAGATGGAGATGACGACAATAAAGATTTTAGAAAACACCGACAACACACTTTTGCCCGCGAACATGGTGCCAAAGCCGGTGATCATAGCGCCCAGAGAAAATTGGGCATAATCGGCGAACATGGCGCCGTGGTTCATCGAAAGCGTCTCGGGAATCACTGTAACGCCAAGTGGAATTCCAACCAGTGTCGCGACAAAAATCGCAATGACCATACCGCCCTTGATGCGCTTGCTGTTACAGAAAGCGATAATCAAAAGACCGATAATGGTTACCAGCGCGTAGCGCGCGCCCGAGCCCGGCGCAAAATTAGAAAAATTCACAACGCCCACCAGTGTGGCATCGTTATTAATGATAATGCCGCCGTTGACAAGGCCGATAAAGGCGATAAAAAGGCCGATACCAACCGAAATAGCCACCTTGAGGTTATGCGGCAGCGCGCGCACAATTACCTCGCGCAGGCCAAAAAGTGAAATGACAAAGAACAGCACGCCCGAGATAAACACAATCGCCAAACCCTCGGCGTAGGTATAGCCCATCTCCAGCATCATCGTGTAGGCGAAAGTGGCATTGAGGCCAAGTCCCGGCGCCAACGCAAAGGGCAGGTTGGCCAGCAGCGCCATCAGCATCGTGCCGATAAAAGCGCCCAGACAAGTGGCGATAAATACGCCGTTTTCAAGGCGCGCCGCCAGCGCCGCGTCACCGATGATATAAGCGGGGTCGGCAAGGGTTTTAGGATTGCTGGCGAGAATATAGGCCATCGCCATAAAGGTGGTCAAACCCGCCAGTATTTCGGTTTTGACAGTGGTCTTATTGGCCGCGAGCTTGAAACGCTTTTCGAGAAAACTTTCCATTGAGAACCTCCGTAACATATTTGGCTGATATACAAGCTACAGTATAGCTGATGATTTCAAAAAAAGCAACAAATCGAACGTAAATTCGACATAAATTCGACATGGCGTATTAATACGGGGCGTTGCTCAAAAGTCCCCTAAAGCGCACAAGGCACAAGGTTGTCCCGCGCGCCCGCGCAGAATAGACAGCGCGGACTGACGTTCCACCGGCGTATGATACTGCGCAGTCTGGAGAAAACCTTATTTTCAGCCCATCATTTTCAGCCCATCTACGAGGAATATAACCATACAACTTAAAATTGGTGCGGGATTGTCTGGGATATTTTATGTCACACAAGGCGGAGGACGCAGGCGGGCTGGCGCGTGTCTAAGAACGGCAACGTGACGAGGTGTAAAATATTGCGGTTGAGCTTATAAAATACGCAGACAGCCTTAAGCCCAACCGCATACGAGCAAAATCTGTTATCAATTAACGTGATAAGCCGATCTGCTTGTAGACTGCCAAGACAATCCTATTTTTAGCCGTCTGGCTATATTATGCGCATGTCTCGTCACACCATGCGCGGCTTGCTGACAGGGTCTGGTAAACGCCACGCAGCCGCCCAAAATCGAGATTTTCGGGCGGCTGCGTTTAAATTATTCTTTATTCCTTGGGGTCGGTAGCGATTTCCTTCAGCGAGGTCACCATACCGGCCAACGACTGAATCTCGGACGGGATAATAATCTTGGTAGCCCTGCCGTCGGCGGCCTTGGCAAACGCCTCGAGGCTCTTGATGGCGATGACCTTATCGTTGGGTGACGCTTCGTTCAGCAGCTTGATTGAATCGGCCAGCGCTCTCTGTACCATTATCACGGCTTCGGCCTCGCCCTGCGCCTCGCGAATCTTCTGCTCGCGGACGGCGTCGGCGCGCAGTATGGCGGCTTCCTTTTCAGCTTGGGCACGCAGAATCTGCGACTCCTTGTCGCCTTCGGCCACGAGAATCTTGCTTGCCTTTTCACCCTCGGCACGCAGGATATTCTCGCGCTTTTCACGCTCGGCCTTCATCTGCTTTTCCATCGCGTCCTGAATTTCCTTGGGCGGAATAATGTTTTTAAGCTCGACGCGGTTGACCTTGATGCCCCACTTATCGGTGGCGGTATCAAGAATCGCAGTGATGCGGGTGTTGATGACGTCGCGCGAGGTCAGCGTGTGGTCAAGCTCCATATCGCCGATGATATTTCTCAAAGTCGTGGCGGTGAGGTTTTCAATCGCCGAAAGCGGGCGCTCTACACCGTAGGCATACAGCTTGGCGTCAGTGATCTGAAAGAACACGACGGTGTCGATCTGCATCGTGACGTTATCCTTGGTGATAACAGGCTGCGGCTTAAAATCGACAACCTGCTCTTTGATCGAAACCTTTTTGGCGACCCGGTCAAAAAACGGTATCTTAACGTGCAGGCCGGTTTCCCATGTCATATGGTACGCGCCAAGGCGTTCAATGACATACACCGTGGCCTGCGGCACAATGCGCACACAGTTGGCAACCGTGTAGAGCGCCACAAGAATGATGATCAGCAGCATAAGAGTTCCAATAATAGGCGGCATAAAAATTCCCTCCACTTTATAGTTTATTATGTATTACTTGCTGTTTATTATGTGCCGCATTTTAAATCCGGTAATCAAGCCGGGGGCGGCGCATGCGTGTAGGCAGCGTACCGTTTACTTTAGTGTGCACGGCATTATAACGTATAACCGTCCAAGGCAGGCCCGCGCCTGTGCGGCGGATGTTCCCCGCTCTTAGCAATGCGGCGGCAAAGCGGCCTCACTTTTTCCGTCCGCCCAGCACAAGTGCCAGAATAAAACCGACGGCTATCGCAAAAAATGCACCGCAAAGCAGCAGAATCAGCAGCAGATTTGTGGCAACCATAGCTTCTCCTTTAAACAACCCGTTCGACGATGACCTTAACGCCCTCAATCGATTTAATGAGCACGCTCTCTTTTGCTTCAATCGGCGCGCCGTCGTCCGAGCGCGCGGACCAGTCCAGCCCGTTAACCAGCACGCGGCCCTCGCCATTGATATTGTCGATCGGCTGGGTGACCACGCCGATCATGCCGATGATGCGGTCGGCGTTGGTGCTGGTCTTTTTAACCCTGAGCACAGTAGAGGCAACCGGCCTTGTAAAGGCCAGCGTGATAAGGCTCACGGTCAAAAATACGATCAGCTGCATCCAAAACGGCAGCCCCATGGCCGCTGGAATAATGGTCACAAATGCGCCCAGCGCGAACCAAATGGCAACCAGATCGATTGTCGCGCCCTCAATGGCCCCCAATATGACCGCAATAAGCAGCCAGGTAAGCGGCATATACCGGGAAAGCGTTATTAGAATCCCCATCATATTACTCTCCTCCACCTCATTAACGTGTTACTGCAATGTGGGCATAACCATGCCGCTTTGCGTCAGAACCTGCTGGGCATACCGCGAAAGCTGCGCAACCCGCTCGGCCTCCGCCAGCAGCACCTGCCGCCCGGCATATGTAATGGCATAAACCTTGCGTCTATCCACTTCTTTTACCACCTCAATCAGTCCGTCCTGCTCCATCTTATACAAAATTGTGTATACGGTGGAGGGGCCGAGGCTGACCCTGCCGTGGGACTGCTCAAGCACCATTTGCATGATGCCGTAACCATGGCGGGGCTCAGTGAGGCACAGAAGCAGTAAAAAGCTCTGCTCACTCATGGGCAGATAGTCTGAAATCAGTTTTTGTGTGCTTTCGTCCACGAATAGTCCCTCCTGCAACCGGCATTAGTATATCACAATACGATATACTTTTAATTCAAATATATCATCGTACGATATACTTGTCAATGCAGTGTCAATGTCTTGCAATATCATCCTTGAAACCCAAATTTTTGTGCCGCCGTCAAAAATGCCGGTGTTTCGACGTGATAACGTCTGCCCAAGCGCACCGGCTCAAAGATCAGACCGTCAATTTCGCTGTTCCCACCCTTTTTGAGATCCTTTTGCAAAGAGGCGGTTGTGTCCGGCAGCGCCGTTTCGAGCGTACGCAGATTCTTGGCTACAATATCTACCTCAAAGGGAATGCCCATCGCATCGGCCAGCGCGTTGATCTCTTTTGAGAGGTTGGTGAACATCTCACGCATCTCAGGCGTCGAATATACAACGCCGGTCGGCGCGTCAAAATAAGCGCCCGCGGTGGCCATCGCGCTGATCAGCGCATATTTCTCAAAGCATTTGCGGCGGATATCCGACGTCAGATCGGCGCGTATGCCGCTGCCCTCAAGCGCGTCGGCAATCTGCCCGAGCGTGGCGTCGATGTGGCCGTCGCGCTCGCCAAAGACAATTTTAAACAGCTGACCGCCCTGTGTAATCTCGCCAGGGCCCGACACGTATGTCGTAATGTAGATGCAGCCGTCGAGCACGCGCAATCCGGGCAGGCGCTGCTGCAGCGCTTCGCCGGTGCCAAAAATATTCAGGATCGGGATGATAACGGTTTTTTCATCCGCGCAGCGCTCTAGCAGCGCCGCGGCGTCGTCAATCGAATAGCCCTTGACGCAGACAAAAGCCACGTCGGGGGTATCGTCATAATCCTCAGCGGTGCAGGCCTTAGGGTTTTCGATACAAAACTCGCCCTTGATGCCCGACTTTATAACAAGGCCTTTTTCCTTCATCGCCGCGAGGTGTGCGCCGCGTGCGATAAAGGTCACGTCATGACCCGCCGCGGCAAGAAAGCCGCCGACCGCGCCGCCGGTGCCTCCGGTTCCGATAATTAAATATTTCATCCTGACTTCTCCTTTGCGTCATTTATTAGCGTTGTCGGATTCATCGTTCGCCTCACCTACTTTAAAGAGAATCGAGGCCTGCTCCAAAGCGGCGTCGCTGCCGGTCAGCGCCGACACCAGCCCGCCGGTGGTCAGACGGAAGATCAGTGCCGTCATCTCCTCAAACGGAATATCGCAGCCGTTTTGAAACCACCGCAGCGTCAGCCCTACATGGGCGTTCACAATATATTCCACCATATATTCAAAGGCCGCATCGTCCCTATGGGTCGCTTTGCGCAGGTGCAGTCGCATATGCTCCCGCATCCGCTGCATCATGCGGTGCGTAAACTTCGCATCGCCGTTTTCTCCAAGCAGCAGCACGAGGCGCCTGCGGTTTTTGGTAAGAAATCCGCCGATCGAGCGTACCGATTCCAACATCCGCTCTCTATTAAGCATGTGTTGACCGTGGTCAAATTCTTCTTCAAGCAGGCGGTAGATATCCGCCTCGGTCTGCTCAAGCACGTCGTAGACATCTTTAAAATAGGTGTAGAAGGTGCTGCGATTATAGCCCGCCAGCTCAGAAATTTCGCGCACCGTTATCTGTTCGTAGGGCTTTTGTTCATACAGCGCCCAAAAGGCGTTGGTCAGCTTTTCTTTAGTCAGCAGCGTCTGCTCCGCCCGTTTCTTCATAGCGGCTTCTCCGTTTATTGATTACCCGACACTCTGTCGTGAATTGATGATTGACTATTTAAAATAGTTGTCACATAATATAACACATTGTATCACAACATGGTGTTGGATAAAAGCTTAAAATTGTTAAAATTATAAACGGCTGCGTCAGAGGCGCACGGCATTTTTAATACGCGCATCACCGATAGGCAGCGCATTTTAAATTTATTAAAAATGTCTAGAGATATTTAATTTACGCATCGCCGATAGGCGGCGCATTTTAGGCTTATTTCACCGCGCTTTCATAGTTTACGAAACAAGTGTATATTTTTTTAATGTTGTTCAAGTTTTATCCATATCCTTGCCTTATACTGGATGCAGATATTTTCAGATCCATTTTTCGGAGGGAATGAAAGGTGAAAAAAATGTTATCTAAAAGAGTAACAGCCGCCGTTTGCGCCTCGGTTATGCTATTGGGCACGGTCGGTTGCAGCGGCAAAACCGTTGCGGTCAGCGAAGCCTCAGCAATACGCGTACATACACAGGCCCCTGTTCGTGACAGCATTTCACAAAAGGCCGATTTTACCGGGAGGGTCATGCCCGACGATCAGGTTTCGGTCTTCGGAAAAGCCTCCGGCACGGTACTTAAAACCT
>JAEWBS010000102.1 GCA_023391005.1 Bacillota bacterium | reverse complement strand
CCTCGTCCCGCGCGGGGATCAGCGGCTCGGGCGCGAGCACCGCCGCCCCCAACCCCGAGATATTGTCCAGCGGCAGTATCGCCCCGGAATAGCAGTTGCCCTGCGTGCCCGCCTGTTCACAGGCCGCTTTGTAGCTGCCTGCCGCAATCTCCTCGGCGATTTTAAAGGTCAGCTCGTTGACGGCAAACCGCGCGCCGATGGGTATCGTAAAGGCCGCACCCGCACCGTCGGTACAGTCGATCTGTCGGATCGAATAGGTCGCGGCCTCACGTGTCAGGCCAAAATCCCCCACGACCCGGTCAAGCCACTCGCCGGTCGCCGTGTCGCCGAACAGCAGGTCGGTTAGATATCCCAACATAAAGCTTTGCCCCGCCAGTGTGTAGGCCGTGGGGGCCAGCGCGTCGTAGATGATGCTGCCCTCCCGCTTGTCGATGTCGTCCGGCACACGGGCGAGCATGGCTTGCAGAATTGCGTCAAACTCAAAGCTTTCAGCCAATCGGCACACCCCTTTCTACATTTATATCGCCAAAGATCGTGGCGGCAGTACAGGTGACCGTTGCCGCGTCGCCTGAGAAGGAAATTTGAAAATTCTCCACGGCGGTGATGCGGTCGTCCTCGAGCAGCGCCTCGGTGATACGACGCTCCAAGTCAGCGGCCACGTATGGGCGGGATTTGCCAAACAATTCATCCAGCTCAATGCCGTAGTCGCCCGAATAGATGAGATAACGCCACCGTTCGGTAGACAATGCCAGATCGATGGCTTGCAGCATCGCCGCTTTGCCGTCGGTCTTACCCTCCACCCGGTCGCCGGTGAGGCGGTAGGTCTTGGAAGGCTTAAAGCTGGCCGTGTCGTCGCCGTAGGTTTTAAGTACTGACATATTAACCCCCTGTCCTATCGATGATGGAATACCGCTGGCCGCCGCGCTGCTTGACGACCGTCACCCGGTCCCCCGCGACAAGGCCCCGCGTGATGGTGACCGGCGCGTCGGTCAGTGTGATTTTGGTTACCGATGCGCCGGTGACGGAAAGCGCTTCACCCTCAAACGTCCCCGACAGCTTTGCTTCGACGGTTTGCAGTGAGAGTGGTACGTCCACAAACGCCGCCGGTATGACGTTGGGCCGCCCGTCTATGCGGATGCCTGCGCCGGTGTAGGTCGCGTATAGGACGTCTGAGAGATCCTCATTATGCAGGTAGTCCCGCACGACCATTTTGATAGCCATCACGATGTCTGCCATGATTGCCACCTCCCGTACTGCAAATCGAGCTTCATGGTGTGAGAATCTCCATCAAAGCTGTGCACCGCCCGACTAACGATAGCCCATAAATTGACGCCTACGCTGGATATTGCCACTTTAAGGCCAACACCCGCCCGAATGCGCAGATCGCCAACGCAGTCAACAGTCAGCGTCTCGGTGGCACGATTTTTGGTCGCTAAGATGTTCGCAGCCAGCGCCTTGAGCTGCGCCTCGTTTTGGTCTGATACGGTCTTGTAGAGCAGCAACTTGCCCCACTGGGCAATATTAGAGCTGTCCTTCGCCATGTAGATATCACGCTGGCCGGTGCTTTTATTGTCCTGACCCACCTTGACGGTGTTGTAGGTATCGCTGTCGATCGAACGGGTGTAGCTGTAATCTGTCGCGAGGCTGCCGTCCCCGACGACCAGCCCCAGCCGCAGGTCGTAGACGTCCCGCAGCGTGATGGCGCCGAACTCGTCACGCAGGGCATAATAATAGCCGTTCAGGTATAGGCTCTCGCCGATTGCGTCGTAAATCGCATCGAGATAGGTTGTATCCTTAGGCGGCTTATCCGACAGCACCGCGCCCGTACTGTCAATCTGGCCGACGCTGATCCGCTCGTTGAACTGGGTGAGTAGGCGCTTGCAGAAAGCATCCAGCGTCTCGCTTTGACGGTTGATAAATTCGCTTGCTTTGAGATAACGCAGCTGGTCGTAGGCGGTACAGGAAACGGTTTTAGGCCCTGCTTTAGAAGTGAAAAGAAAGCCATAAAAAACATTGGCCCCATTGTGCTGAAATGTCACAACGGAACCTTCCGGGAATAGCCCCGCTTTGGATGCGGGATACTCCCACGCCAGCGAGGATGCGCCGTTATTTAGTTGGTCGGTGTATTTGATGTTGCAGGCGATCTGGGTCAAATCGCTACCGTTTACGATGAGCAAAGGCGTCACTCCTTTACAGATGGGCCATTATGCGATATCATGTAGGTAATATTTTACATGGGGTGATTTTATGCAATGCGATCACTGTGGTAAAGAAATAGATAGAGATAGTGAGTTTTGCAAGTTTTGCGGTAATACCGTTGTAGAACAACCCGGCCTCGAAGATGTTTCTGATACATCCAGCCAAACCGAGTCAAGCGGTAGCAGCTCTCCCTCCTACGAAGAACGGGTTCAAGCTTACGAGAAATATCGCGCGGAGATAAATACCCCCAAAGGATATCGCTCTCAAAAGTCAGCACAAGGAACCTCTGTGCCAACTAAGAAGAGGGCAAGCGCCGGGTTAACTCTATTGTTAATCATCCTTGCTCCGTTTTCTTTTGCTATAATTGGAATGTTGGAAATTAGCGCTCAATCCCTTTTCACGAGTAATTCAAGTGTGTCGGAGCCTGCTTCTCAATCATCCCCATCGGCTACTCCATCATCTGCACCTTCGTCTATGCCGACAGTTGTCCTGTCAAAAATTACAGAAGATGATGTTAAGGCTTATGGACGTGTAATGATAGAAGCTTATATGGAAAAGTTAGGCTACAAGAGCACGCAGTGGGGATTTTTAATAAAGGGCGAGAAGTCTCACTATCACAGTGATGATGATACTTGGTCTCATGTGGGTTTTGTTATGTGGCCCAATGGTCAAGAAGTGTCCTATGTCGTTGCTATGGCAATAGACCCCAACGATTCCAATACAGAATATAAAGTAGAGTATTATTATCTAGAGGTAAACTACCAAAAAATACTTAACGAAGCTGACCCCAACACAGGGCTTTATAAGCGCAAATCCAAAATATAGTTATTTTATTCCTAAGTGCTTCTTTTGTTCATCATCCCATTTTTTAAAGGCCTGAGAGATGGCCGACCAAGTTTTTTGGGCTCCTGTGGCAATCGAATCAACTGTGTTGCTCGATAGGGCGGGTTGTGCAAAGAATCTTTCTTTCTCCTTATCCCAGCTTTCAGCGTAACCCACGTTGACCGCTTTCCCCTCTGCCGCCGCCGGATTTACCTCTTTCCCCGTCTCGGCGTCGATAAATTGAACGGATGCGAGATACGCGTTCCGCTTTTCCTCGCTGTCAAAGACTTTGTGCTTGAATCCGCCCTCTAGAGGCCCGTAGGGCGACTCAGCAGTGCGCTGCGCGGTTACGAACAGGTCATATGCCGTCTTAGTCCCGTTCTGCCCATCCCCAAGAACTTGAGCTTTTGGCAATGGCGGGGGCTCCCCCTCCCGCGCCACATACGGCACGTCAGCGGTCTTAACGCCCGCCTTGACGTACTCAATAGCAGTGAGGGTTACCGGGAACACCCCGGCATACTCTTCCTCCGGGGCATTATAGCTTTTCAGCAAAACGCGCTCGCTCACCTTGTAGCCATCGGAATTGATGACAAGGCGAGCGGGCGTTTTCTTTTTCTGCATCTTGTCGAACTGCTTGATAAGGTCGTGGTCGTCAATCTCGCACTTGATCGTCCAACTGCGCAGCCCCTTATTCTGCGGGACGGCGAACTTGCCGCCCCCCACGCTGTCATATACAGAAATGTCCCGATCACTGGACTGGGCCACGGTGATGACCTTGTCGAGCTCGACATCGCCTAAAGAAACATAATATTTCATGCTGGCAATCCTTCCGGCGCTACGGCCAACTGATTTATAATGCCCTCCGCAACAAGGCCACCTGCATTAAGCGCATCCATCGTCTGCGCAATGTTGACATTGCTCATAGTAACGGGGGCCTGCACGGTGGTCTGGCTAAATTGCGCAAGCCATTTCGCCCCTGCGAAATCGATCAAATATTTAAGGTTTTCGTCTTCGATCGCCACTTTTCCTTTAACGCTGATCGGGTCGGTATTGCTGATTTCCACCGGCAGTTTGTCAAGCTTAGACGCCGCATCCTGTTTTGCCGCGCTCAACGACGTCATAGAGCCAACCTTATTGATAAGGCTATCCATTCCGCCGTTTGCAACGCCGAGGGCGACGGCCAAACCCGCAACCGCCGCGGTGATTAACAAAAAGGGCAACACTGCCGCATTGGATGCGATAGCGCCATAGGTCAGTAGAGCGTTTGTCACGGTTTGTACCCCGTTGTAGGTCAACACGGCGGCGGTAAGACCAGCGATAACCGGCAGCAGGGTGTTAACGTTATCCGCTGCCCAGATTGCCAGCGTGCCGACGCGGTCAAATCCGTTGACCAGTATCGTGATGAACGGCTGATACTTACCCGCGTCAAAGTTGGCGTTGATGCGCGCCCACATCTCGGCAAACCGTTCCATAATCGGCGCAGTTTGCTCACCGAAAGCGGATTGCAAATTGGTTTTAAACATATTCGCTTGCACAGTCATGGATTTGAAATTAGCGTCCACAACGGCTTGCGTAGCTCCAAACCTATTCATTACCGTGTCGATCTCATCCAGTGCCCCGGCCACGTCGCCCGATCCCATCTTTTTACGAATGCTCTCGGCGTTGAAACCAGATATACCAAAGCGGCTGCGCATCGACATGACGTCGCCGGACAAAACCTCTTTGAGTGCAAAAACCGCGCCTTCCGTGCCCTGTGTCGGGTCTTTGGCGTACAGCCGCTCGGTCATCTTTACCATGCGCTCTAACTGGTTCATGTCGCGTGAATAAGTCAGGAATGTGGTCATGCCTTTGGCGACGTCCTCACGGCCTAAAGCGGACTGGCGCGCATAAGCAGCGACATATTTATATACCGCGCTGCCCGCGGCTTGGTTATGCACCAGCGCACCGAAGGTCGTCCCCTGCATCTTTTGCATCGAAGATAGATTGATGCTGGCAAACATCGCGTCAAGGCCTTTTTTGGCGAGATAGGTTGCGCTGACCAGCGTTGTAATCTTAGCTGCAAGCTTACCTATACCGCCAGTTGCAGCGTCGGCTCTAGAATTCAGCCCCGATAACCTTTTTTCAAAGGTTTCCGTCGCCTTATCGATTTGCTTTTGCTTTTTCTCGTAATCCTCTTGAGACTGAATGATTTTACGAATAGCAGCGGTATATTTGTCGCTCAAGGCAAAGGCCGCTGCCAGTGTTTTGTTGTCTCCCAAAATTACCACCTCCTTACTTCCTTAGTTGCTTTTCGACAGCCTTGGCCTTGATCATATCGCTTGCAATAATAAAGGCTCGATCTTTATAGGGCATAGCCATAAAGTCGGACGGTAGGATATCATGGTTTTGCAGGGCGAGGTGCGCATACAGCGCCATGCCATCCCCGCCCTGCTCGATCAGTTTTTTGCGTTTTCAATCATTTTGACGAAACTATCGCCCTGAAAATATTCCAGATACGCCGCCATCAGCGTAGTAAGCTCGCTGCCTTGTAACAGCGCATACAACGCCTCAGTAGGGTCGAGAATTGTACGGCCTACGCGATTTGAGAGGGCCTCGAGAAACTCTTGGTCTTTAAGCGGAGGGCGCACGCACGCATGCGCGACTTGCGCCTGTAGCACTTCGCCAGTGTTGTTGGCATACCGGCGAGCGATCTCCATAGATTCTTTAGCGGGCAAATCTTTGAATTCCCATACCAGCGGATTGCCCTCCGTATCCCTGTTTATCGCCAGTTTAAGATTCTCCTTGCGTTCAGGATTCAGAAATGCGATTAAACTCTTATCCATTGAAACCCTCCACAATATCAAAGTCGTCGAATGAAAACGCGCTCTCGTTGATAATGGAATCATCCGAGCTGTCATCCAGCGCGCCAAAACTAACTGTATCAAGAATCACCCCGCGCAGTACCACCTCAGAACGCCCGCGCTCGGTGTTCTCGGAATAATACTGGATTGTGATGTCGGGATAATCTGCGCCGTTCTGGTAGTCTTTAAGCGCCTTGGCAAATGCGCTGGTGGTGTGGTAATAGGTCACGTTACCGCTGCCGGACATACCGCGCACGGCGTTCTGGGTCATTCGCTCGCCAAGAAAGCGTTTGCTTTCCTTCACAACTTCCAGCTGCGCCGACACTTTAGACAATCGGAACGCCGCCAGCACCTGACCGTTCATCGTAACGTACCCTGAGCCGTCATGCCCGGCGGGGATGTTTTGTAGTTTAACTTTATCCACTCATACCCCTCCTATCTGACGCGAACGGTAATGTTCGCCTTTTCCATGCTGTCCACGGGCTTGATGCGCAGATCGACCGCCACGGTGTCCTTGTCGGCCCCCGCCAGCACGGTGACGTCATCGGCGACAAACTCCTCAATGGCGTTGCGCTCCTGCATTGCGGTCATGTAGTCGCAGATGCTCGCCTTGAAGCGGTTACGGCCAGCGAGGTTGTTGTCCTCCCGTCCAGCGAAGGAAGAATCAAACACCGCCTTAATGTCGGTGCACACGCCGTCGATGACCCGCAGCACGCGGTTTTTGCAGAAATCCTTCTGCTTGAGCTGGGTGTAGGTCACAAGCGTGTTGATGTCGCTTTCGACCTTCACTTTGCCGTTATTGAGAATAAAGCATCCCAGCCCTTGATTCTTGTAAACCAGCTGCTGCGAGCGTGTCAGCCGTTCGGTTACGTCGATGGCGCCGGGGTACTCGGCATAGGTCAGCGATTCGTTCACCGCTGCACCGGCCGTCGCACCAGCCAGCCATGCCGATACCGCATTTGCATCCAGCACGGTGCCGCCCTCGAGAATGACGCCGTTCGCAAACGAGATCACGCCCTCATGGTCGGCGGTGTAACTGCCCATACAAGCCTGAATGAACTTATCTTCGTCGTCGCGCTGGGTCTGCACATAGGCGGCGATTTTGGACTTAACTGCGACCTCGTCGCCGATATAAGCGATGGTCTGGAACTCCTGAAGCTTGAGCGCCTCAAGAAAAGCGTCCCAAGCCGTATCACTTTGCGCACCGTCAGTGCCGCCGGTGAGTGTCTGTGTCGCCGCTGCAAAACTGCCCGAGCCGGTGATCTCCACCCAGCTGTTGGCCTTAAAATCAGCCACAGTGGCAACGGTCTGAGAATCCACCACATCGGTACCGAGGAAGGTCTTGATCCGCCACAGATTGCCCGAGGCGGCCACCGTCACGGAAATGTTGTTGCCGGTCGATCCCTGCTTGATCGCGGTCGCTGTGACGTTCTCGGCCAGCGTCGCGCTTGCCTTCTCGCCACCGGACAGCAGCGGGTAAACCAGTGCTTTCGCCGCGCCCTTCATCATTTCGCGCACGGGGATCAGATCATCGAGCGCACACCCGAATACGGCCTGCGCCGAATCGTCGGCGTTGTAGGTGATCAGCTGGCCGTCCTCATACCAAGTCAGCGGCAGCGCGATGGCTGCAACACCGCGCGCGCCCGCTTCGATAGCGAGGGTCTTTTCGCTGTAAACATTAATTGTTGCGCCTGTCAACTGCGCCATTTATAATATCACTCCTTGTTCAAGATTTTGCATTAATACATCGGCGCTCGGGGATTTTAACACCGCCTCGGCGCGGCAAAGCAGTTGCGTCATACCGTTGTCGACGCTGATGCTGCGGCCCTTGAGCACATACACGCCGATGTCCGTGGTCAACTCCGGGGGCATTTCCAGCATCGCCACAGCAGCCGTCAACTGCTCGCCCCGTGCGCGTTCGTCCTCAGTGAGATAGTTAACTTCCGTCTGGAATTCGAGCGCCAGAACGCCGCCCAGCCCACTTTGCGCGGTTGCGTGGTAGATGCGGGCAAATACGCCGGGCAGTTGGGCGCCCTGTTGCTGTGCCGAGGTGTAAACCGTCGCCGCAGGAAAAAGCCCCGCCAGCCGATCGGCCAGCGCCAAAATAAAATAGTCGGCGGCGTTGAGCGTTCCCGCATCGAGCTTTGCTTTTAAGGACTTATCCAGTTTGATGTTCGGTCGCATTTAAAACCCCGACTTTCTTTTGATTCTGGCGATTTCGGCGGCGGCGATGGAGGGTAGTGCCTTCTCGGCGGCGCGCATGCCGATCTCGAGCATGTGTTTACCCTCGACCCAGCCGACCGTCTCACCTTGGGCAACGACGCGATGCCCGTCATTAACATAGCCCGCATAAAATGTCGGGTTTGCATATCCGCTCACCCAAGTATTGCCCACCTTGCGCACGGGTGTTTTCACCCACGCCTTTTTGAGCGTACCGCCCTGCTTGGTGTAGCCGGTAGTAAAACTAACCTCTTTACCTGCGTGCTTGCCGTGCTTGATGATAAAACTCACTGTGCTGCTGTAAACGCCTACCGGGGTATTCTTCACCGTCTCGGCGAAGCCCACGGCAGCCATGCGATCGACAATGCGCCTTGCGCTATCGTCGAAGTCCCCGAACAGACTCTCAAGCTGTTTGCGAAACTCCGCCATCGCGCGGGCATTGGTCGCCGCGGCGTTTCTGGCGCCCGCACTCACGCGATCACCACGCCGGTCATCGGCACAGCCAGCGACAGGTTGCCGCGCACCGGCAGCCCTGCCACACCCTTGAAGGTTTGGCCTTTGTGGCACACCGTCAACGCGTCACCGGTCTGGATATCCGCTTCAACCGGCAGATAAAGCGTATAGTCAAGCACTGCGGTTGCCGTGGTGTCGCTCTGAGCCAAGCTGCTGCGGCGCACGGACAAATGGCAGGCCACACACTGCGCAACCGTCACAGTCTCCATGACATTGCCGCCGTCAACCTCCCGGGTGTTGGTCAGGTGATCGTCGTAGAGTGCGCCAAGGGCAGCGCGCCCCGCAGCTGCGTTCGGAATCCTCATGCCATCCTCCTGTATCTGTTCAGCAACGGTTTAAACCCTGACAAAATATCGGATTGCTCGGCGGGCGAGCGGAAGGTAATGCTCGTGTCGCCCTCGGATATGGATGCCACGTTGTCCCCTCCGCCCCCGCCGGATGAGATGAGGCAGGAGGCGACCTCAACCCATGCGAAAAACAGCCCCTCGGGGACTGCCGGAAGATTGCAGTATGCTTTGATGCTCTCCTCGGCCTGAGCGATATACGACGAAGCGGCAGGCCCATTGCCCACCGCTTTACCACGCGCCATAAGCTCGTTCAAGACATCAGTCGCCTTCTTTGCCATCCTTTGCACCGCCTTTTTCGGCGGCCACAATCACCGCCAGCAAATCAGCTTTCAGGCCGTCGTCGGGCAGCATGATGCCCTTCTCAGCGGCGTATGCCTTGAGCTCGTCGATGGTCATTTTGGCGACCGGCTTTTCTTTCGGGGGTTCCTTCGCCGGCTCTTGCTGGCTGTTCAACACCTCAAACCCGTCAGCCAAAAACGCGGGAACGCGGGAATCGTCAACGAGTTTGACCATTGCGCTGTTTTTCTTTTTCACAAGTGTCATCTGATCCAACCCTCCTTTAGGCGCGGGCCGTCTGCTTTTTGTGGATGTAGATGCCCGCCGTCTCGTTGTCCTTAACGATGAGATCGTGATGGCAGCGATAGAAGATATCATAAGCATCCGCCGACTGGTTGGCCGCGGGCTCGACAATCTTCGAGAACCGGCGCTTGATGACGCCGCGCAGCGCCGCCTTGTTGGCGTAAACAAAGTTGAGGTCAAAGCCACCGACGGTCGGCGTGTAGCCGCCAGCAGTCTGCCCGGAGGTCGTACCGTCAAGCAGCGTAATGAGCGAATAGAACCGTACCTGCGGCACCCTGACAATCGGCGTAATACCATCGAGCAGGGTTACACTGCGATCGATGTTGCCGGTATTGCCCTGCACATCCATGCGGCGCGCCACCTTCTCGTCCGACTTGAGCAGGGCATAAAAATCGTTGGTGCAGAAAAGAATCCGACCCTCCTCGGGCACTTCTTTTTCATTGAGGGTTTTTTCGGCGGCGTCATACAGGACAAGCGCACTGTCGGAGGCGGTCAAATCCTTGGACACAACCGTCCCCGACGTGCCGCTGCGGGTCGCCGCGGCGCAGACCTCCGCAAAGCGCACCGCATCAATCTCAGGAATCTCACGGGTGCGCACGTACTGCAACGCCACCTGCCGATAGAGATCGAATGCCGCCTCGTCGTTGTCGATGACGTCGATACGGAACTTTCTGCCGCGGTCGTACGCGAGCTCGTGCTCCTGATAGGATACCGCCACGCCGCCCTGTGCATAACCGGTATCACGGTCGTAGTCGCCCGCACCGTCCACCGACAGCTTGGGCAGCTTAATGCTCTTGGTGCCGACAAACTGCGAGGCCAGCGCCGCATCATCCAAAATAGCGGTCAGGGAGCCGCGCTTATAGACCTCGTCGAGCACGCTTAGAAATTTAGTCGCCTTCTCCGCGAAAGTGTTAATTGCCATTCATATTCTCCTTTACTCTTTCAAAGGCGGCAGCCCGGCTTCTGCACGCCATTTTGCTACGTCGTCGATTGCGCCACCGTTGCCGGGTGTGGGTGGGGGCGGGTTTTGTTCGGGATCGCCAAACAGCCAAGCCTTTTCCTTTTGCAAGGCTGTAAGCTGGTCAGTAAGCCCAAGCAGGTTATCGCCGTCAAGACTAATCTTTGCTTCATCGAGCGCGGCCCGGGCAATTTTGATATCCCGCGCTTTGGCGCCAATGAGCGCGGACTCGATTTTTCCGTCGAGCGTCAGCTTTTTAAGCTGGGCTTCATACTCGGTCTTGGCCGCTTTATTGGCTTCTTGCGCTTGGGTGAGCTGACCTTTCAAAGCCTCGTTGTCGCCCACCAGCTTTTCAAAGCCCTTGATCTGCTTGTCGTAATCGGCGATTCGCGTCTCGAGGACCTTTTTCGCCTCATTGGCGCTGTTGAAATCTGCACGAGCAACAAAGCCCTTGCCGATCTCTGCGGATACTTGCTTGTCGATGTCCTCGGTGTATTTATCGCCGAGGATGGTTTTAAGCCAATCTAACATAGCTGTCCTTTCTGCGGCTGTCCTTTTTATCGTGCCAGTCCACGCCTTGCCGCACGCCTATTGTTTTCCCGGCGCAGGGTTAAAATGGTATAACAAAAGCCCGCCGAAGCGAGCTTGTTATCGGGTGTTGAATTGGGGTACAGAAAAGGACGATGCTTTGCGCACCGTCCTTTTATCGATTTACATCTCGGCTATGGCGTCAAGGATACTTTCGCATACAACGCCGGTTGCGTTAACCTCGTCGCCGCTTACCCCGTGATTAACAAGGTAATCAGACACTTTTTCATCCATTTCAAACAATTGGTCATCCGAAATGTCCTCTCCGGGATCGAAAGATAGCCCGGCGCTTCGTAAGACATCCCATTGTTTTTCAGTAAAGGTCATTTTCATTTTGCCGAACTCCTTTCCCACTTTGCCCGAATTTTTGAGCCGGTTTTCCAAACCGTTATGATATTGCCGGTTTCAGGGTTGAATATCGCTCTAGCATAATAGCCGCAATACTCTTGGCTGGCCCCGCTTTCATTTTTCTTTATTTTACCCAATTTTAACGGGTTTTGCAACGCTTCTGCACATTCTTTAGCTGAAACTTTTCTCTCCACCGCGCGCTCGATCAGATGTTTGCTGTATCCAGTGACTTGAGCGCCCGTCTTGGTATATATCCCGACGAGCTTATCATATTCGGTTTGTGTGCCTTTGATAACATACCCCTCGCGCCACTCGTCGTAGGTCTGCGCTTTAACCCGCACTGTCTTACCGGTCACTGGATCACGCGCCGCCCGAGTGCTTGTAAAAGCGCCTTGCGCCTCGGGGATGTAGGCCACAGTGGTACAACGGCAATTGACGTGAAACGGCGGCACTGTCACACCCTCAACCGCCTCGCTGATCTTGACGACCTTGCCGTCGCGCGGGCTGCAATCCGAACATGTCTTGCTGTCCAGCGTCGCGTCGATCGCAAGCTCGTCAATGCCGTCATCCTCGTAAGCGGCCAACTTGGCTTGTTCCGAGACATGAGACGATTCATTGTAAAGCAACCGGTACGCCTCGTAGGTCTTGCCGGTCAGATTGCCTTCGGCGTCCCGCCTGCCGATAATGCGCTGCAACTCTTTGGCAAAGTCCTGCGGCGGCCGCCCGGTTGTAAACATGTCGCCCAGCACGCGCCGAATCTGATAGCCGGTGTCAAAATCTTGCCTCCATAGCGAAGTGGAAATATCCACACCTTGCACCGGCATTTCCAACATCTTAGCGATCCGCGCATTCGAGAGCTGCGCATAAGGGAACTGAAAGCCGGTGTATTGTTCTATGTCGTAAAGTGCGTGCAGGTATTGCTCTTGCGCCAAGGCCCCCGCCGCTCCCTCTATGACGGTCCGCTGCTGCTGATAGCAGTTTTGCAACACGGCGTCAACCTGAGCGTGTAACGCCTCTAAACGCGTGATCCGGGCCTTTACCGATAGGTTATCAACCTTGAGATTAAATGTGCCAATGCTCTGCTTCGCCAGCTTGCGGAAGGCCTTCAGATCGCCCTTGAAGTCGGCCAGCTCCGAGAGGGAAAGCGCCTTCTGCGCCTCGGCCAGCGTGACCTTGTTGTTGGTCGCGTACCGGGCATAGAAGGCGTTGATCTCCTTTTCCAGCGACCGGCGGGCGTCCTGCATGTGGGAGAGCAGCTCCGGCAGCGCCTTGATGATCGCCGCTTCTTTACGGGCGTCAGCGTCGATTATGCGCTGCTGCCAGTAGGTCATTTGAAATCACCTTGACCGGTAATTATAAGATCGGGGTTTCCTTTCGAGGGGTCGCAGTATTGCGGGGGATATGTAGCGAAGCTTTCGCCATGATTATAAGTCGGAAAGCCACCACCACCGCCACACGATGGATGAGAATATTTTTTGTCTGATTGGGTTTTTGTTTCTCTGATCGTGTTGACCACGTTGCACATGGCATTTGTGAGGTTGATAAACTCATCCCACGATACACTGTGTTCTTTGTCGGTTGTCGCTTTTTCAGATAACTTAGACAATCGATCAAGCTGTTCCTGTAAGACCTTAATTTCCTTTTCCATGACTATTCCTCCTGATTATTTGTCGGCGGGTGCATATCACCAAGCAGCGCGGCCGCCTCCTTCGCCTTTTTTTCGCCCTCGACCTTGATCCGCTTGCGCTCCTCCTGCCAGTCCTCGGCCAGTGGGTGCGCCTTGGTCTTGGTCTCGTCAGACAGCACCTCGGACGGCGTCTGGGCGATCATCTGCACGATCTCGAGATCGTTGCGGGGCTTGTTGCGCGTCCAAATCTGTTCAACCGGCTGGGCGGCCATCCCCTTGTAAGCCAGCACCGCTTGCACCAGCTCGTCAAGTGCAGTTCTAAATTCCGTCTCCATCAGACCCGCCTTGAGTTCCAGCAGCGAGTACAGGAAATCGATGTAGACGCCGCTGGCCTGCCCGACCGCCTCGGGGAAGGGATTGACCGCCATCGCCGAAATATACAGCTGATCCTTGAGGATGGCGAGAAACTCCCGGCGCGCTTCATACGGAATCTCGCCGCGCAGCGTATCGACGCCGCCGTCGCCGTCCACGTTGATGATCTTCTTGGCCTTGAGCTTTTGCAGCAGATCGATCTCGCGGGTGACCTCGTTGCCGTCCTTGTCGATGTCTGTTTCCTGCAATTCACCGGCGTAATTCTTGATAACCCAGATGATCTCCTGCATGTCGTCGACGTCGTTGGCGAAGCCCGAGACAAGCTTATCGATCGCGTCGACGAGCTGCTTGTACATCGGCAGATCGCCCCTGCTCTCGGAGTTGTTGCGGAAGGGTATAAACGGGATGCGGCCATAACTATGCGCCATAACGCCCTGAGTGCCCATTGAGACGTCGAGCTGCGGCGTGCCATGCTCCTGCGCGATGTAGTAGGTAACGTCCTTGTCCGTCCAAATCTCGTGGTGCTGCATCGTCTTTTTGTTGGCGTCGGTCGTGCACCAGCTACGGATGAGGTATTGTATGCGAGGCTTGACGCTGGCGGGATCGAGCACCACCCGGATCTGTGTAGGATCGAGATACCAATACTGAAAAGGCTGCCCGGAGTTATACCAGTAGGCCAGCCAGCCGACGCCGCAGTTGGTCGCATCGATACAAAGCTGCTTAATGACCTTGGGATAGTCCTGACCGAGCGTGTCCGTTATCGTCTTCGCGATATCGGCGCTGTCCTTGGCGTCAAACTGTGGCGGGTAAGTAAACAGGTAGCCCGTCTTCTGGTCGGTGAGAATGCGGTGCCAGTTGGTCGGGATGCGGTTATCCGCCGATTTCAGCGGATTCTTGCCAAGCTTGCGCAGATACTGGTTGACCTCGAAGATCGCCGCCGCGCCGGTGCCGCAGATGCTGCTGTCGTTATCGTAATACCGCTGGCCGATCTGGGCGGCCTTGACAAAGCGGCTGTGCGCCTCCTCGGTGGTGTCCAGCAGCTTTTGCAGGATGTTCTCGGGCATGTTATTCGCTCCTTAAATTCTCACGCCGCGGCGCTTCACCAAAGGCTGAATGCCATAGCGTATGCTGTCGATGTGGTGGTTGAAGGTATCGACCGGCTTATTGATATACTCGCCGGTCTTTTTGTCCTTCTGCCACGTGTAATTCTCGAATTCTTCGATCGTGTGAACGCAGCGCTCGTCCACAATGATCTGGTACTGCAACATGGTGTCGATGCCGTGGCGCACGCTGTCGGGGCCCTTCTCGGCTTCAATGATTCGTGAAACGCCTTTTCTTTTGATTTCCTCAATGCTTTTTTGCTCTGCCTGATCTGCGACAATAACCTCTTTTTGCAGGCCTAAATCACAAATCACTTTAGCAATCTCGTCGTTAAGCATGCCGCGCTTATGATACTCGCCAATAACAAACAATTGCTTGCTTTGCTTGTTGAGGCGCCCCCATGTGAGTGCCGAGGGGTCGTTGGTGTAGCCGAAGTCGAGGCCGACCCAGCCTGCGGCCGTGGCGATTTCAGCAGCTGTAACGAGCCGCTTGTGGATGATTGGAAACACCAGCTTGTCGAGCGTTGCAAACTCGCCCAGACAGTATATTTTGTAATACGCCGGATTCGTTAACGACAGGTTCTCAAGCATCTCGGTGTATTCCGCTGTAAGGAACCGATTGTCCTTATACGTGGAATGAATCACCAATGCCTTAGGGTTTTTAGGGCCCGCAAACCAGTGCAAATAGCACCAGTTCGCCTTGCTAACCGGGTTAAACATCAAGTAAATCTGAGGGCATTCGTCCTGCGGTCTTAGACGTATATCGAGCTGCGTGAAATCATCCATCGTCAGCTCAGTAGCTTCTTCGATAACGATGTCGGTGATATCCGTAATGGACTTGATCTTTTCGGGGTCGTCAAGGCCCTTAAAAAGAAAAACGCTGCCATTTTGCAGCGTTAATCGCATTTCGGTTTTGTTCTCGGTAAACCGAACCTTGCCGTAAAGAATAGACTTTGTAAGCGCGTATATCGAATCCTTGAGCGTGCGGTCGACCTTGCGGATCACAAGCACCTTGCGCTTATTGCCGATGGCCTTGAGCACAATTTTCTGCACGGCGCCGACCGACTTACCGGAACCGCCACCGCCATAATAGACCTCATATCGGTGCGAATAGTCGTCGATGCGCTCAAGTACCCAATCATTAAAAAGCGCGGGGTTGAGCTTGTCTTTTAGCGGCCTCCTCATTTGCCATCAGCGGAGAAAAAGCTCTCCAACCCCTCAATATCATGGGACAACTCCGACTTATCCCGCCACACTTCGGGCTTTCGGTTTTTAAGCCAGAATATTTGGGCGGTGACATCGGGCGTAACTTCCTTGGTTACCTCCTTGGTCACCTCTAAGCATTGTGTGGCCGGATTAAGCTCTCGCGTAGTCTCGGTATATCGATAACCCAGCGCTCGTTTAAGCAATGCGTTCTCGACCTCGATGTCGACGGGCTCTTTCCCTTTTTTTAAGGCCTCCGAAATCTCCGAATAGCGCTTCTTCCACTCGTACAGTGTGCTAACTGCCACATCGCATTTATCGGCTATTTGCTCATCGGTCAGGCCATCCCGCGCCCACGCTTCAAGCAGAAGCAAGCCGTCCGGTTCAAGCCACTTTTGATATTTACCTGTCGCCATCCGGCTACACTCCTTTCTTGGGTATAAGGAAAGCGCCCCGATCAGGGGGCGCTTTGATGCTTATTTCTTTCCTATGCGCAGGCATAGGCGGCTATTTGCCTACTGACTTGCCTCTTAATTTCTGGACTGCGGATAGTTGACATTCGTTTGTCTCGGCTCTCGCTTTTCGCAGCTAGACATTTAGCTAATATTTTTGTAAAAAGAATGTGTTTTTGGGGATACAAAAAATAACCAAATAAAATTATAAGTTTCTTTTTAGTATGCATGCCTCTGTCCAATATAACCAACACAGGGAACACTGCTATATAAATTGGAATAACAAAGATAAAAGAGGAGGCGCCATGCAAATTTTCGAATTTACTAGTTATCATTTTCAAACCCGCAACGTTACCGGCATAAATACCTAGAATTAAAATGATTACACACCAAACTAGCATTTTCACCAGTCTCCCTCCTTACGCGGTTACACTTTGCACCGTTTCCTGAGAAATACATCCTCGATAGAAAGCAACGGGACCGAACACATCAAAACAGCAGAACAATAGAATGAATTCCTTTTTTATATTAATTGGAAACATCAGACTATTGGGATTAGTTACAAACGCCACGCCGGTATCGATAATGACATTGAAAAGAACCCCAAAACAAAATAATCCAACGATAAAATTCGCGAACATGCCCGCCCAGCAAAACTGTTTAAACCAGCGATTATTTATGCCGTCTTTGTTATAAGTAAAGTCAAAAAATACCGGGGTCACGAAAAGAAGTATTGCTACTGCGTTCAACTGCTCTCTTCCTATTGCCAATCCGAGCGCTGCCACTGTCATATAACCCGCTTGACATAAATATTTTTTATTATTCTTTGGCAATTTACATTCGTCATATTCACACAAGACTCTCTTCTTTGCCATTATATTAAAACCTTCCGAAATAATTACTTCTTTAGGTATATAATACACGTTTTGGAGCACTTTGGCAATATTTTCATGGTTTTTATTGATAATTCATCATTAATTCTACTTCTTGAACATATTTTACCACGATCTTTATATGACTTTCTATGGCAAGATTTAGAACACCCACGAATTGTCAAATGCGTTCCTTTCTTGGGTATACAAAAAGCGCGCCCGGCGAACCGAGACGCGCTTTTGATTATTTCACGAATACATAATATCACAGGTTAGTGGTGAATTGCAGTGCTGTGTTTTACATATCCATCATCGACAAAGCGTTGCCGTGTAATGTTATCACCCACCGGCGGTCGAGATCCATCACTTCCGCAACCCAATCCCATGTCAGAGCATCTATGTATTTGTACTCAAGCAAATTCCGCAGCCGCCCATCCCCCACCGAATCAATTGCGACCTGAATACTGCGCCGCAGCTCGGTGGCATCGGTCAGCCGATCGTACAGCATCGCCTTAACCTCAGTGATTCGATCGACCGCCGTTTGCACCTTGTCGCCGTCACAGCCATGCGCAGGCGCCAGACTGTAGCTAGTTGTGATCTTCTGCGCCCGCGATTCCCAGCGGGCCAACTCCTCCTCGAGGCGGGTTATTTCGCGTTCGTTATCGCCATAGCGGCGAAGAAAAGCCTTTTTTTCTGCGTTGGTCAAGATGTCATCCCTCCAATAAAAGCTGATTGGATCTATAAGCTTCGAAAAGTGTCTGGCCACTGTTGTTCACCATGTAGGGCAAAAAGATTTCATCCATTTGCACCATCTCGGACTCAAGTATTGCCATCTGAGCCTCAACCCAATCCTTGACGATGCGCCATGCGACACGCTCGGCCTGCTCACGGTCGCATTTGACCTTTTGATCTCTAAGCACCCGAAACACCGCATCCACATTAGCTGGCAGCCTGATACCGCGAAGCCCTGCCGGGGTGTCGATCATAAACGACAGTGCGGTTATGCGGCCGTTATCGTCATAGTCCTGCAATATCTTTTTGGCGCCATGTTTGACAAGCTGGCCCTGAATCGCGCCCAAGGTGACGTAAACATCGACCTTGGTCGTGTAATTAAGTAATGGCACGGTTTTGTCCCTCCTTTAAACGTTCATTTGGTGGCGGGTTCCTCTTCTGCTTTGATTTTTTCCCAAGTATCCTTATCGTCGCCGTAAATTGGAAAGTCAGATCCGATAGAAAGCTCTTCGCCGTTGAGTTCTTCCCGCCAGTACCGTTCACATGTGC
>JAEWBS010000100.1 GCA_023391005.1 Bacillota bacterium | reverse complement strand
AGTAAAGCACAACGGCCCGCTTTATCAGCGGGTCGTCTTTGGCAGCGTCGACGCCGCACAGCGTCAAGTCGGCTTGCGCGGCGTCGATCAGATCGGTGATCTCATTGTCAAAGTAGGCGGTTGTGATCCGCAGCGCCAGTTTGACCGCGCCCAGCATAGCCGCCGCCTCCATTACGACGCCTTGACGGTCAGCAGCACAAAGGACTTATCATCCATCAGCGCGCCCTCGCCGCGGGCATACCCGGCGTAAGTATGGACATGCTTTTTAATGTCCTTGTCCCGCTCGAGCAAAATGTCTTGCACCATGTTGTACAGCACCCGGCTGGGATCGCCGATCAGAATTTTGTCGTCGCCGACCGAATCCTCAATGCGGATTAGGCCGCCCATCAGCGCGCCCTTGGCCCCATCCTGCGCGTTGGGCTGGAAGATCGGCCGCCCGGTGTCGTCGGTCATGGCAACCAGTTGGTTGTAAAGGGTCGCGTTGGTGACATAAACCTTGATGTCGCGCGCCCGCTTGAGCAGGCCGAAAGCCTTTGCCAACTCCTTATAGGTGACGATTGCCACCGCCGCCGTCTCAATCTTGTTGGCTACGTTAATGTCCGCGATGATCGTCGCAATCGCGTCGTCGGCCATCGCCTCGCCGAGCTGCTCGGAAAGCTCGCTGACAAGGTACGCCTCGAGCGCGTCAATGCTCATTTGCGCCATCGCGTAGGACACGTCGATGTGCTTGGAAAAGTCGCTGCCGGTCAATGTGACCTTGACAAACTCGTTCTGCTCGTCGTCGTTGGCCGCGCCCTCTGCTACCTTCTTGGCCTTGCCCTGCACAATCGAAACGTGCTTCGTGACCGTAATCACGGTGCCGGTTTTCAGCACCTTGATGTCCTTCATAATGCTGTGCTGCCCGCTCACCAAATCCCAAATCTGATTCAGGGTCGTGGTCGGCAGTACGGCGGCGGTGTTGCTGGTCGTGTGGGTAAAGGCGGCGCGCTCCTCGGCGTCCATCTCCTGACCGAGCAGGTTTTTAAAAAACGCGCTGCGGTACTCGGGCGATGCGGCGGTGTATTTTCGCTGCTCGGGGCCGTCGCTAAAACCACGGACTAGCTGCCCCTCGCTGCCGGTGGAAATGCTATCGAGCAGCTTCTGCCGCTTTTCGATCTGATCCAGCAATCCCCGGCGCTCCTCCTGAAGCTCGCCCGCCTCCTTGGTCAGCCCGTCGATGTTGGCGTCGTCCTTTGCCGCCTCGCCCTTAATGGCCGACAGGCGGGCTTCAATTTCCATAATTCTTTTTTTCATGCTCATGCTAAAATCCCTCCGTTGTTAAATTTAAAATCAGTCGTTTTGCCGCATTTCGGTGCTGCACAGCCTCGGCGGCCTCCCGCTCGGCCTGTGCCTCAAAGAAAGAGCGCGCCGAAATGCTCGTGCTATCGTAAGCCGGAATATCGACCGCAGACACATCATAGATGCGCTCGAAACCGGATATACGCCGCGTGTGGGTCAGCCGGTCATAGCTGTCCCGGTTGGGGTCTGTCTTAAAGGCAAAGGACATTTTGTCTATGTACCCGCCTTTGACCTCCTCATAAAGCCTGCGCCCCTCCTCGGTGCCTGAAAGTTCAGCCTTAATCTTGAGGCCGTAGTCGTCGACCTCGAGTGTCAAGGTGCCGTTCTTGGTACGGGCCACCGGCTTGCTCTGGTGGTTATATTTCATCATCACGTCGGACATCTGCGCGCCGGTAAACGCCCCGCGTGAAATGACCTCGTAATATTTGACCCCGTCGCATTCATACAGGACGGTGGGCTGCTCAAACGTGGCGGCGTAGCCCTCGACGGTCATACCGTCGCCCGACGCCCGAATCTCAAATATGCTGTGCTGCTGGTCTTTAGTCATAGAAGCTTTTCCTCCTTTTCTTCCTTTGTCGGGTGATACTCGCCGCGAATGTAATATTCGTCCCCGTCCTCAACCGGCGGCAGATTCCAAATTTCACGTATTTCGTTGCGGTTCATCAGCCCGCGATCGAACATCAGCGTCGACACCCGCAGCTTGTCGTTGTTGGTCATATATTGCAGCCGGTTGGCGGTGAGGAATATCTGATTCCCGGTCGAGCGCTCGCGGTCGGTAAAGGTCATGTTGGTCATGACGGTGGAAATCTGGATTGAAAGCGGCTCGATCTGCCCCTCGTAGAACGCGGCCCAACTGTCGCCGATCGCCTTATTCTGTAAAATGTCCTCGTTGACGCCGAAATAATTGAATACATTGGCGTTAATGGCCTGCATCTGCGCGGCTTCCACGACAAAAGGCTGACTTTTGATCTGCTGCACGTTGGTGTAATTATTGGGAAACAGTAGCAGCCCGCCCGATTCCTCGGCGGCGAAGTTATCAGCGGTAAACCGCTTGCGTTCCTTGGCTAAGTCCTCACTCTTGGCAAAGTTTGAGGACTGCGCCATAAAGCGGAAGGTCGCCGCATTCTTGACGCCCTCCTGAATGCCCTGATTCTGCGTGTGAATCAATTGCATGGTCGGGTACATGGCCGTGTTGTTTTCACCGAAAAAATCATCTCGGTACTGGTGCAGCGTCAGCACCCCCGTCCGCTCTAACTCGATGGTCGCCCGTTTCCCGCTCGAAAAGGTGTAGCGCAAATACGGCCTGCCGCCCACGTCCATGACCTCGCATAGCTGCGGCAGCGCTGGATAATAGCCAATGATCTCGCCGTATGCATCCTCAAGCGGCACGATAAAAGCCGTATTATTCACCAACAGGATTGTTGTCAGGCGGTAGAGGTATTGCGGCGTCGAAGAAAACGGATTCGGCCTGTATGGCAATGTCCGTGCTAACTGCGGTTTTGCCGCGCCGATCACCTCGGGCTTTAGCTTGCTGACATGCTTGGCGACCGCGTGAATCGCCGCGCGGGTCAATTCCATCTCATACAGCCCGCCCTCAAACGATGTGAACGCCGGGCGATAGGCCGTCAGGGTTTGAAAATACTGCCCGGCGTCACCGGCGCGGTTTGGCCGTTTAAAAATGCTCTCGAAAAGTCCCAAAAAATCACCCCGCGTTTTTTAATTGCTCGCCAATATCGGCATACCATTTTTGGCGCACCGTCATGGCGTCGATAACCGAAACAAAGCCGTCGATGCGCTCCCGCTGGCCGATCTTCACCGGCCTGAACTTGCGCGTCTCGCTGTTGTGCTTGAGCGCCACGTTGAGAAAATGCGCCTTTAGCAGTGCATTGTCGCCCATCTCAAAAGCACCGTCTTTCAGGATGCCCTCAAACTCGCGAATGACCGGCGTGAGGTTCTCGCCCTGATGGACGTCGTCCATATGAAAGCCGTATTGCTTCATTTCCTCGACGAGGTATTGCGCCGTGTAACGGTCGTAACCGATCTTGAGCGGCAGAATCTCGTATTCCTCCACCAGCATGCGAAACCAGTTCAGGCAGTCCCGATAGTCGACGTAATTTTCGCCCGAAAGCTGCAAAAGGCCCTGCTGTCGAAACAGATCATACGGAACGCCGTCTTCGGCCTGCGCCGCCGCCAGCCGTGAGGCGGGCATAAAGAATTTTGCAAAGGTATAGAGCCGCCCGTCCCGCTCGATCACCACGCAGCACGCGGTCAGGTCGGTGGTCTGCGACAGGTCGATGCCGCCAACGCAATAGGAAGAACGGAAGTCCTCGAGGCTGTATCGCTTTTTCGTGGCCTTGTCCACCGTCTGATAGTCCAGCCATGCGACTGATGCGTTTTGCTTGATGTTGCAGTATTTTGCCATAAATTCGGTGCGCTTGGAAAGGCTGTTTTCGGCGATCGCGATCTCCTCGAGCAGGAAATCCACCGAAACCGACACGCCGATATTAGGCCCCGCCTTTTGCAACTCGTTGATGTCGTTCCATTTATCCATGTCGTCGACCATGTACAAAAACGGCAATAAACGACGCTCGCGGCTGCTGCCCAGCAGAAAGGCCGTGGCGCGCTTGATTAGCTCGTCATAGATTGAATCGTTGACATAGCCCGCCGTGGAGATTGACAGAATAAGCGGCTGCCGCCGAGCGCCGAGCGCCGACTTCATAACCTCGTACTGGCGCAGGCCGCCCTCGCCCGACCAGCTCGCGATCTCGTCGCAAATGACCAAATGCGGGTTGAAGCCGTCCGATTTCTTGGCATTGAATGCAATAGGCTTGATGCTGGTGTTGTAATCCGCAATGTAGATATCCGACCGGCGTTTCTTTGCCAGTTGCGACAGCTCAGGTTCCTTTTCCACCATCTGATAAAAATTATCGTAGACGATGGCGGCCTGCTCGAGCTTGGGCGCGAGGCAATAGACCTTTGCGCCATACTCGCCGTCGAGATACGCCATATAGGCAATGATCGCCGAGGCAAACAGCGTCTTGCCCTGCTTGCGCATCATGACAATGACGACCTCACGGAACACGCGCAGGCCCTCGTCGTCCACAATACCGAAGATGCATGATAGAATCGCCTTTTGCCACAGTTCCAGCCGTATAAGGTCGCTGCGCCCCTCGCAATGGTGGCAAAACGTCTCAACAAATCGGATCGCCTTGCCCGCCTTTTTCGCGGAAAAGAAAAACGAGCCGTTTTCCAGCCCGTTTATGATATATTCGTACACCAGCAGGATCCATTTGCCGACGATGATTTCACCGGCCTTGATTTTCTGGTAATACTCAAATATGTAGTTCACCCGCGCCCCTCCTTACTCGCCGCGCATCTCGTCGAGCTTGGACTTGCGCTGTTCTGGCGGCAGCAGCTTCTCGAGCCGTTCCATGACGGTGTTGTAATTTTTGAAGAGGCTGTTGTAGGCTTGCAGTTCCGCCGAGGCTTTTTTCCCGAATTGGTTGGCCCCGTTCTGGTAGTCCTCGCTGCACCCATTGTTGTTGAGCGCCGCCTGCAAATCGTCCAGCGTGATGCGCATAAACGCCGCGTTTTCGATCAGCGGAAAGGCGAGCGCATACTTTCCCGGCTCTAAAGCCTTGTAGATTTTGTTAAGTCGGTTCTTCTCTCGCTTAATCCGATCTTCTTTACTTTTTCCCGCCGTATTTCCCACAGGTACACCCCCCTTCGCGACCCTGCGGTGTAAAATGATACTCCCCTCTCGGTCTTGGGGCATTGAGGTTTAAAAATTTTTAAGGGGGGAGTACCGTTCCGTCTGGCCCCCACCTGTACCGCTGCGGGCGTTCCTGCTGCCGCGCGGCGTGCTCTTTGTTGTGGCATTCCTGACAAAGATATTCCAGTCTCGCGTGATTTAGTGTGATGCTGGGATCGTTGATATTATGCGGCGTGAGAATGGTTTTATGGTGGACGATATCGCCCGGCTTGCCGCAGCGCTCGCACAGGCCAAACACCGACGCGATGTAGCTATCCCGGCAGGCTTGCCATGCTGCTGAGTTGTAAAATGCTTTTGCAAAGTCTTTAGCCATATATCACACAAACCATTCCTAAAACTAAGAAAAACCGAGGGAAAACCCCGGCTTTTCTTGTTTGCATACTTCTATTGCCCTTATAATACTACTTGATTCTTTCCCGCGCTGCGCGATATGGTTAAATTTGCCCCATATGTGCAGCTACCCAATAAATGAAACGCTGCCGCCACCGCGAATACGTAGAATAGTCCGCCGTTACGGGATAAGGCATGCCATAGCAGATATTATCAAAAACGCCTTTACGATACTCGGTCGGTATGTGGCCTAATGCTTTTTCAACGGCTTCACATTCTGTACTCAGGCAGGCCAAGCGGACGGCTTTAGATTCTGTTGTGCTTGTGATACTGTTGCCCCGTGGCATGCCGTCGCCCACAGCCGAGGCAAAATAGATGTCTTGTCGATCCGCTTTGATGCGATCATAGTCGCGGATCATATATAGCGCCCGCATATAAAGATTGTGCGGCAGCCGGTAAGGGTTATTTCGTTTTCGCTGGTATTCTCTCAATTTATTGTCACCTCAATTATTTTAATATTCTGCAAAAACCTATTGACAATACATACATATGTATGATATGCTAAGTGCATAAGATAAAGATTAACGGAGGGCGCCAAAATGATTACTATGGATATAAAAGCACCTTACGAAGCCAACCACATTGAGAGCACGACCCACATCGAAATATCTTTATTTGGCGATACCTACACTGTCAAAGATCGCATTAAAGAGCTGGGGTTCTACTGGGACGGCGGTCAGTGGTATTACCTCGTAACCCGTGAGTGGTTCAAGGCTAACGGTTATAATTTCGCCCGCAGCATAGCATTAGAGTTCGGCATCAAGAAAAACGGCCTTAATGTAATTGGTGAGCAGGCAAAAATCGCAATGAGGACTATGGACAAATAACTGGAGGGTTTAAATTATGATCTGTAATGTTGTTACGATGTTTGAAAATGTTGTAGTGGGCACTGTGTCTGGCGATAACTGGGGCCAAATTGAAAATGATTTTGATGCTAAATTAGCTGCCGGAGAATTTAAATTGCAAGATGGCACGGTATTAAGAGATGATATTGATATGCCCCTTTTGATTGATGACCGCGATCTGTTTAATTAATAACTGCGTTGCCGCCCAGACGGGAGAAAGGAAACACCATGAAAACGATCGAGATTGCAAAAGGCAAGATTAACGATACCCGCACGGATTATTACCTTGCTATGCGCCCCGGTTGCTCGTATTGCGCCAGTGAGGTGTTGTCGGATATATACATACCGGGCTGCGATTACAATATTGTCCTTCGCGATGACGAGGGCTGGCGCGCCGGTACATTATCAGATTTGCGCGCATCCGATATCCATTATGTTTTTGATTACTTGCTTGATCGCGGCATTATTGCCGAGGTCGACGGCGAGTATGTCGCCGGGGCTAATTATTATAAGGGCGCATCATCGCTAATATCGTTAGTTGAGTACGCGGCCAAGCATGGCAAAAGCCGCATCACGGTCAGCCAGATGGCTGCAAGAGGCTCATTTAAAACCGCCCAAAAGATCGGTCGCAATTGGGTTATCGACAGTGAAGAGCCTTATCCCGACAATCGCATTAAATCGGGGAAATATGTCGGGCAACGTCAAAAGAATATTGACAAGCCTTAGATAATGCTAAGACGATTGGGTCTTTGTCAGTGGAGCGCCTCAACGTTCCCGCGTGGATTTAAAAGATGTCAATTATGTAATGGCGTAGAAGTAAAAGCTGGGGTTTAATACCTCGGCTTTTGCTTTTGCCCAAACCCGCCACCTGTGCTAAATACAATCTATAGTGATTTACTTTCTTTTTTATTTTTTATAGATCGTCAGGCGGCGGGCTGGGGCTGTATCACCGCCTTTGCGGGTTATCGCCTCAAAAGCTCCGTGCGTAGATCCTCTATGCACTCGTGGCATTTGATGATGTTATTGCCATAGCCGCGATCTAAGTAGCGGTTGTATAACGAGCACCATTGCGCAGGCTTGTCGTTGATCCTCTCTATGCGCCCGCACGCACTCCCCGGCTTATCGCAAAATAGGCTGTTGGGCACGTCCTGTTGCTGTCGGGATAATATTTTCATGATGTTATACTCCTTTCACGAGGTTGATAAACGATCATTTAGTGGCGGGTTCCTCTTCTGCTTTGATTTTTTCCCAAGTATCCTTATCGTCGCCGTAAATTGGAAAGTCAGATCCGATAGAAAGCTCTTCGCCGTTGAGTTCTTCCCGCCAGTACCGTTCACATGTGC
>JAEWBS010000020.1 GCA_023391005.1 Bacillota bacterium | reverse complement strand
CTGCCCTACAAGAAAAAGCGCCGCACCCGCGCCATGATGGCAAAGGAAAAGGGCCTTGAGCCGCTGGCGCTCAAGTTCTTTGAGCAGACCGGCGCGGCACTGCCCGAGGCGCTGGCCGCGCCGTTTGTCGACGCCGACAAGGGGGTCAAAACAGTTGAGGACGCCATCGCGGGCGCGAAGGACATCATCGCCGAAATGGTCTCGGACGACGCGGCGGTGCGCGGCGCTCTGCGCGCCTTTTTGCAGCGCACGGCCTGTCTGCGCTCGGTGTCAAACGACCCGCAGGCGGCGCAGGGCGTCTACGCGATGTATTGTGATTTTACCGAGCCGGTCGCCAAGGTGGCGGGTTACCGCGTGCTCGCGATCGACCGTGGCGAGCGCGAGGAGGTGCTCAAGGTTTCGATCGAGTGCGACATGGCAATAGCGCTGCAGACGCTTGAAAAGCTCGTGGTCAAAAAGGGCTTCTCGCCGTCGATCCATGTGGTCAGAGAAGCCTGCGCCGACGCGCTCTCGCGCCTGATCTTTCCGTCCTTAGAGCGCGAGCTGCGCAGCACGCTGACCGAAAACGCCGCCGAGCAGGCCATCAAGGTCTTTGCGCTGAACCTGAAACCGCTCCTGATGCAGCCGCCCGTCAAGGGCCGCGTGACGCTGGGGCTTGACCCCGCCTACCGCACCGGCTGTAAGATTGCGGTTGTCGACGCGACCGGCCGCGTACTCGACACGACGGTCGTCTACCCGACACCGCCGCAGAGCAAAACCGAGGAGGCTGCCGCCAAGCTGCGCGCGCTGATCAAAAAGTACGACGTCAGCGCCATTTCGATTGGCAATGGCACCGCCTCGAAGGAATCGGAAATCTTTGTTGCAGACCTCATCAAGACACTGGATAAGCCGGTGTCCTACATGGTGGTCAGCGAGGCGGGGGCGAGCGTCTATTCGGCCTCAAAGCTCGCGGCTGAAGAATTCCCCCAGTACGACGTGTCGCTGCGCTCAGCGGTGTCGATCGCGCGGCGCTTGCAGGACCCTCTGGCCGAGCTGGTCAAGATCGACCCCAAGGCGATCGGCGTCGGACAATACCAGCACGACATGCCCAAAAACCGGCTGGATCAGACGCTGGGCGGCGTCGTCGAGGACTGCGTGAACGCCGTGGGCGTTGATGTGAACACCGCGTCCTTCTCGCTGCTGGCCTATATTGCGGGCGTCGGCCCGGCGCTGGCCAAAAATATCGTCGCCTACCGCGAGGAGAACGGGCATTTCACCTCCCGCAAGGCGCTCCTATCGGTGCCAAAGCTTGGCAAAAAGGCGTTTGAGCAGGCGGCGGGCTTTATGCGCGTGAGCGAGAGCGACAACCCCTTAGATAACACCGCCGTGCACCCCGAGAGCTATACGGCGGCGCAGAAGCTGCTTAAAGCCTGCGGCTTTACCGAGGAAGACCTGCGCGCCGGACAACTGCAAACGCTGCCCGCGCGGGTGGCGGAAAAGGGCGAAGCCGCGCTGGCGGCGCAATTGAATGTCGGCGAGCCGACGTTGCGCGACATGATCGCCGAGCTTTTAAAGCCGGGGCGCGACCCGCGTGACGAGCTGCCCCCGCCGATGCTGCGCTCCGACCTGCTGGAGCTCTCCGACCTAAAGCCCGACATGGTGCTCGACGGTACGGTGCGCAACGTCGTCGACTTCGGCGCGTTTGTCGATATCGGCGTGCATCAGGACGGCCTCGTGCACATCTCGCGCATCTGCGACCGGTTCTTAAAGCACCCCAGCGAGGCGGTGCGGGTCGGTGATGTCGTTAAAGTCAAGGTGCTCGAGGTGGACGCCAAGCGCAAGCGCATCTCGCTGACCATGCGGGATATTTGATACAATATTCGGCGGCAACCACGACAGCTTTGCGCGGATATTAGCATAACGAACAAAAAGGGGTGCGGCAATGCCGGATTATGTAAAAAGATTTGTGCGGATGATCTTGGGGATAGCGCTTTACGGCTGTGGCGTTTATATGACGATTCAGGCCAATCTGGGGTTAAGCCCCTGGGATGCATTGAACATGGGCGTATCCAATGTGAGCGGCTTGAGCTTTGGCGACGCGGGCGTCATCGTCGGGGGAATCATTCTGGTGCTGGATGTGGTGCTCAAAGAAAAAATCGGCTTTGGCACGCTTGTCAACACCGTCATGATTGGCAAAATGGTGGATTTATTTAACTATATCGAGCTGCTGCCCAAGATGAACGGCTTTCTGTCGGGTCTTCTTCTGCTGCTTACCGGACAGGTGATCATCTGCTTTGGCATGGCCTTTTATTCCGGCGCGGCGCTGGGCTGCGGCCCGCGCGACTCGCTGATGCTGGCGCTGCACCGCAAGCTGCCCCGGGTGCCGGTCGGGTTGGCGCGCGCCATTGTCGAGGGTACCGCGCTGCTTGCGGGCTGGCTGCTGGGGGCCAAGGTGGGTATCGGCACGCCGATTGCGGTGCTGGGCATCGGCTTTATTATGCAGGCGGTCTTTAAGCTGCTGCGCTTTGACCCCAAGGCGGTGCGTCATGAGGATGTCGTTATGACCGTCAACAATATCCGCAACCGGCAAAGCCTGTCGGAAAATTAACACCGTCTGGTGGGGGAGAGATAGCGCGGCGCCGTGCGCTGTCTCTCCCTTTCATTTTTGGACTTAGATTCGCCCAAGCCTTCGCTTTTACCCGTGCCTTTGGATTGCCAGTGTAGCATAATGGCATAATGGCTTTCTATAATCAGTTTTGCGAGGTTTATTTTACGCGCAGCGCCGGAGGGGGTATGCCGGCTCTTTCTTTCAGGTTCGGATTGGCGTTAGGATTCATATTCATATTCGGATTCCGCGACCGCGTGAGCAGCAGCTGGCCGCAGCTTGCAGCAATTTGCAGCAACTTGTAGTAACTTGCCGCAGCTTGTAACAGCCTGTAACAGCTTGTAGCAACTTGCCGCAGCTTGCACAACTCGCCGTAGCCTGCAACAGCTCGCCGCAACGGACTACAGGTCGCTGAAAATGGTGGTAAACCTCGGTTGCCAAAACGGTATGCATTTTTGGCGAGCGTACTAAAGCGGCAAAAGTTGTTTTGCGCTGACGCGCAGGAACGGCCCCCACCCCCGGCGCTTGCATGTTCTGCGGAACATGCGGGCATCTTCCACTACGTTACAGATGCGAAGCGCCTCGCGGGCGGGACGCTGTCCCCCGCGTGCCCCTTGACCCCCGGTGGATTTTGGAACGGCAGGGTTTGAGGGCTTAAACGGTTGTTGACTATATGCCCCACGTGAGTACGTTACCTACCCACCCAGCGTCCAGCAATGTTTATTTTGTGCTGTGCGCCACCT
>JAEWBS010000078.1 GCA_023391005.1 Bacillota bacterium | reverse complement strand
TGTGTTTCTGTCAACCTCTGCCGAGCCGCGTTTTTCTTGACTTTGCCGCCGTATTTGTATTATGATAAGGCTATATCTTCACGAAAAAGCGACAGAATGCGATAATTGGAGGGAGCACTATGGAATTAAGAAGTCATAATGTCACACAGGGCGCGGAGCGCGCACCGCACCGGTCCCTGTTTTATGCTCTGGGATATACCGACGAAGAGCTCAACCGCCCGCTGGTTGGCGTGGTATCGGCACACAGCGAGATCGTGCCGGGACATATTCATTTAGACAAGATTGCCGAGGCGGTCAAGGCCGGCGTGCGGATGGCCGGGGGCACCCCGATTCTGATTCCCGCCATAGGCGTCTGCGACGGCATTGCGATGGGCCACATCGGCATGAAATATTCGCTGGCCTCGCGCGAGCTGATCGCCGATTCGGTCGAAACGATGGCGATGGCCCACTGTCTTGACGCGCTGGTGCTGGTGCCCAACTGCGATAAAATTGTGCCCGGCATGGTGATGGCCGCGGCTAGAATCAACCTCCCCGCGCTGGTCGTTTCGGGCGGACCGATGCTGGCGGGCGACCACGAGGGCGAGCACACGAGCCTGTCATACCTGTTTGAGTCGGTCGGCGAGCGCAAAGCCAACATGATCGACGACGCCGAGCTGCGCGCCCGCGAGCTGAGCAGCTGTCCGAGCTGCGGCTCTTGCTCGGGCATGTACACCGCCAACTCGATGAACTGTCTGTGCGAGGCCATCGGCATCGCACTGCCCGGCAACGGCACCATTCCTGCCGTCTATTCTGCCCGCACCCAGCTTGCAAAGCAGGCGGGCATGAAGATTATGGAGCTGCTTGAGAAGAATATCCGCCCGCGCGACATCATCACCCCCGCGTCGATTAAGAACGCGCTCTCGGTGGATATGGCGCTCGGCTGCTCGACCAACAGCGTACTGCATCTGCTGGCCATCTCGAATGAGGCCGGCGTGCCGATGGACTTAAAGACCATCAACGACATCAGCGCTAAGGTCCCGAATCTCTGCCATCTGGCTCCGGCGGGACGTCACTATATTCAGGAGCTCAACGCGGCGGGCGGCCTGCGCGCCGTTATGAACCAGTTGGCCGAGGCGGGCTTCCTCGATACGTCGGTCATCACCGCGACCGCCCAATCGCTGGGTGAGAACATTGCGGGGGCCGTCAATAAGAATCCTGAGATCATCCGCCCTGTCGAAAATCCCTACAGCAAGACCGGCGGCATCGCCGTGATGTGGGGCAACATTGCGCAGGATGGTTGCGTGGTCAAGCGCAGCGCCGTCGCGCCCGAGATGCTGGTTCATACCGGCCCCGCGCGGGTGTTTAACTCTGAGGAGGAGGCCATCGACGCCATCTATAACGGCAAGATCGTCCCCGGCGACGTCGTGGTTATCCGCTTTGAGGGCCCCGCAGGCGGCCCCGGCATGCGCGAGATGCTCTCCCCCACCTCCGCTTTGGCAGGCATGAAGCTCGATAAAACCGTCGCGCTGATCACCGACGGGCGGTTCTCGGGTGCTTCGAGAGGCGCTTCGATCGGGCATGTCGCGCCTGAGGCGGCGGCGGGCGGCAACATCGCCTACATTGAGGAGGGCGACCTCATCGAGATCGATATTCCTGCCAGCAGCATCAACGTCAAGGTCAGCGATGAAGAGCTCGCCGCTAGAAAGCAGCGCTTTGTGATGCCCGCTCCCAACGTTACCTCGGGCTGGCTGGCGCGCTACGCCCGTCTGGTCGGCGCGGCGAATACCGGCGCGGTGATGAAGTAGCGCTTGTCGATCCATGTCTTCGAATTCTAAATAACAGGCGGCCGTCCGGCGAATACCGGATGGCCGCTGTCTGTTGTTCTAAAGCGCCGCAATGGCCTTTTGACAGGTTGGGCAGATATGCTTTTTACCAAACGCCTTTAAACCTTCGGTTTGTGCGCAAAATACACAGGTGCAAACGTGCCGTTTGATGACAAGCTCCTGCTCTGCCGCGTTGACCCAAATCTCAACGGGTGTTTTTTCGGCCCAATCCATCGCGTCGCGGGCCTCAGCGGGGAGAACGACCCGTCCCAGCCCGTCAATCAGCCTGACATTTTTAGAAGTATCCATATTTATCTGCCCCTCCTATCAAACAATATATGGTAATTATAATTACTATAACATAAAATATCAAGCCCATATAATAAATATGGGGTGAAAATATGCCTATTTCTTTTGAACCGATGCGCAAATTTATGAAAAAGAATAAGATTAGCTATTACTATTTGGCAAACCAAGGCATTGAAGCGCCTACCTTACAGAGAATACGGCATGACAGACCCATCACGACCGAAACGCTGGGCAAGCTGTGCCAAATTATGAATTGTCAGCCGGGGCAGTTGATCGAATACATCGCGGAAAACTGCTGATTCGGTTTAGATTATTGGTATTAATTTCAGCCTTTTCTGCAAGCTGACTTTTACTCAGCTTCGCATTGACGTGAAGTTTCTTAATTCTTTTACCAATGATTATATTGTCTTTTTCGGTCACCGCTGTCCTCCTTATAACTATAAGCGTATGGAAACCTTTAAATATTTCGGGTAGCGCTGCTAAATACTCAGGCATTTGCGTATCGACTGATTTGGAATAAAATCTGCACGGTGTTAGGCCATGCAATCAAAGTGTGTGCGGAAATCGCTACTTGAGCCTGAACAGACGATGTCCCTTGAAGGTAAGGCGAACGAATGTTTTGACGCCGAGATTGCGGATGCCGAATTTCACGCCTCTCTGGAAAGAGCGATCGATTTTGCAGCGGCGGACGCGACAGGCGTGACCGCCAAGGTATTGGGCAGTCAGGTATGTGGTTCAGGGGTATGCAATCACCAAGATGATGGACGGAGCATCCTGCCACCATGTAACCGCATGGATTTCCAAAGCGCGAAAACACCTGAAAACGCATCCTGAGCTGGTGAGCTCGCTTGCTCCGGCTTAACCCCCTCAACAAAAGAGTCTGGCGCCCTTCATGGTTGGCGTCAGGCTCTTTTTCTGTTTATACGCACGCACCCTAAAGTTGATTACCATCGGAATAGCGGTTCAGAAGGAATGAGCGGAATCTAGTCAAACGGCCGTTCCCGGAGATGTCGTGTATGTCCACGAATCCACCGTCCGGGTAAACTGCGCCCCCGCTGATGCGGATCAGATGATTACGATCCCAGATGGCTACTTCTATATGCTCGGAGATAATGCCGATGAATCCTATAATTCACGGTATTGGGAGAAGCCGTTTGCCTCGGAGAAGGATATATTGGCGTTTATTGGGCAACCACTGATCGCTTCAAATTTTGTTAAGACCGACTATTGGGCAGAGGAAATAATGTATTTGACGTAAAAACCCCTACTCCAAACGCTTTCGTGCGTATACTCTCAATAGTATTTACTGCCAAATTTATTAATAATAGATGCCATTTATTGCAAACATATATCGGAGCTTGGAGGAGCTAAAATTGAACAATATCATAGGAACTATCAAAGCTGAGACTGCGGCAACGTTTATCGGTCCCCATATTAACCATTTCCATTTTAGCGGTAATGAAAATCATCCGGACTGTATTCAAATCAAAAAAGACCTGCGTGACACGATTATCACGCTATATCGTGAAACCGGAATTTATCAGTATCTCAGTGGTGTAAGCCTTGGTATCGACCTATGGGCTGCGGAAATTGTGCTAAGTCTCAAAAAAGAACACCCTGCTCTGGAGTTATATTCTGTTGTGCCATACGCCGGGCAAGCAGATAAGTGGTCTTCGAAGAATCAAGCTCGATATGCCCGCATCCTTCAGCAAAGTACAGGCGTGATAAAGCTTAGAGATGGCGCGTATATGCCGGGCTGTTCCCGGGAGCTCAATATTTTTCTTGTTCAGAACGCGCATCTCCTGATCGCCGTATTCGGAAGAGCGTACAAGCCTAAAAGCGGTTCCGTTCACAGGATCAATATTGCCAGAGAGAACGGCAATCGAATCATCTATATCGCATGAACAAATATTTGGTATGACGAAGCCTTTGAATATCCGTCATTGCAAGCACAAAATAACCACTGCTATACAAATGTATCAGGCGCCCCGCCAATCACCCGGCGGGGCGCCTGTTTTTTGTTGGGGTAAACACCCTTGTTTGTCACAGTCTGGTCGGAAATAAGAGCCTCACTGTAAATTTCCCATCCTGCTTATTTGCATCAATCTTCATCACGCCGCCTAAATTTTGAACCGTATCTGAAACGACCGATAAGCCAATTCCATGGAGCTCTCGATTCATCTTTGTCGTTTCAGGCAGCCCATTGCGCATGTTTGCTTCCCCGTTATATGAGTTTGACATTTCAACGGTAAGCCAGCCGTTCTCTCGGTTGATGCTGCTTGTGACTGCAAGAAACCGTTCGGATACCAATTCAACCTTGACGCAAGCCTCAATCGCATTATTTGCCAAATTTGAGAAAATGCGCACAATGTCAATGTTTGAGATATCAAAACTCCCGGGGATGTATACCATGGCGGAAAAGCAGATCGTATGCTCGTCGCACATGTTAGCGGCATCCTGCATGACGGCATCGAGAATGATGTGGTTGGAATACGTTTTATGAACCAGAACCTGTTTTTGCATCGTGTCATGAATGGTGTCCAGCATTCTTTCCGCTTGGACATACTCTCCGGCGGATAACAGGGCTTTTACCGAAGTCATCATGTTTTTGTGGTCGTGTTTAAACGCCCGGAAGCTTTCGGTGTATTTCTGATAAGCGTTGTAGTGTTGCAATTGTCTGGACAACTGCTTCTGAAGCAGCTGGTTATGCATTTCGGACTCTAAAAGGGTACTGATCCTGATTCCGTGGTTCACTAAAAAGCTCTGCGCAAAAAAACAGATTACACAGGACACGAGGTAGGTTATTTTGTACCAGGGAAGATCTACGCCATAATACCTGCCAAGATTCACAAACAGCAGATAGCCCACCAGCGTTATCTGAAAAATGGCGGCAAACCTCAACTGCCCATGGCTGCGATAGAGCTTCTCCATCCTTTGCTCGGGCGCGATGAAACGCCTGAAGATAGCGTTATAGACAAGCATAATGCCTAAGGCAAGCACCCATGTAATGGGGTAAATCAAATTATTATGCCTTACTGCCGAGACGCTCTCCCCCAAACACAATGCAAACGCAGGGAGCGTGATCCCCCTCGCCCAGTAAAGCAGGGCCACAAAATAGCTCCCTTCAAAAAGAAGCTGCATCACATTCATGTTATACATAAGCTTTAGCTCCAGTATTACGATTGCAAGAAGCGCCAAGGCTCCGTAATGGGATGACAGGGCCAACCCCCAATCGATGCTGAAGCTAAAATTGACCAATACAGCAATCGCGAAATAGCACCAGTACCCTTGCCTGACCGGAAAGTTCCTTCTATGGTAGAGCAGGAAAGTAACACTGAAAACAAAAAACAAACACTCCGCTAAAACGCGTAATAGAATCGCCATTGTGTCACTCATTTCGGACTAAAATCCGCCTCCCAGCGGGACATGTAATCCATGAAGGTCTCCTTCACTTTTTCCTCATAGGTCACCCCTACGGGGATATTCTCTCCTGTTTTGAGCAACACTACCCGGCGGCCAAATTTTGCGATGTACTGGAGATTGACGATGTAGGACCGATGCGTTCGGATAAAGCTTTTGCCTAGAAGCTGTGTCTCCAACTCCTCCATGGTCATCCAATAGGAAAACTTCTCACCTTTCCCATAGTGTACGGAAACGACTCCCTTAAAAATATCGAAGTGGGAAATCTCCTTGACCGGTATGATTTTGCGTGCCGCACCCGATTTACAGACGAATTTTCTCGCTTCCTCTCCATCCGTCAGAAGAACGGCGCGTAAAAATACCTCTTCAAACTTTTCTTTCGTCGTCTCTTCCTTCAACAGGTAATGTATCGCAGAGACGTCGAAAGAATCGAATACATAGTCTTCGCTACTGGTTAAAAAAATGATCTCGGCTTTACAGCCCATTCCCCTGAGCTGTTTTGCCGTATTAATCCCATTTAGCCGCTCCATCAGAATGTCAAGATAAATAACATCCGGCAGGTCCGGCGTATCGGACAAATGAAAGAGCAAGGATTCACCACTGTAAAACACGGAAAGGGCTATATCAATATGATTTTTCTGTGCGGTGTGCTTGATCAAAGCGCTGTATTTCTCCACGGTCTCATTGTTATCATCGCACAGAAATATGTTAACCATCTTGTACGCCTACCTTCCAATCGTGAATTTGCAATAGGCAATGCCCGTTCTTTAGGATGAAACACAATACCATATTTATTCGCTTGTCTCTTCCTTGGCGGCTTGATTTCGCGTAACAGAGAGTATGTATACTGTAATTTCTAAGTATAGTTATTTTTTTGGGAGATCGGTGTGTTATCTGTCAAATAAAGCAATATTTCAGCTGAATGTTGTGCCATAGCCTAGAAAATAGACACATATGTCAAAAGCCTCATGGATTTGCTGTATTTAGATGTTTGGTCCTGTTGGGATTTTGTTCGACAAGCTAAGCTCTAAACCCCGG
The DNA here is from genome assembly GCA_023391005.1 of Bacillota bacterium. Classification (GTDB taxonomy): domain Bacteria; phylum Bacillota; class Clostridia; order Oscillospirales; family Ruminococcaceae; genus Yanshouia. The sequence continues at coordinate 38,555 of JAEWBS010000078.1, read as the reverse complement.
TTGCACCTCGATGAAGCGCAGGGCGCCTTTGATCATAACTGGAAAGCATAATCTTTTTTGAACTGCTGCGTCTGGAGCCCCTCGATCGGTTGGAGCTTGCGGAAAGGTAGGATCAAGCGCACGACGCTGTTTCTTTTTATATCCAGTCGTGTGCAGAGCCCCCTGTGGTCCATGCATAAAAAACCATTGAGCGGAAGTTTTTCACTATTGGACGGATAACAGTTCAGTGCGGGTATTTTATTTCTATACTTAAAAAGCAAAGTATTTATTGCTGTCATTGAACAGACAGACTGGACTAAGGAGAAGAATGATGCAATTACAAGCAACGACTGACTATGGCATTCGCGTCATGTGCTGCCTCTATGAGAGAGATACATTAATTACTGCCACCGAGCTGGCGGAATTGCTCTGTATCTCATACCCGTATCTGATCAGGGTACTGGGGCAACTAAGGCAGGCCGGCATGATCGAGGTCACCCGGGGTCGTCATGGAGGGTACCGGATCGCAAGGCATGCGCGGGATATCACTTTATATGACATCATCAAGACCATGGAAGGTGAGATCAAGATCAATTCCTGCATGAACAAGGATGGCGTTTGTTCGAGGAACGCGCGAGATATCTGCCCGGTGTATGGAATCTTGAAAACGGCACAGGCACAATTGGTCGATAGTTTGGAGCGTGTGAGTCTTTGCGATATTGCTGGAATCAGCTGGAAGGAAAGGATCGTAACCACTCAGACAAATCAGGCAGCGGTTTTGCAACGCATAGCGCCTAAGGGCTATTGAGCGGAAAATCTGTATCATCGGACAGAAAATATATATAAGGCAAAAATGCTGCTATATACTGCAAAAGGCGTATGTGAAGGCACAGAGATTTCAAGCAGCGCGCGGCTGCCATTCGGCATGGAAAAGGATCGGATTCTCATTGCACGGAATCGCCAAAAAAGCCGCGAGAGCAGGGGTGGAGGGATAGCGCTCAAATGGAAAGAACAGTTGCCGATCGGACATCCATAACGACTTTTTTACGCCAAATAGAATTTAAGAGAAAAGCCATTGGCGGCGTGGATGAAGAGGATGTTCTGAATAAACTCAAGACCCTTACCATGCTGTATGAGAAATTGATTGAGTCTCTCCAACAGCAAAATGATGCGCTTACGCAAGAGAACGACCTCTTACAAAGTCAGGCGGAACAGCATCGGGCGGCGGATCAGGCAAAAGATGCTCTCCTTTATTCCCTACATATTGAAAACACCTCGGTAAAACGCGAGCGCGATGCCTGGACGGAAAAGGCGCAAGAGATCGCCAGCACCTTGCAGCGGTACGAAAAGGAACGGACGCAACGTATCGCTGCGGCGCAGCGCAAAACCCAGAATATTCTCCTGCAGGCGAAAACGCGCGCGGACGACCTGACGGCACAGAAGGAACGCGAAACCAAGCAGCCATTGGCGATGCGTCAGGCACAAATCAAGCGGCTGATTGACCGGCGCAAAGAAATGGAAGAGAAAGCGGATCATTTTCGAATGAAGCTCAAGGCCGATCTCAAGCCCGCTATCGAAACCCTTTGGCAGGTGCTCAATCAGGCAAAGGCACTGGGCGTCGATGAACCCTCGGGAAGTGACAGTAATGAGCATGGGTGCGAATAACGACGCAGAACGACCCGGGGAGGTTTTAGCCTGCAAACTGCTGCAATTGCGAAGAAAAAGGGAATGGCACCGGCTGATTCGCAGCCTCATCGCCACCGCGCTCACCGTTTTTCTGTTGTTTGGGATAATCTTTGGAATCGGCATAATTCGCGGCCAGTCGATGGTTCCGTCTTTCCAAAACGGCGACCTTGTACTGTTTTGGCGGCTTCACAATGACTACGCCCGCGATGAGGTAATTTTCTTCAAGCGCGACGCATGGCAGTATGAGCTCATTAAGCGGGTGGCGGCCGTGCCGGGTGATACGGTGGATGTGGACACGGACGGCAGGCTCACGATAAACGGCAACGTTTTGGATGATACCTTTGCCAAGCCCGGGATCGGGTATCCCCTAACGCTTCGGGAGAACGAATATTTCGTGCTCGGAGACAACCGCGGAGAGGCGATGGACTCACGAAACTTTGGCGCCGTGGAAAAAGGAGAGATTGACGGCAAGGTTATCCTTGTCGTGCGCACAAAAATACACTGATGCATTTTACTTGGGACCACTTTAAGGGGGATATAGCGCAAATGGCGACTATTTGGAGAAAAACGGGCGGTCCGAATAAAGCTTCGACCCGATTGTTGGCGCTGACGCTTGCACTTGTGCTGGTGGCGGCGTTGATCATGACGGTATGGGGTTCGCTGGACGTTGCAACAGACATCATCCTGTCTTTTGAGAGCGGCGACCCGGTTATGAACCTAACGATGGACGTCGGGACCGGGCAACCTTATTTGCCGGATACCTTGCGCGCGGTGGTAAAGCTTGCGGATATTCAGCCGACAATTCCTCCTCAGCAGAACCCGTCGTTTGGGGGCGAAGGTTCAACTGTGGATTCCGGAGAACCGCCTCAAGACGCGGCAGATCAGATTGACACACCGACCGATATTGTCTCAGAGACGGAGGCGCTGCCCGCTGAGTTTGTGTTTGAAACCATGGCTCCGCCTGCCCACCACGACTACCAAACCGCGGATGACGACCTTTATACCTATACCAATCAAACGGGAGAGGTATCGTATCGCGTGTACGGTACATACAGCGGCAGTACCCCCACCTGGTTTGCCTGTGATGAATACGGCGATGTCTACGGCATCGTCGAGGAGATCCCCGTGACCTGGTCCTGCACTGATTTTGATCAGGATACCCCCGGCGTATATACCTTTACGGCGGCATTCCATGGCTATTCCTATGCCGGCCCCCGTCCTTTTGCAACGGTCGATCTGCAAGGCGAACCCCCCGCGCCTGCGCCGGAAGAATCCTCCACTCCCAGCGAAGAACCGGCGCCGACGCCTTCCGCTCTTATAAAAACGAACGGCATTTCCGGCAAGTTATGGCTCGATAAAAACGCGAACGGCGTAATGGACGCGGGTGAAAACGGCGTCGCGGGTTATCCCGTACACCTCTATACGGCGGACGATGCCGACGCGGCGCTTCAATCTACCCAAACCGAAGCGGACGGAACCTACCGCTTTGAAACACTCAAACCCGGCAGCTATGTGGTGGGCATCTTCTCCGAAACCATAGGCGAGAGCGATTACCTGCTGCCCGTAGTCGGACTTACTCAGGACAACCGATTTGAACTCGTCGAGATCGGCGAGGATTTCATGGCCATGTGCGTACCCATTGAGATAGAGGAAGAAACATCGGCGGAGAATATGAATGCCGGTGTGCGCTTTACGTCGGAAATGATGCCGTTTACGATTCATACCAACGTAAGTACTTTTTCCACCCTGAAAAGTATCGTCGAGAATACCGCGCAATCGGGCGATACCATCGTGATCAGTGATAAAATTGATTTTACCGGGGTTATCACGATCAAAAACAAGAGTCTCACCTTTATAAGCAAGGATGCATCGACGCCGATGGTTTTTACGGCGAAGAACTCGCGGCATTTTAGGATAGAGGGTGATGCAAATAACAACATCGTCCTTACCTTTGATAACGTCATATTGGACGGCGGAAAGCTCGGCGGCGGGATTGAGCTCGCGGCCAAATGCTCCCTGCAGTTGATTACCCCCGAAATCCGCAATTGTCTTGCGCATGGAACAGTCCAGACCCAAGCCGGGGCCGCCATCAATACCGCAGCCGAAAGCAACCTCACTGTAACAAACGGTAAAATTTATAGCAATGAATCGACGGATGTATTGGGCGGCGGCAGTATTTATGCTAACTCCAGCAAAAATATAACCCTTAACGGCTGTGACCTCTATGGAAATAAGGCAAATACGAACGGCGGAGCTATTTATGTTGCCGGCCTTGCGCTGGAACTTACCCTGAACAACTGTACGATCAGAGGCAATACGGCAGCGAATGGCGGCGGTATTTACAGCCAGATGTCAACGATTGATATCATCGGCGGTAAAATCTCCGGCAATACGATAACGGGCAACGGCGGTGGTATATATCTGGGGTATCTTGGTCTTACCGGATCACTAACCCTCACCGGCGGCGAAATCTCGGGTAATACGATAACAGGCGGCGGCAACGGCGGCGGCATTTACGCCGTCTCCAATGTTAAGATTGACATGATTCAAGGTACCATTTCCGGTAATACGGCAGCGAACGGCGGCGGTATTTATGCCTCCACAGGCTCAAAGCTTACTCTGGATAATTGCACAGTGGAGAATAATACGGCAAAAACTTTGTCCGGGGGCGGTATTTTTGCCGCGGCAGCAACAGCTCATGTCAACGGAGGAACAATCGTCGGCAATACAGCCGCAACTGTAGGCGGTGGCATTTACGTTTCGCAAAGCTCAACTCTTTTCGTCGATGGTGCTGATATTTCCGGCAATACAGCTTACTCCACCACCGCAAACGGCGGCGGCGGCATTTATGTGTTGCAAAGCGCACTTACAATTGAACCCGGCAGCACAGTCACCAATAATAGCGCCACCTGCGGCGGCGGAATTTACGGAATTAATAATGCCACCATCACCATAAACGGGGGAGAAATTTCTCAAAATCATGCCATTGGCACAGCCACTGCCTACACAGGCGCTGGCGGCGGTATTTACGTAACTGGCGCCAGCCTCACGGTGAAAAGCGGGCGGATCTCCAATAACGACGCGACGGCGATCAACACCAATGTCGATCAAGGCTGCGGCGGCGGCATTGCCGGCTTCGACAACAGTACCGTCAAGATTTCGGGCGGCACATTTGATCACAACGTGGCAAAAAACTGTGGCGGCGGTATTTATACAAAACAGGGCGGCCTGCTTATTGAAAAAAGCTGTAAAATCCAATACAACAACGCCAACCAAGGCGCGGGTGTTTACAGTTCGTACTTTTCGCTTTTTCAAGTCACCGGGGGTGAAATCTCCGAAAATACGGCGACCATGTACGGCGGCGGCATTTATTCTAACCATAACGCCGAAACCGTCATCAGCGGCGGTAAGATTTACAAAAATAACGCGAATACCGGCGGCGGTATTTACATTAATAACGGGGCCGTTGATATCAGCAGCGGTGAAATTTCCGGTAATAATGTCTCCAACAGCGGCGGCGGCATTTACGCAACTGGTATCACTGGTATGACTGTCAGCGGCGGCAAAATCTCCAGCAATAACGCAGCGACCGGTGCCGGCGTTTACATGATCAGCAGTGGGAACTGTACCATGAATATCAGCAGCGGCGAAATATCCGATAATATTTCGACCGGTGCTGCCGGGGGAATCTATTGCTACATTGTTAAGTCAGTCAATCTTACAGGAAGCGCCAAAATTTCCGGCAACACTGCCACTGGTGCCGGCGGTGGTCTCTATGCCCTTTCTGTTCAGGAGATTAACGTCAAAGATAACGCCAGCATCAGTGGAAATACTGCCGCCATCGGCGGTGGAATTTTCGCTACTAGTATTACCAATAAAATTACTGTTGACGGAGGAGAAATTAGCCAAAATAGGGTAACCGCCTCTTCCGGGCCGGGAGGAGCAGGAATCTATGTCTCCAACCCTCAATCTCCAAATTGCACGATGGAAGTCAGCGGCGGAAAAATTACCGGCAATATCAATGTGTATCCCACTCAGGGCGGAGGTATTTGTGCTTACAACCTCAAAGAAATCATTATCAGCGGCGGCGAAATCTCAGGCCATACTACAGCCGGATGGGGCGGCGGCATTTTCGTTTATGCTGCAAACGGATCCACTGCGATCACGGTCAGCAACGGCAAGATTACGGGCAATGAGACGTCTGCCAATGGAGGCGGAATATTCGCTTCAAATATTATCGGGATCACGGTCAGCGGCGGTGAAATCTCCCAAAATAAGGCGGCTTCCGGCGGCGGCATTTACACTATGCTCGTCTCTAAAATTACCGTCCTCGGCGGCCAAATTATCAACAATAATGCAGCGCTTTCCGGCGGTGGATTTTTCGCTGATGGTTCTGACACCATGATGAAGGTTACTGGCGGCGAAATCTCCGGCAACACGGCGGTTCATGACGGCGGCGGTATTTTAATTTCCCGGCTTGAAAATCTTACCGTCGACCCAATGGATCCGGATGCGGTCATTTTTGCAAACAACAAAGCCGTCAAGGCTTACATGATCAATCCTACGGACATTGCGATGCATGAAAGTAATATAAAAACAGAGCATTTCAGCTCTCTGAGCGCCGACTATACATTTGAGTACGCATATAACAACTACGACGTCCGCTACTCCAATGGGAAGCAGCTCTTCGTTGTATCCTTCGACTCTCAAGGCGGTGATAACATTCCGTCAATTGTTGCTGAAAGCGGCAGCTTGCTTACAGCTCCGTCGCCCGACCCGGCCCCACCCGCATCCAATCCCGGGTACATATTTGGCGGTTGGTATAAGGAAGCAGCCTGCATCAACACCTGGAACTTTGTCACAGATACGGTGACGAACAATATCACGCTGTATGCAAAGTGGTTAGACGTTGTAAGCCTTACCGTTTCCAACACGGTGTCGGGCAACTATGGCAGCACAGCGTGGCCGTTCAGTTATACTATCACCTTCCGGGACGCGAACGGCAATATTATTGCAGACGGAAAGACGGTGACCTATACGGGCAGCGTCATCCCGGGTTCCGGCGCAACGGTCCCGGCCAGTGGCAGCTGGACGCTGAGCGGTAGTGCGAAGACGTTTACGCTGGGGCACGGCCAGCAACTTACCATTGCCGGTATCCCGGCAAACAGCAAGGTTCAAATAACACAGGCGGCCGCCGGAGGATATAGCACCTCTTTTAAGGACAGCAAGGATCAGGCCCCTACCCCCGGCACGGATACCGGTATGCGAGACTTGCCCGATGATGGCAGGACATTCGACTATAAAAACACCGACATGATCGTGCCGACGGGTATCTTTACGGGAGACTTGCAGGGCCCGGTTCTTCTGGTGCTCGCCGCGCTGCTGCTGGGAAGCGGTTTCGTTGTTCTCGAGAAATACCGCGGCCATAAGGAGAGTTTCTGATATGAGTGAGCCGTTAAAACACGCAGCAAGTCCGGCAACCCGCAGGAGCCGGGAACCCCCGCTCTATAGGCTGGCGCCTGAGTCAATATCCACAGCAGCCTGCGCACCATCGCTGCTGAAGGAGCTCCTGTTCCTTCTGGCCAAGATCGTGGCGATCAGCATCGCCTTCTTGCTGCTCTTTACCTTCATGTTCGGCGCTTACCGCAATGCGGACGCCTCCATGTCTCCCTCGGTGAAGGACGGCGATCTGGTAATTTTCTATCGGCTAGACAAAAACTATGTCGCCCAAGACACCCTCGTGCTGAAGTTCGAAGGGAAAATGCAGGTGCGTAGGGTGATCGCCACAGCCGGTGATACCGTGGACATCAATGAAAACGGCCTTGTGATCAACGGAGCGCCGCAGCAGGAAACAGCCATCCACGAACCGACATACCGGTATGACAGCGGCGTGGAATTTCCCATTACCCTCAAGGAGGGGCAGGTATTCGTGCTCGGCGACAGCCGGGTAAACGTCACGGACAGCCGCATCTACGGTGCCGTAGAGATCAAGGACACGCTGGGAAAGGTCATGACCATCCTCAGGCGCAGAAATATATAAGCATAAGCGGGAAGGAATTCGTTAGATTCCGGGCGGTTTATTCAGCAGTAAGGTCGTGCAAAATTTTATCCCCGCCTCTTGTGTTCATGTACAAAAATAAAACCCAAACATATAACAAGGAGTGCATCAAACAATGAAAAAACCAAATAAGAGGTTCACCGGAAAACTGCTTACCGTGGCCCTTGCTGTAGTCATGTGTCTTGGCATGGCAGTCCCCGCATTGGCAACAGGCCAAAATGGCGAAATTACGGGAACCGAAGCCAATCCTGCTACAGCAGCGATCACAAAAGTACTTAAAATGCCGGAAGGCACAACCACGCCCAATGTTACTTTCGGGTTCAACTTCGTAAAGAAAGCTCTGAATAACAACACCGGGGACGCAGACAAAGCTCTGATGCCGGAAATCTCCAACACACAGGCCATCGAATTTAAAGTCAATGACCAAGGCATTACTGTCGGCAGTTTTAAAACGGCAACCAAAGAAGTGGAGATTAACCTCACAGGCGTCACCTTCCCGTACGCGGGCGCCTATACCTACACACTCACGGAACTGCAAAACATCACCGCCGGCACCATCAATACAGACAAAGAAACCATCGCTTACTCCCAAGCTGAGTACGAGATCACCTTTTATGTCAGCGAAGGCGCCAGCGGCCTGTACGTGTCAGCCATCGGAACCAAAATCATGAAAAATGAGGACGGTACCGCCGGCTCCGAAGCGAAGGTTGATCCCACGCCAGGCACCGGAGGCGGCTTGGGTGCCGGTGGGCTGGTCTTCACCAACAGCTACAACAAGACCACCGGCGGCCTTGATCCTACCGTCGAAGCGAACCAGACTCTTGCCATCAGCCATGTCGTGGCAGGCGATTTCGCCGACACGGGCAAGTACTTCGAGTATGACGTTACGGTGACGAAGCCCGTGCTTAACGGCGCTGCTACCACATACAAGGCGTATATCCTGAATGCTTCCGGTGCGATTATTGATCCGGCGACAAACGCCCCCGGTGCCACCATCCAAACCGACACTGCCGGCAAAAAGTACTTTGAGTTCGCGGCTGATACGCTCAAGACGATTAAACTCAAGCATAATGAGAAGCTGGTTTTTACAGATGTACCGGTTGGTGCGACCTATTTGGCGGTAGATCAGGGCGCCGCAGACTATACCCCGACAGCAAAGATCACGATCAACGGAGTGATGCTTCCGGAATTGTCCGCCTTGGTGGGTCAATCCCTTTCTTCCGGCAACAGAATGATTGGCGAAAGTGCAAACAAAGCCGCGTTTACCAATACACATAAGGCCATCCCCATCACCGGCTTGATCATCGACAACCTCCCCTTCGTGATGATTCTGGTCATTGCGGCAGCCGCGCTCGTGATTTTCATCCTCGTAAAGTCCCACAAGCGCCGGGCGTACGCGGCTGGCAATTAAGCGCCACACCAAAGCGTAACAAGGAGTTTATCAAGCAATGAAATGCCAAAGTAATGCACTTCTTGGAAGGCCTCTTGCCGTGGCTCTTGCCGTCGTGCTGAGCCTCGGAATGGCCGTCCCCGCGCTGGCGGCGTGGGAAGCGGATCCGGTAACGGGAACCGAAGAGCATCCCGCTGAAGCGGCGATCACAAAACGACTGGAAAAATTGACGGTCACAAGCACACCCGGCGTCACTTTCGGGTTTTCCTTTGCAAAAAAGGCCCTGAATAACAATACAGCCGAGGATGAGATTGCCCCGATGCCCGGCATTCCCACCCAGACCATCGCCTTTACCAGCGGCGAGGCGCATCGCCCGGATATGGACTACTGCTTAGTCGGGGAAAAAGTGATCGATCTCACAGACGTCGTTTTCCCGCACGCGGGCGCCTATACCTACACACTCACGGAGCAGCAAACCCTCTATGACGGCAGCATCGATGTCGCCAAAGAAACCATCTTTTATTCCCAAGCCGCGTACGAGATCACCTTTTATGTCAGCGAAGGGGTCAATGGTCTGTATGTGTCAGCCATCGGGGCCAGAATCAGGAAAAATGATGACGGAACTGACGGCACCGGCGCAAAGGTTGATCCCACGCCCGGCATCGGAGAGGAACGGGGTGGAGGGCTGTGCTTTACAAACGGCTACATAAAGCAAAATGGCGGCATTGACCCTACAAAACCAAGTGAGCAGGCCTTTATCGTCAGCCATGCTGTGTCCGGTGACTTCGCAGATACGAGCAAGTACTTCGAGTATGACGTTGGCTTATTCTATGACGCGCCTTTCGGCGCCACTTGGTCATGCAAAGGTTATATCCTCAACACCTCCGGCAACGTTATTGAGGATTACACGAAAAGTGCGCCTAACAGCATCATCAAGGAAGACGCTTCCGGCAAGAAGTACATTGAAGTGCCGATCTTTTTGGCAATTAAGCCAGAACAGATCTTCCTCAAGCATGGCGAAAAGCTGGTCTTCACAGACGTACCGGTTGGTACGAGATACCAACTGTATATTTATGGCGTTGAAGATTATTCCACAACTATAAAGTGTTTTATCAACGGGCTGGAACAGAACCCCGATCTGACTTTCGATTTCAATAATAATTGCGGAATCGGATACCCGGGGACGGTGATTGGGGACAATTCTCCGAACACCGCTGCGGTTACCCGCATCCACAAGACCATCCCCGTCACCGGCCTGATCATCGACAACCTCCCCTTCGTGATGATCCTAATCGTCGCGGCGGCCGCGCTCGTGGTCTTCATCCTCGTAAAGTCCCGCAAGCGCCGGGCGTATGCGGCCGGCAATTAAGCACTGAGCGAAAAAAACAAGAACATAGCAATGTACCGGAAAGGGGTTCCATATGGACGTAGTAAAAGAAAACAGCATAGGTAAGGCCGCAATCAAGGCTGCCCACGGCATCGTCAATTTTACGGTGCTGACCGTGATTCTGCTGCTGGTCGCCTTTGCTGTCTACGCCATATGGGACTCCAATCAGGTATATTATGCGGCGGACGCCGCGCAGTATGCGGTCTATAAGCCAAGCGCAGAGGACAGCATCTCCTTTGCGGAGCTTCAGGTCATCAACCCGGAGGTGTTCAGCTGGCTCACGGTTTACGGCACGAACATTGACTACCCCATAACCCAAGGCGCGGACAATATGAAGTACGTCAATACCAGCGCCAAAGGAGCCTATTCCCTCTCGGGATCGATCTTTTTAGATTATACGAACGACAAGAATTTTTCGGACTTCAACAGCATTTTATACGGGCACCACATGGAAAAACAGGCGATGTTCGGCGAGCTGGGGTCCTTTAGCCGAAAGCAGTTTTTTGATAGCCGCGCTTACGGCAACCTGTATTATGCCGGCAAAGATCATGGGCTGGAATTTTTCGCATTCATAAAGACGGACGCGTATGACCATGGCGTATTTACGCCGGGCGTTCAGGGCCTTGAGGTGCAGCAGGCTTACCTTGATAACCTGCTCAGCAAGGCGATATATACCCGTGATATCGGGGTAAGCGCAGAAGACCATATTCTGCTGCTGACGACGTGCGCAACAGACTCGACCAATGGACGGGACATTCTTGCAGCAAGGATAACGGACGAATGCTACGCCAATACATTTAAAACGGAAGAAATCAGCAATGCAACGCAGCAGGCATCGGTAGACCGGCAACCCAGCTTCTGGGGGCATTTCCCTGCATGGCTGTGGATCGCCGTGCCGCTCACCCTGCTCCTCCTGATTGCCATGGCTATTTATATAGTTAGAAGAAACCGCGCAAAGGGGTAAGCAAACAATGAGCTTGATACGCAAACCTTATCATAAAAGGATCTCGGTGATCTGCCTGTGTCTGGCCTGTCTGTTCATGATGGGGTTTCCCCTGACTGCTCACGCGGCGGTTGACGCGGTGGATGTCACGCTGCGCGTGGATCAGACCTTTGCAAAAAACAGTACCGCCTCAAGCATCAGCGGCGAGTTCTTCTACGAGCTCCTGCCGGTAGAGGCTGAGAATCCCATGCCCTCGGGGAGCATCGGCAATGTTTATCCCTTCAAGATAGACAAAACGGCCAGCAAATATATCGGACCGATCACCTTTACTAAAACCGGCGTATACCATTATCAGATCAAAGGCGTCTTCTCTTCCACCGCCAGGTCGGGATATACGTACGACAAGCAGGTCTATTCCGTAACGGTCTATGTGAGGCACTCTGCCCAGCAGAATCTTGTGGCGGATATCATGATCCAAAAAACCAGCGGCGTCAAAACGGAGGGCATTAAATTTAATCACGCCTATACCCCTCTTGCGAGCAAGTCGAAGCTTATGGTGAGTCCGTCGGTACAAAAAAAGGTCTCCGGCAGCCCCTCCAAAGCCGGCACCTTTACTTTTTCATTGTCCACGAAGAATCCGGAAAACCCCATGCCCATCGGCAGTGTGAACAGGGTCAAAACAATATCCATTGTAGGGCAGGGTGAAAAGAGCTTTGGTACATGGAAGTATGTGGAGGAAGGAACGTATTATTACACCATCTCTGAACAGAATACCGGCGAAACGGGATATACCTATGATACCACGGTCTATACGATCATTGATGTTGTAGAGGATGTAAATGGCCAGCTTGTAGTTACCCGGTCCGTAACCAACGGCTCCAATAAGCAGGTTCAGGCATGTACGTTTATCAATAAATACAGCAAAAGCAGCACGAATGGGCCGAAAACCGGCGATGATTCCGCATATGAGCTATATATGGCCGCAATCGGCGCAAGCCTTATCGTCGCGGTCGGCTGCATCATCTATCTGATGTTTGCCCGCAAACGCAGAAAAGAATCGGAATCGGAGCAGTGCGCTATAGAAAGAACGGCGGGCAGTAAATGAGAAAAAAAAGAAAACAAAACACCGCGGGAGTATGGATCCTTCTGATCTGCTCGATATGCGTTATGACGTTTTCCGCATATAAGCTATGGGAAACTCAACAGGTCTACGAGGAAGGCGATCAAAATTATGGGAAGCTACAGGAACAGATAAGGCAGCCCGACGCAACGGATACAGGGCCCGCCACCGCGCCGGCGGCCGAGGGGCCGGCAGCGGAGCCGCTAGCCATCATCCCGCCTATTTCCATCGATTTTGACGCGCTTGAAAACATAAATGCCGATTCTGTCGCGTGGCTGTACTGCCCGGATACCGTCATCGACTACCCGGTTATGGCCGCTGCCGATTACGACTGGTATCTGCATCATCTGCCGGACGGCTCCCCTAACGCAAACGGGTCATTGTTTCTGGACTACAACTGTCCTTCCGATTTTAGTGGAAGACTGAACATCATCTATGGGCACCACATGAAATCAGGCAAGATGTTTGGCTCGCTGGCCGGATACAAGAAGCAGGCATACTATGAGCAGCACCCTTACATGTACCTTTATACGAGACAGGGAAGCTATCGGATCGATTTGACATATGGCTGCGTCATCAGCGCGGGCGAATGGCGCGAACGGGCGTTTATGTATGAAATCAATCTCGATGCGCTGCTCTCCTACGCCGCCGCAAAGACAACCTTTGAAAGCGATGCAAAATACAACAACGACGACAAGTTTATCGTGCTCTCCACATGCAGTTATGAATTTGACGACGCCCGGTATGTCGTAATCGCCGTATTAAGACCGGAATATACGTCATAACCTGAACGAACAGGAGGATGGAAAAATGGAGCTTACAAAAGAATACGTCGATTCGGTGCGGCTGACAAAAAGGCACAGGGAATGCTATGACGCCAGACAGGTGGATCGGGCGCTTGATGAGATTGCAGCCGCAGCCGACGAGCAACACCGGGAGCTTATGCAGCTGCGCGGCATGAAAAATCAGATCTCCGAGGTACTGCTTATTGCAAACCAGACGGCTGAGAAGATGCTGGCGGAAACACGAAATAGGTGCAATGCCGAGCTGGGATCGCTGCAACAGCGGAAAAGCACGCTACAGCAGGAGATAGCGAAACTTGAGCAGTATAAAGCACTGGAGATTGAAAGAATCCGCAACGAATTAGAGAAAATCCTGAGCAGTAAAAAGGACACTACAACCGCATTGCAGCATATCGCCGAAGTGGCAAAATAAAGGCTTCCTGTGGCGACACTCATTGAACAGCGGATTCATAAACGAATGTGTTTGACCAGCTGCGGCCTCTCCCGCAGTTTAGAACAACATGAAAAGGGCTCAGCCGAATGCTGAGCCCTTTTCAATAGCTGGGGGATTAATACTGCGTTTGTTCACAGGAAGCATAAACGACCATAAGGCTTAAAAAGCCTATTGTCATATACCTTTCGCTTTAGTCATTTCTTTTCTTCTCACTTTTATCTCGGCCACGATCCATAGAATCACCGGGATGACAATTTGTATCGGGAACGCAACATACTTGTACATCCACGCAAAATCGAACATTTCAAATGCGGTTTTGAAAACGACCGAGCAAAGCGCTAATACCAATAAGCTGACCGGCACCAGCAATTTGCGGTCATCATCGATCTTTAGCAGCTTGGCCGTTCCCATGGCCGCCGCGAAAAGGCAAAGCGTTATTTTCGTGATGCCCATCAGAATCAGATTAAACGAGATAATGCTCTCCATGCGTTCGAAAAAAGTGCCCATATGGACAATACGCACTGCCATGTAACCCGAAAACTTTGCGGCCGCAACCATCTCTGGCCCTAAGATCAGTAAGTTTCGCAGCGACACCAACGCCAACGCCATGATGCCGATTAAGAGCCCCCATAGATACACCTTGTAGGCGCTCTTCCCCTCACCCACTTGTCCCATAAACGTCATAATAAGAACGGTTTCGCCAATGGCAATCGCACCGATCGAAGTAGCATTACCTGTAAGCTCTGAAAAACTATGATCCAGTATCGGCTTAATTCTGGAAACCTCGATTACGTCCAGAGACAAAAGCAGGGTAAATGCGAGGTTTACCAATATCATTACACAGATAATTGTCGACCATTTCCCGAATACAGATAACCCTTGACGGGCTAAAAACACCACCGTGAACAGGATGGCCATCATCAGCGGGATTTTCGGTGTGTCCTCCAATGCAATGACCACGGTAAATTCCACAAAATTACGGAGCGTCAGTGCTGCTATTGTTAGGGCGTAGACAGAAAACAGGAGGGTCAACACAAAGCCGATTATTTTTCCGAACAGCGTTTGTATAATTTCATACAGTCCCTGCTGTGGACACAACGCGCAGATGCGGCTGTAAACCAAAACGACGGGCAAAAACATCAGCCCGGATAAAAGAATCGACAGCCACATGTCCTGCTTGGCCGTACCCATCCCGGTTAATATGGAGCTACATGTCACCATCAATGCCATCATGCTGCCCGCACCGCGCACCGGTATCATTTCTTTTTTCATCGTATTCCTCATTCTCTGCCTATCGTTCAACCCCAACGGAACGCAGCCAGTCGGCCAAAAGCTTGGTTGGGTCAGGTATAGTGATTTCCATGCTTCTGAGCAGCACAATGGTAAGGCTGACCACGATGCAAACCACATAGAACGCATTTTCTCTTTTGCTGTTTATTTTCCATGCGGGCCAGAGTCCCAGCAATGCGACCAGCGCAAAGGCAATGCAGACGATCGCGATTACCATGGGCCTTATCCTCCTTAGTAATTTTTCATGACGCCGGTATTCGTGAGTTCTACGATGACTTGCACCTCAAACTGAGCCTGAGTAAACAGTTCATCCCATCTGTCTGCCAATTGCCGCCATAGATCGGGCTCGTCTTCAAACAACAATCTGCCCAAACCGAAAATATCCGTTTTGTATTCCGTCTGCACGGTTTGAAAAAACGCCCGGGTATACGCCGCAATTGTCTGGGCGGCGTGCTCTTCCAAAAGAGCCCGCTCTTGCTCTTGGGATAAATTCGCTTCCACTTTTCCTTCTGTCAGATTCATATCTGTTTTGATCTGAACGGACACATACAATTGTCCGTCTTCATACCGTACGGCAGTTTTGCTTCGGTTTTTCTTGATCTCCATAGAAATTTCACTGTTTTCGCTGCGAAAGGGAAATGAAAAAGCCGCGCTCTCGACCTCATCAACAATAAACAAGTAATACAAAGTTTGCTCCGGGGATACAAAGCCGATGAGCTTGTCTTCACGAAACAAGGCAATACCATTGGACTCCATGATCACATCATCGTTGTTTTGCCGCACGCACAGAGCTGGTAACACCAAGGAGCTGCCCAGTTCCTTGATCGCATTGTAAGCCTGATACAGCGCAACATTTTTTGTAGACGAAGTGGTTTGATTGTCTTCAACAATGACCTCATGTATTTCAAACGAGACGATCTTTGAATCCAGCCCCTTGGTCATCAACACCTCTTTGGCGGTTTCCTCCTGTGAAATGGCAATGCTCAGGGTTTCGCGCGGTTCTCCATCGCGCAGCCACATCTCTAAGATCGTTAAGACGCCTTCCTCCTTGGCAATATCTTTGCTGATAATGATAGCCTGCATGTTACCCCCATACAGCTTATTGAGCAACCGTCTTTTCGCGTTGCGTATCGCGCCAAATATGGTCGGCCCCTGAGATTCCACATATTTTACTTCCGTAGGCGTGTCTGTTCCCGTTCTTATGGTATCCACCATTTCGTAGGTCAGCAGGTACGCCCCTGTCGCCGGATCTTTATCGACGGCTACCCCCGTTACGATGTCCAACGTGTCCAATCCCTGATAATTCCAGCAGCCCCCCAGTAAGACACAGCACAACGTCAGGCAAAAAAACACAACCCCTTTTTTCATTGCAAGTCTCCTTTGTGCGGCCTTTCCCGAACCTGATCTGAACTAAGCTGGGATGGGCGCAGGCGCATCTGCCACCAGGGTGCACGGATAATCGTATCCTTGACTTCCTGATACTTTAGCTTGCGGCCTGTAGCCAATTGGGAAACCCCGAAAGAGTGGAGCGAAAGTACATGGGCAAGGAGCAGCGCACACCCGAGTGTCACCCCCAGAAAACCAAGCGAAGTGCCCAGAGCAAGAATACCAAACCGCACATAAATGACAGGCGCGTTCATCTTTGGGATGAGCAGGCTGGTGATGCCTGCCATGGCGACGACAATGATCATGGGGGCGGCGACCAACCCCGCATCTACCGCGGCCTGTCCGACCACCAGCGCACCCACAATGCCCAGCGTCTGACCCACATTGGTGGGCATACGAAGACCTGTCTCCCGCAAAATATCAAAGACAAGCAGCAACAAAAAGCATTCCAGTGCGGCCGGCAGCGGAACCCGCTGCCTTTCGATCGCAATCCTAATCAAGAGCGGAGCCGGCAGCATTTCCTGATGATACGCCGTAATGGCGATATAGACCGCCGGAACGAGAACCGTCAGGAAAAATCCCAGAATGCGGAGTAAACGCGAAAACGAGGTGTAGTAGAAATTCAGATAGTAGTCTTCGTTGCTCTGAAAATTCTCGATGAACAGGTACGGCACTGTCAAAACCACCGGCGTTCCATCCACAAAAAGGGCAATGCGCCCTTCCAACAGCTTGCCCGCCACAACGTCCGGGCGTTCGGTATATCCAATGGAACGAAACGGCGACCATGGGTTGTCTCGTACCAGCTCCGTAATATAGTTCGCATCCAGAACACCGTCAATATCAATCTCATCCAAACGCCGGTACAACTCTTTGAGAATGTTTTCATTCACAATTCCGTCCAGATAGGCAATGCCAAGCTGCGTCTGAGTTTCTCTTCCGACAGTGTAATACCGCATCTTGAGCCTGCTTGTCCGAAGCTTGCGCCGAATCATGCACAGATTGCTAAGCAGCGCTTCGGTAAACCCTTCCCGAGGGCCGCTGATTATTTTTTCTCCCTCCGGTTCCGAAACCGATCGCGTATCAAACTTTTTTAGGCTGAACAATAGACCTTCCTTTAGGCCATCCACGACCAAGAGTGTATCGCCGCCGGTAATCGCCCGCACAATCTCCAGATAGCCGTACACCTTTTTCCCCGAGCCGCTCTGAACAACCTGCTGCAAAATAGCATCGGCCGTAATCGCGTCCTGCTTCTGCAAATGAAGTTCCATGAGAGGGCGGATCAACTGGGCTCCGATCAATTCGCCATCCACAAGGCCGTCGCAGTATACCAAGCAAAAGCGTAGGTTCCCGGCTTTTTTGCTTTGCAGCTCGCGAAATTGCATAATGTCGTCATTCCGGAACATTTCTTTTAAGTATTCGAGCGTCTCCTCATAGCTTTGCGATAGCTCTTCGTCGGTCGCTTGATGATTCAGGCGATCGACTTCTACTCTAATTTTTTTCGTCTTTCTCGATCTGCTTAACCAAAACATTCAAGCACCTCTCTCATGGGATACCTCATTCAGCATTGGCATCAGTATCGGTAATATTTCCCTAAAATATTCCCTTGTTACAGCAACTTTATTTTTACGTATCTGTGAAGTACGGACTGTTTATGGGACCGCTGCTACAAAGTATTCGACTAATAAATATGATTATTAAGCGGATAATTTCCTTTATCATGTGTTTACGTTTTATGATAAACATGTTGGAACATTCATCTTTGTTCTGAGAAAATAACGGTCGTTCCGGGGATTGGAGGGAGCGTATATGATTAGCACACGGGAAGAACAATTAGCGCGCTTGTCAGATCAATCGATCATTCAGTCGGTTCGCAGGGTCTTGCTCAAAGCGAAGCCGTTAAATAAGAAACATGATCAGTCACAGGCATTTCAAAGCCTTACCTGCGCGGTGCAACACGTTCAGAAGATAAGCAAAAATTCGGTCCTGAACCGCAGCGATGAAATAGGCGTAATTGCCCGCAGTCTGATTTCCGAGATTGAGGTTGCGCTTAAGCACAGCAGGACAAAGCCCACGCCGTTTCATATGGAATACCAACCAAAGGTCAATATCCAAGGCGAGGTCGTCGGCGCGGAAGCGCTTTTACGTTGGAACCACTCTGTTTACGGATACATTTCGCCGCTTGTGATCGTCAGCCTCTGCGATGAGGCGGGGCTTACGACCAGACTGGGGACATGGGTCATTCGCAATTCCTTTGCAGAACTGAAAAACTGGCGTGAGAAAGGGTACGAAAATATTACGCTTTCTGTCAACTTGGACCCTCGGCAGGTTCAAGAAGATGATGATTTGGTTGCAACATTGCGTGAATGTATTGCAGAAACAGGAATTGATCCAAGCCATATGGAATTGGAATTGACTGAAAACGCGGCCCTTGAGATTAACGACGCCACACGCAGCACCTTTCAGCAGATTAAAGCTGCCGGTATGAATGTTTCCATTGATGATTTTGGAATGGGGCACAGCTCATTATTGTATCTGTGCGATTTAAAGGCGAATATCATCAAAATTGATATGGCATTGATTCGTGACATCGTGCGGGATAAGCAAAAAGAGAGTATCGTTTCAGCGATCATCTCCCTATGCAAGAAGCTAAGTGTCTCGGTGATCGCCGAGGGCGTCGAAACAAAGGCGCAGGCTGATCTGCTGAACCAGCTTGGATGTCAGTATTTTCAGGGTTTTCATTACAGTGCTTCCCTGTCATCTGAAAAATTCCTGAGGTATGTGGATCAAAATGGTGCACACAGTAAGCGGGCACAGCCGGTACAAAGGTTCTTCCCCGGTTTTGCTGTTGCAAAGTAGGAAGTTATCCCACCGTCGAATCCGGAATTCCTGCATTCGGTTTCGGCGCTTTTTCGTTTGTATAGCGTGAACCTTCCAATTGGGCCGTCTCCATTGCATACTAAGCGATTGTAAACAGAAATATGATGTATTGCTTCGGGTACTGAATGAGAAAAGGAGAACGCCACCACGAGCTTATTAAGATCAGGTTTTAGGCAAACACCTCCCCCTAAATACATTTCTACCTACGGCATACTTAATCATGTAAATGGCTGCCTGTCTGTTCAGGCAGCCATTTTTTATTAAGCGAAGATTTATGTCTATTGGACAGGGCAACAGCCAAATCGACATTTTATTCTATATACTTTTATTGTAAACTCAAGAGGTTTGTCCAGACTTTGGCCTGCGCATAGCACCAGCGTCGACCATTCAAAGGACAAAGGCGACGTGAAATTATCGGAGCGGTGTATACATGGCTAAAAGAAACAATATTGGAGCGCGTTTTCGATCACTATTCCCAAGGACAATCGCAGTGGCATTAAAGGCGTAGTCTACTATAGCAAAACGGGTTCTTGGGTGCCACGTTGACCTTTAAGGGCCGGCGCTATTTTCTCAGAAAATTCGATACATCCCGGAGACTGCGCAAGCAGGACGGCAAGCTGAAGACGATCTCGTAAATCCGTTTATTGAAGCGCATCGCCATTTGCTCCAGGCTTAATAGGCCGTCGAGCATAACTGCATTTGTTTCTCTCTTTCTGACTGGCCTTTATATAATCGATGAAGGAGGTACGCGAAATGGAAATCGTCCGCCCCACAAATGGAATATACCAATGCATTAACAATCCGGATAATAAGAAGAGATATATCTTAAAAGAAAAAAGCGGGTGTTATTCCGTACTTGTGCCCATTGAAGATGCGGACAATGATGAAATATTCGCTGAGTACTTTCAGCGCGCTCTTATTCATGAATTCCCGCAGAAACCAAACAGCAAAAAGATTTAGAGACATAGCGCCTGATCTATAATAAGCTGGCCAGACTCTTCTGTTTATTAGTTCCGCCTTTATTCTCCCATTTAGCTAACTCAGCTTATTAAGCGTCAGGGATATACTTCGGATTTCAAAAAAGAAAAAAATATTTCTTGTAACATATGCATCGTAAAAACCTTGCTTAGTAGGCTGAAACGCACCGGGCGTTACGGGGAAATCGTTGGAAGAGGTTGCGCCTGTTGTGTACACCATGCCATCCAAACCTACCGCAACTCCAGCTGCTTGCTCAGTGGAATTTCCGCCAAGGAAAAAAGAAACAAGCAAGGTTGACAAATCGGCGGAAAGGATGCTGACAAACGAATCCGCATCTCCACTATACGAGGAGGGAATTACGTAGATTAAAGGATCATATTGCGGTCGTTGAGGGTAGTTATGCAGAAAGGTATTTCTAACTGTGGACAAGAGCATGGTATGATAGCCACAAAACGGCTATTATACCATGGATGATGCGCAACGGCTAAAGCGGCGATGCCCCGCATAAAACTAGAGGTCGGTATGGAGCTTCTCCATACCGACCCTAACAGCAATAGGCTTTTTTATATCTGCCCCAGCATCAGCTGCACTACAAACGAGACGATGACGACGAGCGCCGAAATGATAAAGCCGTGCAGCATCGGCGTAAAACCGCTCTTCGCGAGCTTTTTAAAGTCAGTTTTAAGGCCGATGGCCCCAAGTGCCATCACCATCGCAAATTTGCTGACCTTAGAGGCGGCCCCCGCAAAGCTGCCGATCTGAGATGCCGAAAGGAACGCGCCCGAAACGGCCACGGCGTCGGCCAGACTGCGCAGCAGCACCATGCCTAGGAACATCAGAATAAACCACGGGAATATTTTTTTGACCGATACATGCGCGCGCGCACCCACAACGCCGCTTTGCGCCGCTTTGACACGCTGATTGACATAGGCAAAGATCATGACGATCGGCACAATCGACAGCGTGCGGGTCAGCTTAACGACCGTCGCGTACTGACCGGCGATATCCGAAAAAGCGTAGCCTGCCGCCACGACGGAAGAGGTGTCGTTGACCGCCGTGCCGGTCCACAGCCCGAAGCCGAGGTCGGACATGCCAAAATAGCGCCCCGCGATCGGGAACAGCACAACCATGACAATATCAAACAAGAATGTCGCCGAGATCGCGTAGGCGATATCGCTGTCGTCGGCGTCGATGGTCGGGGAGATGGCGGCGATCGCCGAGCCGCCACAGATGCCGGTCCCCGCGGCAATCAGGTTCGAGAGCTTCCAGTTCATCTTAAACAGCTTGCCGAACAGGTTGCCGAAGAAAAAGGCCGAGGAGAGCGTAAAGATCATGACAATCAGCGAATACCGGCCTACATTGATAACCTGCGCAAAGCTCAGGGTAACGCCCATCAGCACGATTGAGCCCTTGAGCACCTTTTTAGAAACGAAGGTCAGCCCGCTCGCCGGAACGCCCAACCGATTGATGATCGGAAATAACGCCATGCCGATCAGCATGGCGAAAACGCCGGGACTGATCAAGTCGTAGGGGATCAGACGGCTGCAAAACCGGGCCACCACGGCCAGCGCTGCGGTGAGCACAAGGCCGGTTAAATAATCGAATTGCTTTTTCACTTAAACTTCTCCTTTAAATCTGTCGTTGGGCTTGATTATAACGCAAAATTATAATAAAATAAAATTATAAATACTTATTGTACAATATAAAATAATTATAGGTAACTAAAATGCTGGATTTCAGAATCGAAACCTTTTTGACTCTTTGCCGCGAGATGAATTATACCCGCACCGCGCAGCACCTCAACGTGACGCAACCCACCGTAACGCAGCATATCCGCTATCTTGAGGAGGCCTACAACTGTAAGCTGTTTTCTTACATTGGCAAAACGCTGTCGCTGACGCCGCAGGGCAGACAGCTGCGCGACTTTGCGCTCTCAATGGCCTATAACAGCCAGCGCATACAGGAACGCATGCGTCAGAGCGAGGGCGAGAAGCCGGTCATGCGGGTCGGGGCGACCAAGACGATCGGCGAATTTGTCATCGGGCCAACGATCAGCGCTTATCTGCGAGAGAACCCCGACCGCCGCCTAAAGCTGCTCGTCGATAACACTCAAACGCTGCTTGAGCTGCTTGAGCGCGGCGAGCTTGACTTCGCGGTGGTAGAGGGCTTTTTCGACAAGTCCAAATATGGGTACCGGCTGTACAAGAACGAGGCGTTTATCGGCGTGTGCGCGGCCGATCATCCGCTGGCCGACAAAAACCTCAATCTCGACGACATCATCACGCAGAACATCATTATCCGCGAGCCGGGCTCGGGTACACGCGCTATTTTCGAGCAGCTTTTAAAGCAGCAGAACTACTCGTTTGAAAGCATTGCGCAAACCACCGTCGTCAGCGATTTTGCGGTGATCAAGCAGCTGGTCTGTGATCGAATCGGCCTTGCATTTCTATATGAGCCGGTGGTAAGCGCCGAACTGACGAGCGGTAAAATAAAAAAGCTGCGGCTCGAGAGCATGCAGGCACAGAGGGAATTTAATTATGTCTTTTTAAAGGAATCGCTGTTTCTCGATGAATGGCAGGCCTTCTTTTCGCAGCAAAGCGGCGGGCAGGATACTTAAATACTGCCGCCTTGCGTCAAGTCGGTTGACTGACGGCCCACAAAATCCCCCGCCTTAAGCCAAGGCGGGGGATTTCACGCATATTTAATATTTTGAAGAAGATGAGACAAAAGCGTCCGATTCCTTGAGGGCATTCGTTGTAACGGGTGCCGTTTCTGTGGCGCTGTCCTGACGAAGCTTAAACTTGCGAATCTCCTGATGCAGCATTTCAGACTGGCCGAACAACTCCTCGCTGGCGGCGGCGCTCTGCTGGGCTGTGGCGGAGTTGGTCTGCACCACCATCGAGACCTGATCGACGCCCTGCGTAATCTGCACGATGGCCTGCGCCTGCTCGGCTGAGGAACGGTTGATCTCTTGAATATTCGTCTTTACCTTCAACGATTTTTCGGCGACCGCCTTGAGCGATTTGGCCGTCTCCTGCGCAATTTTAGAGCCCTGTAAGACCTCGTTGACCGAGCTGTTGATCAGCAGATTGGTCTGCTTCGCGGCCTCGGCAGATTTGCTCGCGAGACTGCGCACCTCGTCGGCAACAACGGCAAAGCCCTTTCCGGCCTCGCCGGCGCGGGCGGCCTCAATCGCCGCGTTGAGGGCCAAGATATTGGTCTGGAATGCGATATCCTCAATCACCTTGATGATTTTGCCGATCTGGCCTGAGGACTGGTTGATGGATGTCATCGATTGCAGCATCTTCTCCATGTGCTCGTTGCTTTCTTCGATGCCCTGTACGGCCTCATCGACGTAGTCGGCAGCCTCGTGCACCTGTGCCGCGTTGTTCTGGATGCCGCGCGAAACCTCATTGATCGAGGCTGAAAGCTGCTCGATGGCGGCGGCCTGTTCGGTCGCGCCCTGAGACAATGCCTGCGCGCCGCTTGAGATTTGGCTGGACCCCGACGAGACCTGATCCGACGCGGTCTGAATATGCCGCATCGTCTCGTTCATGGCGTCGATAATCTCGGTAATCGCCGTGTTGATCGGCACAAAATCGCCCGAGAAATCGACGTTTGGCGTAATGTTCAGGTTGCACCGCGCAATCTCGCCCAAAATGCGAGAGATCTCGCCGACATAGCTTTGCAGCGTGGCGGCGGTGTGCTTAAGGCTCGCGGCGATATCGCCCAGCTCATTATCCTCTTTGATATTGATCTCGGCGGCAAGATCGCCCTGACCCAGTTTCTGCGAAAAAAGGACGATATCCACCACCGGACGCAGCGATTTGCGCAGCAGCAGCGCCGACAAAACCGCGAACGCCACAATGGCGCCCGTCGCAATTGCCATGATCAGCAGTATGACCTGATAGGTCGCGGCCATCGCCTCGGAGCGGTTGACCACAAAGGCACTGGACCAGTGTTGATCAAGCCCCTCGATGTTGATCGGTTCAAAAATCTCGATAGCCGTGCCGCCGAAGATGCGGTTCTCGGTGGTATGCATATGCCCCTGCCCGGTGGCAATCGCCGTCAATGCCTCGGTACTGCCCGGTTCAAACGCCGTTCCGAACAGCGCGTGGTCGACGGTATGGGTGACATGGTTGCTGTTGTTGGTCAAGATAAAGCTATAAGCCGTTTTATAGTTGTTGGTATCGTAAGGCAGGCTGTTTAAGGCGTCGGTTTGAATATCACAGTTGGCAACGCCGATAAACGCGCCGTTGTGGTCGAGAATGGGGTTGCTGATGGTGACAAGCCAAACCGTTTCGCCGTTTGAAAGCGTATAGGAATACGGCTCGGTCACATGCGACGCGCGCTTTTCTTTGGTCGCGGCGTAATAGTCTCCCTCGCGGTAGACGGCGTAATCGTTGGCGACGTCAAGGATGCTGCTGTCGCCGTCGCGATAGACGTAATAGGACAGCCCGTTTGGCGTGTTCGGGAAGTATTTGTTCGGCTCCGCCGCGAAATAGGCCGAGAAAATGCGCGGATCATCCAGCGCCGCGTGTAGCGATTTTTTGATCATCATCTCGGCGTTGGCGTTGTCGAGCAGCGTGTACCGCTCAAATTCGCGCGACATAGCGACCGAGACATTTTGCAGCGCCTGCAAATATTCCCCTGCTATGGCGGCGTTTTTGTTGGCCAAAAAACCGACCTGATTTTCGATCATACCGTTGGTCAAATTGGTTAAGGCCGCTGCCAGAACTGAAACCATTAAAATCATGACCAGCAAAATACAGGCAATAATTTTTGCGGGGATGGCGAAGGAGAGCTTTTTCATGGCCTTTTTCATTTTCACGGCATTCACCCCAGTTGGTCAATTTTTTCGAGGTTTTATTCTTTTATTATAGTCCGTCATGATTAAAAAGGCAAAATGTTTTTAAAAATGTGACCAATATTGTAAATAGATAACAAAATAAAACCCGCAAATTGAACGTCCTGACATAAATAGTCGGCATTTAAATTTTAAAGCAGATAATTGCCGCGACAACAATGCCGCTCAGGCAATAAAAATCGATTAATTGCGAGACGATGCTAAAAATCTTGCCGACCAGCGGTATCCAGCTGATCAGCCCCAGCGCGAAACCGCTGATAACCGATATGGCAATGTAGATAAGCGCGACAATCAGCAGCGACTTTATATCGTAGGCCTTGGCGCTTAAAGGGAAAAACGCTCTCACAATAAAATTCCTCCGGTTTATATTTCAGGTACAAAGGACGGCATTGAGAAAACAGGCGGAAGGCTCCGCCCTCCGCCTGATCTTCCGCACTTTATTTAAGCATGTTGAGAATGTCCGCCTTGGGCTTTGCGCCCACGCTGGTGGATGCGACCTTTCCGTCCCTGACCACAACCAGCGTCGGAATGCTCATGATTTTGAACTGTGCCGCCAGCTCGGGCTGCTCATCGACGTTGATCTTACCCACCTTAGCGTCGGAAACCTCATCCGCAATCTCATCGACGAGCGGAGAGACCATTCGGCAGGGGCCGCACCAGGGCGCCCAGAAATCGAGCAGCACCGGGATGTCGGATTCCAGCACCTCTTTTTGAAAGTTGTCTTTTGTAACGACCATAACAGACATTTTAAAGCCTCCTTTGCTAATATCAGTCTCTATATTTTACCCGATTTTTCCCATCAAGTCAAAAAAATAAAAGTTTTTAATATTTTATCTGCGGTGAGCGGGCAATTTTACAATCGATTCAGGATATTTGACTTAAATTTGCTTATTTGTTAGTATAATAGCATTAGAAAAACAGGGTAAGAGGTGACGTTGTGAAAAGGGTGGTCGCGTTGGTTCTCGCGCTGATGATAGCCCTTTCGGGGCTTGGCGCGGTGCTGGGCAGTTTATATCTGAGTTAAGTTTGCAAAAACCGGCGACAAATGATGCATAACAAATATAAATGCGATGACCGTGACGATAAAAGCGGTCATCGCATTTATATTTGTATTTCAGCTTTGCAACAGGGAAATATAAACGCAGCTTGAGTTTTAAATAACGTTGGGATATGCACAGCCTATCTTTGGCCGAGGTGCTGCGACATATTAAAGAGGGATGTATTGCACATGAAAAAGATCATTTTGATTGCGCTTGCCGTCATGATGCTGCCGGTCGCCGTTGCCTGCCGAAACACCGGCCCGGACGTGGCGTCGGACCGTGCGTCGGATCCGGCATCCTCGGCAGTCGGAACATGGGCGCCCGACCGGGAGATCAAGGTCATTGTCGCGTATCCGCCCGGCTCGGGCACCGACATCAGCGCCCGCCTGCTGCTGGCCAACGCCTATAAATATGTGGGCCAGATACTGGCTATCGAAAATCTGGAGGGCGCGGACGGCAAAATCGGTTTTACAGCGCTGGCGCGCGCCAAGCCGGATGGCTACACCATCGGCTTTATCAATCTGCCCACCTTTACGACGCTGGCGCTTGAGCCCGATTCGCCCTTTACGATTACGCGGGTCGAGCCAATCTGCAATCATCTTTCCGAGCCGTCGGTGGTTGTTGTATCGAAGGACAGCCCCTATAAAACCCTTCAGGAGCTGATCGACGCCTGTAAAGAGAGCGGTCAGCTTAAATGCGCGACCAACGGCAATCGCGCCTCTGACCACACCGGCGCACAGTTATTTGCCAAAGCGGCCGGATTTGACTACAAAGCGGTGCCTTATGAGGGCACGGCCGACCAGATGTTGGCGCTGCAAGAGGATAAGGTAGATTTCGCGGTTGCGAAGGTTGGCGATATCACCGCGCGGGTAACGGGAGAAAATATTACGCTACGTATGTTGGCCGTCTATGCGGAAAACCGGCTGGACCGTTACCCCGACCTGCCGACCATGAAGGAGCTTGGCCTAATCGATGGATGGTATGGCAGCGCGCGTGCGCTTGTCGCGCCGGTCGGGACTCCGCAGGCCGCGCTTGATTTTTATATTGATGCCTTTAAAAAGACAATGGCGGATGAAAAGTGTATTAAGGACCATGAGAAGGCGGGGCTTTCGCTGCATTATATGGGACCTGATGAGCTGAAAGAATTGCTTGTGGCGCAGGACGCTTTTTGCCGCGAGGTGGCGCTGCCGCTTTATGCGGATTGATTTCTGTGTCTGGTTCCAGACAGTGAAGAATCGCACAGATTAAAGTTTTGGTCAAGCTTTTTAAACGCCTTGGCAGCCACGATACGCGTGCGGTGGGGCGAATGAGTTTGATTTACAAGTGTGGTTCGGGTGATACAGGTATTTTGCGCGTTATACGAATCTAAATACGTTTTGTGCCCTTTTGCCGTAACAGCAGTCGCGTCAGCGCTATGGCGTTGGGCTCCCGCAGCAGCAGCAGCGTCAGAAAGTAGCTGCTTATACCAAAACACCCCAACAACATGCATGCCCAAAGGGCGGATCGCACCGATAACCGACTCAAAAGCGCCACGCAGCAGGCACAAACCAGTCCGGCAGCGGCTACCGCTTTGCCATTGGCCAGCACCCGCCGCCCTTGCAGCACCGCGGCGGACATAGCAGCGCCCAAAAAGTAGGAGGCCGCGCTGGCCAACGCGATTCCCCCCACCCCTAACAGCCCCGACAGCACCCAGCTCAGCGAGATGTTCAAGACGATGGACCACAGTCCGATTTTCAGCGGCAGCCGGGTGTTGCCAATCGCGTAAAGCCCCCGCAGAAAGACCGTTTGAAGCGAAAGGCCGACCAGCCCCGCCGCATAGCCCGAGAAGGCCTGCGCCGTTGCGGCGAGCGCGCGCGCATCAAAGCTTCCGCGCGCATAGACCAGCCGCACCAGTTGCGGCGACGCCGCAGCCGCGATGATACTGACCGGTAGCAGCAGCAAAACCAGCAGCTCGGCGGCGCGGCAAAGCGATTGCAGCAGCCCTTCGCGGTCGCTGTGGGCGGATTTTTCAGAAAAATGCGAAAAGGTTACCGCCCCCACATTACTAACCAGTAGCGCCGCCGCAAAGCCTTGTAGCACCTGCGCATAGCTGAGCGCCGAGACGGCCCCCTCCTGCAGGCGTGACGCGATGGCCTTGTCCACAATGTGAGAAACCTCCGCGGCAGCGTAGCTGAGCACGAGCGGGAAGGCCGCCATCATCAACCTTTTGTGTTCGGTCATCTCTCCATTTGACCCACCGGACGGCAAACGGACAAGGCTTTTTCGGGCCGCCCAGCACAGATAGGCCGTTTCGAGCAGTAGGGCGGCCAGCATACCCGCCACCAGCGCCCCTGCCCCCAGACGTCCATATAGCAGCCACACCGCCGCCATTAGGGCCACACTGCGCACCAGCCCGCGCCCCTGCGACGGCAAAAAATGCTTCTGCGCCTGTAACAGCGCGGTCAAAAGCGCCGCCGCGCAATAAAAAACAATTAGCGGCGATAACAGCCGCAGCAGATAGGTTAACTGAGATTGAAGCGTCGCTGAAAAGCCAAAACCCAGCAGCCGCGCGGCAACCTGTGCAAAGCAGGCGAAAAGCGCCGCTGCGACCGCTGCAAGCAAGCTAAAGGCCAGCAGCGTTCTGACCGCAAAGGCATTGGCGCTAGATCGGCCCTCATGCGCTGTGCGCAGGTCGTAAGCCGTTAAAAATACGATGGCCAGCGGCGAAAAAAAGATGGCCGAGAGATCGGCAAAAAAGTCGGACGCCACAAAAAACACGTCGGTCGCGCCACCCGCGCCAAAATACGCGGCGATAACTGCCTGTTTTACAAACCCAACCGCTTTGACCAGCAGCGTAAAGGCGGACAGCAACAACACCTGTCCGCCCGCCGTATCAAACGCCGCTTTTTTTTGCATTCTAATTGGCCTTCCTTATTTTTAAAATGTTCCGGTCATATCGACGGAAGAAAAATCCGACAACGGCAGTTGTACCACCCTGCCATCCTTTTGGCTCTTATAAATCGCCAGCACCAGCTCCAATGCGGCGCGCCCCTCTTTTGCGTCGATGAGCGGGGCTCTATTGTGCCGGATGGCAGCTAACATATCGTCATAAAGCCGCAGATGGCCGTTTCCATAAACCGTCTGGATGCGCTCGGAGATTTCCGGCGACGGCAGACCGTCGGCAAAGCGCCAGTGTTCGATGCGCCCGGCAGATTGGCCCCCCAACTTGACCGTTCCCCGCTCGCCGAAGATGCAAAGCGTCTCTTCAAGATTCTCAGGGAAGATGTTGGTGCTACCCTCGATCGTGGCGACCGCGCCGTCTTTAAAGCTGAGCACGGCCACCCCGACATCCTCCGCCTCGATAAAGGGGTGAAGGCGGTTGCGGCAAACGCCGTAAACCCGGCTGACATCGCCGCCCATCAGCCAGCGCAGCAGATCGATGCCGTGAATGCACTGGTTCATCAGCGCGCCGCCGTCGCTCTGCCAGCGCCCGCGCCACGCGGCCTGTCGGTAATAGTTTGCGCCCCGATTCCAACGAATCGACACCGCCGCGTGCGAAATTTTGCCGAACCGATGATCACAAACCGCCTTATAGAGCGCCTGAGAGGTATTATTAAAGCGGTTCTGATGGCAGACCGCGACCTTGACGCCCGCCGCCTGAGCCGCGTTTATAATGCGGTCGGCGTCGCTAAGCGACATGGCCATCGGCTTTTCTAGGATGATATGCGATCCCGCCGCGATACAGTCGAGCGCGATTTGCGCGTGCGCGCCCGAATCGGTCGCGATGGCAACAAGCTGAGGGGACGTCTCGGCCAACATGCGCCGGTGGTCGGTGTACCGCGCGGGGCAACGCATGGCAGCTTGGTCGTTCTCAGTCAACAGCCGATGCATTGCGTCGGGTAAAAGATCGCACACCGCCACAAGGTCAAGGTCGCGCGCGACGGCAGCCGCCAGATGATTTCGGGCAATTCTGCCGCATCCGATAATGGCATATTTCATAGTTTTTCCTCACAGCGGCGTAATATTCCCAACTGCCGCAGCCTCCTTTACCGCATTCTTAACATCGAACACCATCGGCGCACAGCACGCCACGCGGACATAATCCACCGCTGTGTGCGCCGTCGCAATAATAACAAGGTCGCTGTCGCGCAGCAGCGCCTCAGTTAGCGACGGCACGCTCTCCCATTCCTGTCCGGCGCAGCGGCAGCGCGGCACATGCGGATCGTAATACGAAAGCGACGCTCCCTCCCCCGCCAGCAATGCCAACAGGCGCAACGCGGGGCTCTCGCGGCAGTCGCCCACATCCTGCTTGAACGCGACGCCCAGCATCAGGATTTTAGACCCGTTGATCGCTTTATGGACTCTGCCGAGCATCGCGGCGATACGGCTGACGCAGTAGCTCGGCATACGGTCGTTGACGGCGGTGGCGCAGTCGATCAGCGTGGTGTGAAAGCCGTATTCCCGCGCCTTCCAAGACAGATAGCACGGGTCGACCGGAATGCAGTGCCCGCCCGGCCCCAACCCCGGATAAAATGCTTGAAAGCCGTAGGGCTTGGTGTTGGCGGCCTCAATGACATCCCAGACGTTGATCTTCATCTCGTGGCAGAGCATGGCCAGCTCGTTGATCAGCGCGATGTTGACGCTGCGGTAGGTGTTTTCGAGCAGCTTTTCCATCTCGGCCACCGCCGGGGAGGGCGCGATGTGAACCGACTGCTTGAGTACCGCCCCATAGGCCGCCGCGATAATCTCGGCGGCCTCCTCGCCGATGCCGCTGACCACCTTGGGCGTATTTTGCAGCGAATAACGCAGGTTGCCGACATCGACCCGCTCGGGTGAGAAGCCTAAGTAAAAATCTTCGCCGCAGATAAGCCCCGAGCCTTCTTCGAGCGCGGGGCGCAGCAGTTCCTCAGTCGTGCCGGGATAGGTGGTCGACTCCAGCACCACGACCATACCCGGGTGCAGCTGTTGTGAGAGCGCCTCAGCACAGCCGCGCAGAAAGCTCAAGTCCGGCTGCCGGAAGCGATCGAGCGGCGTCGGTACGCAGACGGCAATAAAATCCACCCCGCCCAGAGCGGAAAAATCGTCGGTGGCACTGAGTTTACCGCTTTTGACCAGCGGCCCCAGCGTCTCGCACACCACCTCGCCGATATAATTTTCACCCCTATTGACGGCGTCGACCTTATGGCGTTGAATATCAAATCCGATGGTGCGAAAGCCCGCCCGGGCTTTTTCGACCGCCAGCGGCAGACCCACGTAACCCAATCCGATCACCCCCATCACAAGGGTGCGATCCGCGATTTTTTGCAGCAGCTGTTGCTTCATATGACCCATCCTTCCGGCATTGGCCTGATTTCTTTATATTCTATGAGGTCACAGGACGGGCTGATGCTAAAAACCGGCCACAGGGCTTTATTTGATAAATAACGGCGCACCCATATTAAATAAAAAGCGGCACATTCGAGCGGCCGACATCATATAATAACCTTGTAAAATCAGGCCGGAGGCGTCCGTTCCAGAAGCCATCGGACCGGATTGGGGCGAGGTGTTTAAAATGCTCATCAAAAAAGTCAGCGCAGTGGATTATCCCAAAGCGTTGTCGCTGGTTTGGAGCGTCTTTTTGCAGTATGATGCGCCGGATTTTTCAGAGCAAGGCATTCGGGCCTTTGGATCCTCCATTTCGGATGGCGCATACATCAACGCGATGGACATGTGGGGCGCTTATGTTGCGGGTGAACTTGTGGGCGTCGTTGCGATGAGAAAAAGCAGCGGTCATATTGCGCTGCTTTTTGTGGATGGCGCGTACCACCGGCAGGGAATTGGCCGCGCATTGTTTGAAACGGCATGCCGGCATAGCGCCGTACCGCGCATAACCGTCAACGCCTCACCTTACGCGGTTAAAGCCTATCTTAAATTAGGATTTGTGCCGGTCTCGGCCGAGCAACATGCCGACGGCATACGTTATACCCCCATGGTCTACTTAAAGCACAAGGCCGACGACGGCTTAAAATAAAGATGGGCAGGCGCCATACGGCGCCTGCCCATCTTTATTTTAAAGTTTAACTTATTTCATCAGCTCGCAAACAGCGTTGGAGAATCGAACCGGGTCCTCAATCGGCAGCCCCTCGATCAGCAATGCCTGATCATAGAGCAGCTGCGCGTAGGTCGAGAGCTTCTCCTTCTCGTCGGGCCACAGCGACACGAGTTTTTCAAACATCGGATGTCCACCGTTGAGCTCGAGCACGCGTTCGGCCTTGACCTTCTGATTGCCCGGAATGTCGTTGAGCACCTTTTCCATCTCGATCGAGACGGCCCCCTTAGCCGACAGGCACACCGGGTGGCTCTTTAACCGCGAGGACAGGCACACCTGCGCCACCTTATCCCCCAGCGATTCCTTCAGGAAGTCGAATAATTCCTTGTTGTCGGTTTCCTTCTTCTGCTGCTCGGCCTTTTCTTCTTCGCTCTCGATGCCGAGATCGCCCGAAGAAACCGACCGCAGCTCTTTCTCCTGCACGGTGCGCAGCACCTGCATGAGGAATTCGTCGACATGCTCGGTCAGGCACAAAAGATCGTACCCCTTATCCTTGAGCAGCTCGGCCTGCGGCAGCTTCGAGAGCTTTTCAAAGCTGTCACCCGCCGCATAGTAAATATATTTTTGCGCCTCGGGCATGGCTTCGACATATTCCTTAAAGGTCACAAGCTTGCCATCCGACGCCCTGCGGAACATCACCAGCTCCTCGAGCTGCTCACGGTTTGCACCAAAGGCCTGATATATGCCGAATTTGATGGTGAGGCCAAAAGTGTTCCAGAACTTTTCATAGTCCTCGCGGCTTTTATCGCGCAGATCGACCAGCTCGTTTTTGATGCGCTTCTCGAGCGCCGTACGGATCAGCGTCAGCTGCCGGTCGTGCTGGAGCATCTCACGCGAGATGTTCAGCGAAAGATCCTCACTGTCCACAAGGCCCTTGACAAAACCGAAATATTCGGGCAGCAGGTCGGAGCAGCGCTCCATAATCATAACGCCGCTCGAATACAGCTGAAGACCCCGCTCAAATTCCTTGGAATAGTAATTATAATCCGCCTTGGCTGGAATGTAGAGCAGCGCCTGATATTCGGTTGTGCCCTCGGCCTTCTGGTGGATAATCCGCAGCGGATCGGAATAGTCGTAGAACTTTTCTTTATAAAAGGATTTATATTCCTCGTCAGTAACATCCTTTTTATTTTTCTTCCAGAGCGGTACCATGCTGTTGAGCGTCGTCGTTTCAACAATCGTCTCCATCTCGTGCGAATCCTCGGGCGCATCGGCCTTGGGACGATGACGCTCCATATCCATGCGAATCGGATAACGGATATAATCCGAATATTTTTTGACAATCGACGAAATGCGGTACTGCTCTAAGAACTCGGAATAGTCGCCATTCTCGGTGTCGGCTTTGAGATGCAGCGTAATTTCAGTACCAGACTCGGACTTCTTCGCCTCGGTAATCGTGTAACCGTCGCCGCCCTCGGATTCCCAGCAGTAGGCTTCTTCTGAACCGAAGGCACGGCTGACGACAGTGACCTTGTCAGCCACCATAAACGCCGAATAAAAACCGACACCAAACTGCCCGATGATATCGATCTCGTCGCCCAGTTCGTTCTGCTTAACAAACTCGCCCGATCCGCTGTGCGCGATCGTGCCAAGGTTTTGATCAAGCTCGTCCTTAGTCATGCCGATGCCGTTGTCGCAAATTTTAATTTGGCGGGCCTCTTTATCAAGCAGCAGCCTGATCTCAAAGTCTGACCGGCCCTTGCCGACCGACTGATCGGTCAGCGACCGAAAATAAAGCTTATCAATGGCATCGCTGGCGTTGGATATCAGCTCTCTTAAAAAGATCTCTTTGTTTGTGTAAATGGAATTAACCATCAGATCCAAAATACGTTTGGATTCCGTTTTAAACTGTTTTTTTGACACAGCCTATGCCTCCTGTTATGTCAGTTTATTAGCACTCATAATATTTGAGTGCTAATAAACTATACAACATCCTGCGCCAAAAATCAAGAGCAAAATCGTTAAAAAATGTTGAAGCGGCGCCGGAAAACCGACGCCGCCTGCGCTTTACTATCAATCGGCACGCTTCTTTGGTTTCAAATAAGCTGCACCGACAAATGAAATGGCTAAAAATATGATAAGGTAATAGACCACCGCCATCCGATGGGCAAAACAGGCCGCAATCACCATGAAAACGCAGCCGCCGATCGCCAGCAGCGGCGCGAGAATACGCTTGCTAAACGGCTGTGTGCGATCCTTGGTCATGTGCCAGAAAATCGGAATGTATGCCGCGTAGAGCGTCACGATTGGCAGCTCGGAGGTATCAAAGCAAAATGGCCCAAACCAAGGCGCCGTCAGATTAGCGCCATAAAAATACATCAGCCAGAAGCCCGCAAAAAAGAGACCGGCAATGCTCGAGTTGGTGGGCATGTTCGAGACAGGGTCGACCTGCTTAAACATCTCGGGTTTAGGCCCCTCACCGCGCGCCGCGAGTGCATAAAGGCCGCGTGTGCACCCCATCATTAGGCCGTTGAGCGTACCAAGGCAAGAAATCACAATGAAAATGAACAGCGCACTGGCGCCAATGTTAGAAAACACCGCCTGAAACGCGAGCTTAGCACCGGTTTCGCCGCCGGCCATCATCACCTCGTTGCTGACGCCGCCAGCCAATCCAATATAATAACAGATGTACACCGCGGCGACAAGCAGTGTACCGATAATCAGCGCGCGGGGCAGGTTCTTTTTAGGATCTTTAAGCTCGGCATTAATCGTCGTCGCAATAATCCAGCCCTCATAAGCAAAGGCGGTTGCCACCACCGCTGTAAACAACGCATTTCCCGTACCGACCGGGGTGACCACGGTGGTAAAATTTTGTATGGTCATGCCGTTCTTTAAACCGACAATGGTACCGACCACCGCCATGAGCGACAAAGGGATCAGCTTGATAACCGTTGTCGAAACCTGAAACTTACCCGCCAGCACCGGTGAAAGCGCGTTCATCGAAAACGCCGCCACCAAAAAGAACATACTGATGGTCATGCACTGCGGGCCAACAATATCAAACCCGATAATAACACATAAATACCGCGCACTGACCCATGCCAGCACACTGGTGATGCAAGGGTAGTAGATGGTCGCCATAAACCAGCCTAGCATATAGCCATATTTTCTGCCGCAGGCCGCTTCCGCATAGTCGACGACGCCGCTGACAAACGCGTGCTTGGTCGCCATAATTGAAAATGCATACGCGCATACCACCATGATCGCGCCACCGATAATCCACGCCAAAATACCCAACGGCAGATTGCCGCCTGTAGCCAGTAGAATCTTTTCCGCTTTGAAAAATACGCCGCTACCAATAACAATGCCAACCACCATTGCAATCGCGGTTGGCAATCCATACTTAACAGACAGCTGATGATTCTCCATAATTTATCCCCCTACATAATCTAAAGTCGCTCATAAAGTTTAGCTTAAAGACCATTAACAGTCAATAAATAAAAAGGACAAATATTAGCGCTAAATGTATTCAATATGCTAGTATTTCCCGTTTCTTATCAGGCATTTGTTTACAACAATAGCCAAATTATTACTATAATGGTCACCGCTGGGATAATTCATGCCGCGACAGTTAACAACAGCTATAAAATAGTATAATAACTGTCGGATTTGCTATTTTTCAGCCCTTTGCAACTAAAAAAGACCAGCCAAGAGACTGATCTTTTTTGAAATAATCGCGTAAAAAAGGCTTCTGCAGATAAGCGAATCGCCAAATTCTCATGCTTCTATCTTATATGATAAAGCTATTCCAGCTGTGTTCGCACCCGCAGCCAAATGCCCAGCCCCACCACATCAGCCAGCAGCCAACCGATCGGAATCGCCCAAAAAATCATCGTGAATCCAAGCGTCGGTGCAAGCAGATAGGCGAGTGCAACGCGCGTTCCCAGCGATACCACCGTCAATACAATCGATACATGTGCATATCCGAGGCCCCTATAAAATCCATAAAACAAAAATAAAAAGCCAATTAAGATATAAAAGGCCCCCTCAATGCGCAAATAACGCACACCGATCGCGATAACCTCAAAATCACCGGCCTTGATGAAGAGCCCGATCAAAGGCTCTGCCATCAAAAATACAATAAGCGACACCGCAAGCGAAAAGATGCCGGAAATTAGCGCGGCGGTTTTTAGCCCTTGACGCACACGCTTCCAGTTTCTAGCCCCGACATTCTGCGCCGTATAGGTGCTAAAGGCATTGCCAAAGTCCTGCACCGGCATATAGGCGAAGGCATCAATCTTAACACCTGCCGCAAAGGCCGCCATAAGCGCCGCGCCAAAGGTATTGACCAGCCCCTGAACCAACACAATGCCAAAATTCATCACCGATTGCTGCAGGCTAGTAAGAACGGCATATCGGCTTATGGAACGGAAAAGCCCGACATCAAAAATGGCGTCCTCACGCTTAAATTCCAGGAATCTGATTTTATAAACCGCAAAACAGATGCAAGCTATACCCGAAACAGCCTGCGCAATAACGGTGGCGATAGCGGCGCCGAACACCTCCATGCCAAAGCCCACGACAAACAGCAGGTCAAGCGCAATATTGATGGCGCAAGCCAACAGTAAAAAATAAAGGGGCGTCTTAGAATCACCAAAAGCGCGCAACAGATTGGCCGCCAGATTGTAAAGCGAAACAAACAGCAGCCCCGCAAAGATGCACCTCAAATAGTCGGTCGAATATTGAACCATCTCGGTTGGAATCTGATACCACCGGATAATGGTGCCCGTACCCAGAAAAGCGACCAAGGATAATACGGCGGTGACACCCAGAATAAATACAGAAGCTAAAATAATAGCAGTTTTCAACTTATTGTATTCTTTGGCGCCGTACAATTGAGAAAATAGCACTGACGCGCCCATGGCCAGTCCCAGAATAATTGAGTTGATCAGCACCATGATGGCAAAGCAGGACCCCACCGCCGCCAGCGCCTCTCGTCCGACAAATTTGCCGACGATAACGGTATCGACCACGTTATATAACTGCTGAAAGAGATTCCCCACAAACATCGGCAGCGTAAAGCTAAGCATCAGCTTCATTGGGGAACCACTGGTCATATCCTTCATCATAGCAAAATCTCAAAGCCTCACATTTTATAAAACCCAAACCGCCTTTTAAAAGCCGGTCTGCGTTTTTCGATTTATGCCTGTTCGATAATATATTCATCATTCGCCTTTAGACATCAAATTTAAACCGATTCCTAAGGCACTGTGTACTATATATATTCGTAACGCATTGGCAAGGGAGGGGCGCATATGGGGAAACCGTCGGTTCCTACCGTACATTGAGTGAGCGCGGCGAAGGAATTCTCGCCTACAGGCAACTGCCAAATAGAAAAGACCAGCCCAAAGACTGGTCTTTTCTATTTGGCAGGGGCAGAAGGATTTGAACCCTCGGCACGCGGTTTTGGAGACCGCTGCTCTACCAGCTGAGCTATACCCCTATATTATGTATTGGCGGCAGGAAAAACAAGATATGGTGGGCCTTCAGGGACTCGAACCCCGGACCAACCGGTTATGAGCCGGCCGCTCTGACCAACTGAGCTAAAGGCCCTCTTAGTACAATATGCTGTCAGCTTTAAATCTGACAGCATATTGTAGTTGGCTCCCCAAGTTGGACTCGAACCAACGACCCTGCGGTTAACAGCCGCATGCTCTACCGACTGAGCTATTGAGGAATATCTACAGGACCAAATATCATTTTAATCCTGTATAAAGTATCGGCACCGACCTATCTTCCCGGGACGTCTCCATCCAAGTATTTTCGGCACTGATGAGCTTAACGACCGTGTTCGGAATGGGAACGGGTGGATCCTCATCGTCATTGACACCGATTCGATACCAAGCTGTCACTTAGTATCATGGTGACCCGTAGGGGATTCGAACCCCTGTTGCCGGCGTGAGAGGCCGGAGTCTTAGGCCACTTGACCAACGGGCCATATACACGCTGACGTATCAGCGGTTTATCAAAACACCCTGCGGCGATTTTGAACAAGTTGCTGTGTGGCCGAAGCCTCGACCACACAGGCCGACTTTGGTGCACCTTCACGGACTCGAACCGGGGGCCCGCTGATTAAGAGTCAGCTGCTCTACCAACTGAGCTAAAGGTGCAAATTGAATGTGCTTGCACACTCAAAATTGAACAATGAATTGTCTGCGACATGCGAGACCTAATAAGATCACTTAAAGGTCAAGCCCTCGACCGATTAGTACTCACTGGCTAAATACGTCGCCGCACTTACACCTTGAGCC